>JAVKSP010000021.1:0-33838 GCA_039583645.1 Solirubrobacteraceae bacterium
CGCGGGTGGGCGTGGCCGATCCAGGACGCCAGCGTCGCGCCACGACACCGGCCGCGTCGGCCCTAAGCAGCGTACGGACGGCGGACACAGAAGCACGCCAAACGCTGGCGTGTCCGCGCTCACCCGGACTCCCCGACCTCTGTTCCGCGCAAACCGGGGCGCGTAGCCGGCCGTGCCAGGATATACGTCCGAGCGCGAGAGCAGGTCTGCGTCAGTGCTCCGGGGCAGCGACTGGCTCGCTCTTCTGCATCGGTATAGCCAAGGAGGCGCCTGTGGCCCGCGAGGCGTCGCTCCTGGTGGTCGTCCGCTGCGAGCGTCTCTGACGCCCTGATTGAGCGGTTGCAGGCTCGCGCATCGTCACGGAGCAGAGGGTGAAGGATCTCTTGGAATGCCCGCCGACCGACACCATCGGAGCGCCGATTTGCTCCCGACGGGGACGCGCTGGCCCGTCGTCCCGTGCAGGTGTGTTGTGCACGCCATCGCAGGTGGGCGCTTTTGGCCGTGTGGAGAAGGGCGCGGGGGAGCCATGCGCCGAGCGTTCCGACGGTCGGTCTGATTCGGGTTTACGCGCCGCGGGATCGAGATCCGGTGCTGCGGGCAGGTTGGGGGTCGCGCCGGCGCTTGCTGAGGATTCGCAGTTCGCTCTCGGCTTCGGCGATCCAGTCGAGGTGCGCTTGCAGGAGGCGTCGCCCGAGTGAGCGCATGACCGCGAGCTGGACCCGCCGGTGCGGGATCGCCGAAGCTCGTTGCTCGGCGGCGTCGATTTCGGTCGCGAGCTCGGCGATCTCGCTGCGCATCGCGTGGAGGCTTGTGAGCACTCGGTCGTCGGGTGCGAGGTCGCTGGCGAACACACGAATCGCGGCTTCGTTTTGGATGCGCGGGAACGGCGAGGGGAGCGCCAGCCACTCTTGGAAGGCGTGCAGCCCTTGGTCGGTGAGCGTGTAGAAGGGGCGCGTGCGTCGTTTGCCGGCGCGCAGCTCCGAGTCTAGGTAGCCGAACTGCGCCAGCCGCTTGGGTTCGGCGTAGATCTTGCTGGCGCCACCGGCCCAGTAGAGCCGTTGTCCGCTCTCGGCCATCTGCACGAGTTCATAGGCGCTGGCGCCGTCGCGCCCGACCATCGCCAGGACAACGTAGGACAGCGGGGTGAGAGGGTTTGACATTTACTCCCTTCGGGACTAATCTTGCTCCCATAGGGAGTATACAGCGATGAGGAGGACCCAAGTGCAGCTGCGTGTGGAATCGGCTAACGGGGAGGAGCGCTCGCGTCGGGGCGCGCGCTTCGAGATGCCCGACGGGAGCGTCTATGTGATCACGAAGGCGGCGCGGGACACGCGCGGCGAGCGGACCGAGATGGAGTTCACGCTGCCGCCGCGGAACGTTTCGCCGCCACCGCACGTGCATCCGCGCCAGTTCGACGAGTTCGAGGTGCTCGAAGGGACGCTCGAGCTGATGCAGGACGGCCGCTGGCGCTCGTATGGTGAGGGCGAGGCGGTCTCGGTGCCGCCCGGGACGCTGCATACGTTCCGGAACCGCTCAGACGCGCCGGTGCGCGCCAAGGGGGTGCACCGGCCAGCGGTGCGCTTCGAAGAGTATCTCGAGCACATCCACCGCCTCATGAGCGCCCGCGGCATCACCAGCGGCAAGGACCCACGTGTGGCGATCTACCTGTCGATGCTCACGCTCGAGTACGACGACACCGTCCTCTCGTCTCGCCTGCGCGAGCGAGTACTCCTGCGAGCGCTCGCGGCGGTGGGCCGGCTGCTCCGAATGGACACGCGCGTCGACCGCGCATCGGCGGTCGCCTGATGGGCAGGCTCACCGGCGCACTGCAGCTGAAGGCGCCGCCCGAGCGTGTGTGGGAGTTCCTCTGCGACGCGCAGCTGCGGCCGCGCTGGGAGATCGGCGTCATCGCGGTCGAGGACGTCACGGGTCCACTCGACCAGGTCGGTAGCACCTGGACTGAGGTGCGCAAGCTGAGTGGGGTGACGATGCGCGAACGCTTCCGCGTTACGCGCGTGGATCCGCAACGGCTGCTCGAGTTCTCTGGCACGTCGTCAGGCGGTGGCCGCACCACGATCCGCGAACGCATCGCACCCGCAGGCGACGACGGCACGATCAAGACATTCGAGGCCGACTACACGCTACCCGGCGGACCGCTCGGCGCGCTCATCGACCGCCTGTACATGCGGCGGAAGCTCGAGCGCGACAGTGTGATCGTGGACGAGAAGATCCGCGGTCTCGTCGACCGCCCCTGACGTGCACCACCGAACGCCTCGGCAGTGGCCGCGCGGTCGGCCTGCGCCCGCCAAAACAGCATCACGCAAGCGTTGCTCCAGCCCGATGACCGAGCGTCTCACCTCGCCCGCCCGAGAAAGCTCGGGCCGGGATAGCAATGCAGCACTGCCGCATCGCAACAGTACCTCGGGTTCCCGCCGGCAAAGCTCGCGTCTCACCCGACTGTGCTGGAAAGGACGACCAGCAGCAGCAGCAGGCATCGCACCGTCGGTGGCTGCTCCAATCTGCGATTGCAGAAGTAGCGCGTCGACCGAAGAGCAGGGCTCTCGTCGCCGTGGTGCACGGGCCCTGAGTTTCGCCAGAAGCAAGAACGAGGCTGGCTCCTTCGGCTAGCAGCGACGGAGTGGTTCGACCCCGGGGGGATGAACGACCGATGTCCTGCTGCGTTACGCGGCGCTCGGTGTCTTGTCACTGATCGTGTAGCGGCGCGGGCGTTTGTCGACCTGGCACGCCCTTCCGCCGGCGGCCAGCCGCGCCAAGCAGTTGCCGACGGCACCCGACGAGCGGGCAAGCGCCCGCGCGACCGTGGTCGGACCGAGCGGGCCGTCCGAAGCGTGCTCGCGCAAGTAGGCGAGCACCAGGTCGTCCAGCTGCCCTGGCCGTAGGCGCTCAGGCTTCGCAGCGGCAGGCACCGCGCGTTCCTGGGAGTCTTCTGCGACGAGGGACCAGCGGTCTGGCAGCCGCCGGGCGCCGTCGCGTGCGCCTGCTCTGCGGCGAGCACGTCCGGCGCTTTCAAGCCGTGCCAGGATCTTGCTCACCGTGGAGCGACCCATGCCGACGGCGGACGCGAGGTCAGGCGCGGTTGCATCGGGCTGGCGCTGCAGCGCGTCGAGCACCGCTTGCTCGGCTGATGGCTTGTCCGGGTTCATGGAGGCCTCCTTTACTTGGCAGCCCGAGGAAGCGCTCGTCGATGTCAGCCCGCGTCACCGCCACAGCAAACCAGCGGACGCGAGAGAATCGGCGGGCATCGAGGGCAAGCTCCTCGGTGCCTGGCCCCGGGGCGTTGGCGCGCCGCCGGGGCACCTTGTATGGACGCTCTCGACCATACCTCTGGCCCCGCACCAAAGCGAGCCGCAGCAGGCATGTCGCTGCCTTGCCAAGCGTTTCAGGCACTAGTGCCTGAAATTTCGGGCGATCCGCGGCGATCCCCGCCGATCCAGCTGCATCAAAACCTGCCTCTTTGCAGCCTCTTCTGAGGATGGAGCTAGCCGGACTCGAACCGGCGACCTCCTGGGTGCGATCCGGCCGCTCTGCTGCGCTCAGGCGTCCGAAAAGCCGCGGATTTGCAGGACTCGTTTGATACCCGACAAGCGCTCAGTCAATCGCCAATATCTGCGGATAATCGCGGATTCCCTCCCGATTCAGGCACTCTTCGCGATTAGTGCCTGAAACCGCGCGGGCATCGCTGGCGCATCAATCGGCCGCGCGGGCGGCATCGAACGCGTCCCGGCGCGACGCGGGATCCGAACCGAGTCGATCTCGGGCATTGCCCCAACCCCAAAGTGGCGCTAGGAATGGGTCGGTGCTGCTGGCATCTGCTCCTAGCGCTCCCGCAGGAGAAGCAGGCGCCGCGCCCTGCTGTTGGCGGTGGCTGTCGGGCAAAGGTCGGCTCCCGGCCTGATCCATGCGGGTTTGGAGTGAACTGAGAGTCGAGCCGGCGCTCGACCGGCCCTGGTCAGGTGACCGCGGGGCTGATCCAGTGGCTGTGGAGCTTGAGCAGGTTGTGGGCTGCTGCTTGGAACCGCCACTCCGAGCGCACCGCGGATCTGCCTCGTCGTTGGAATCGGCGGAACCCACGGTTGAACTTGTTCTGCGCGAACACCGGCTCGACCGTCGCTTTTCGGTGCTTGTAGAGCTCGTGTCCGGCCTCGCTCGAGAGCACCCGGCGCATGAACGCGTAGGGACCTTTGTCCCATCCCGGCCTGGCGCCCTCTCGTAGCCCGGCGTCGGGCGGCACCAGCGCTTGGATTCCGTCGCTGACGATGTTCTCGATCTGTCGCGTGTGCCAGTAACCGGCATCGGCCAGGATCGTCTCTGGCCGCTGTGTCACGCCGGCCTCCTCGAGTTCGCGTAGCGCGGCGCGGACAGCCGGTTCGAGGTGACCGAAATCGGGGCTCTCGACCGCGATCTCCGCGGCGACAATGATCTGCCCGCGGGTGACCGCTGCCTGCGCGTTGTAGCCCTGAACCGTCGGCTGGCCTTGAGTGCGCATCATCCGCGAGTCCGGATCGGTCTTGTTCATCACCCCCTCGGGCTCCGGCGACGGCGTGTACGGCTTGGGCGGCATCCCGAGCCGCTGTCCAGGCACGCCGCCGGCGCCGCTCCGCCTGCCACCGCTCGTAGGCCTCGCTGGCCTGGATCTCCACCTGTTGGTTCTCCTCCAGACGGTGCAGCGCCTCGAGCAGCCGCTCAGCTCGCGAGCGCGCGATCGGCTTCGCGGCCTGCTCGCGCCGACGCAACAACTCCTTGTGAGCCTCACGGTGCCACGTGCGCCGACCCCACCCACGCGTCGACTCGAACTGCTCGGGTTCAGGCTCGATCCGCGCCACCTCTGGCTCCTCGCCGCGGCCAGCCTTCTTCGCCAACCGCTCCTTCGCCGCCTTAAACGCGGCCCGGCGGCCCTCCTCAGTGCGCAGATGCTCGGGCACCTCATCGCCACGATCTGAGCCGAACAGGCCGTCCTCCCAGCGGTCGGTCTCCTCAGCCTCCTGGAGGCTGTCCGCAACAAGCTTCTCGTAGGTGCGGTTCGCGCCCCGCGACGCGTTCGCGCGGATCTTCATCCCATCGATCGAGATCACCCCCACCTCGACCAGGCCCGCCTCGCCGCACAGCGCCAGCACCTTGGTGAACAGCTCGCCGAGCGCCCGCTGGTGCCGGCGGCGGAATTCCGCGATCGTTGAGTGATCCGGCACTCGCATCGCCGTGATCAGCTTGTAGGTGACGTCTTCCCGGCACGCCCGCTCAACCCCCCCGCGAGGACCGATTCCCGCGCGCATACGAGTACAACAGCAGTGCCATCATCGATGGTTCGTAGGCGGCCCGCCCTTGGCCGTTCTCCCGATACGCCCCATATAACTCGCTCAGGTCCATCTGCTCAACCGCCCCAAGGATCGACCACACCACGTGATCGTCCGGCACCCAATCAGTCAAATCCGGCGGCATCAACATCGTCTGCCCCCGGTCGCAAGCGATGAAGTTCTGTGGCATGACTGGATGCTCTTAAACCCGCCGGACGTCACACCTTTGCCCGACAGCCACGGCGAGGAGCGGGTGCGAGGGCCTGCGGACTCGGACACCTGCTCGGTTGCGAACGCGCTACGCCGGCAGCGCGGGGAGCTTAGGTTCGTCGGGGTCGCCGTTGGTTGCGGGAAGCCCGATCGACATTGCTCGGCAGGCAGCCCGGCGCCTAAGGCTAGGGAAAGCTGACGTGAGCGGAGAAGTCGTCCTGCGCCCAAGGACTGGTGCGCTTCTTCGCTGGCGTGGAGTACGCGACCGCGGTCGTGGAGCGGGAGCGTGCCGCGGCCGAGCGCCTGGAGGACCCGGGTGCTCCGGCAGGCTGCGCCAGAGCGCGTCGCAGTCGGCACGGAACACCTCGCAAGCGGACGCTCGGGCGCCGACGGCCACTACGACAGGTCGACCCAGACGGTCTTCGTCTGCAGGTAGAGGTCAAGTGCCTCGCGCCCAAGTTCCTTGCCGAACCCGGAGAGCTTGAAGCCGCCGTAGGGGATCGCGGCGTCGAAGAGCCCGTACGTGTTGACCCAGATCGTTCCCGCCTCGACCTGGGCGGCGACGCGGTGGGCGCGCTTCACGTCGCTCGTGAAGATCCCGGCGGCCAGGCCGAACCGCGTGTCGTTCGCGAGCGCGATCGCCTCGTCCTCGTCCGAGAACGACCCGATCATGGCGACGGGCCCGAAGATCTCCTCCCGCATGATCTTCATGCCGGGGTCGACGTCGGTGAAGATGGTCGGGGCGACGAAGTAGCCCTCCGAGAGCGGGCCGTCCTCGAACGGGTCGCCGCCGACGAGCACGCGCGCGCCTTCGCTGCGCCCGGACTCGATGTACCCGGTGACGCGGCGGCGCTGCTCGTCGCTCACGAGCGGACCCATCGTCGTCTCAGGATTGAGACCCGAGCCGAGACGAATCTCGCGCGTGCGCTCGACGAGGCGCTCGGCGAACTCGTCGCGGATCCGCTCGTGGACGAAGACGCGGGCGCCAGCGATGCAGCACTGGCCCTGGTTCCAGAAGACGGCGCCGTGCGTGCCGGCGAGCGCGACCTCCGTGTCGGCGTCGTCGAAGACGAGGCTCGGCGACTTGCCGCCGAGCTCGAGCGAGACGCGCTTCAGGTTCGCCTTCGAGGCCTCGACGATCTTATGCCCCGTGGTGTGCTCGCCGGTAAACGTGATCTTGTCGACATCATCGTGCGCCGCGAGCGGCGCGCCGGCCGACTCCCCGAAGCCGGTGACGATGTTCACGACGCCGGGCGGGAAGCCGATCTCGGTGATCAGCTCGCCGAGGCGGAGGGCCGAGAGCGGCGTCTGCTCGGCTGGCTTCAGGACGACCGTGCAGCCGGCCGCGAGGGACGGGCCGAGCTTGTAGCCGCACATGAGGAGCGGGAAGTTCCACGGGATGATCGCGCCGACGACGCCGACCGGCTCGCGGCGCATGTACGTGTGGAAGGAGCCGAAAGAGGGCGTCCCGAGCTGGCCCCCGATCTTCGTGCACCAGCCAGCGTAGTAGCGGAAGAGGTCGGAGCAGAGCGGGATGTCTACGGCGCGAAGCTCCGAGAGCGGCTTGCCGTTATCCACCGCCTCGAGCTGGGCAAGCTCGTCGGCCAACTCCTTGATACGCGTCCCGAGGCGCCAGAGCAGGTCCGCGCGCTCGGCGGGCGGGAACGCACGCCAGGCGGGCAGCGCCTCGCGCGCGGCGCGGACGGCGGCGTCGACGTCCTTCGGGCCGGCGGACGGGACGGTCGCAATCGTCCGGCCGGTCGCCGGGTCGACGACGTCGAGGCGGTCGCCGCTCACGGCATCCACCTCCTCCCCGCCTATCAAGAGGCCGTGGCCGCGGTCCAGGAACTCGGAAACAGGATCGAGGAGCGAGTACGTCGTCGTCATCTAAGATATGAGATACTACAGAAGAAGAACCGCTCGACTGTCCGGGACCGCGTCAAGCGGTGAAGGAGCATCGCGAGCATCGCGCGGAGCTCGCGGAGGCCTAGGGGCGTCTTCCGCACCTCGGGGTCGCTGACTCCGCGTGGTCTGGCTCGCTGTCATGTGGTGAGGCGCTGGTAGAGCTCGCGGGTGGGGACGGGCGGCTCGACGGTGACGCCGGCGGCGGCGTGGATCAGATCGGTGTCATGAGCAGGTGAAAGACAGCGCGTGCCGTGGCGGGGCCGGTGCGTCCCTCGCCGAGCGCGGGGAGCCCGTCGGGATAGTGTGGCGGGCGTCGCGCTCGATCAGCGTGCAGATCATCAGCGCGAAGCAGGAGATGGCGAGCAGCGCGATGATCCGCTGGTCGTTTTGCACGAACGGGGGTCTGACGCAAGGAACGCGTCGAACTCATCCTTAACAGCGCGCTGGATGATCAACTGCGCGCCCAGCCGAGCAAGCTCTGACAGCGCACCCTGCGCATCGGTGGCCGGAAGGCCAGCCTCCAGCAGCTGTTCGATCTGAGCCTCCATCTACGGCACGTCTCCTTTGCTCTTGGTGGACTCCAAGGAACCTACTCCGTCGCTTGACGGCTCCCGCCTATTTACAGCAACTCAGCTACGCGACCCGCGCGCGTCGGCATAGTGCACAAGGAGCGAAACGTGGTTCGCCATGTGGCCGAGCGCGGCCGCCCACCCGAGCGCGAGCGCCCACCCCACCCGAGCGCGAGCGCCCACCGATCCTCGCGCGTATGCGACGAGCGTGGGCCGAGACCGACTATCACCGTGCATGCGAGCAGCTGACCCTGCTCGCCGGCGAGCTCGACCACACCCATCCGGGCGCCGGCGGGATCGCTGCGCGAGGGACTCGACGAGACGCTGACGATCATCCGCCTTGGGAATCAAGGCCAGGCTCAAGCGGACCCTCGAATCAACCAACCCATGCGTATCGATGATCGACTGCATCAGGGTCAACGCAGCGCAACTCAAGCGCTGGAGCTCAGGCGAGGTGGGGCTGCGTTGGACCGCCGCCGGCATGCTCGAGGCCGAGATGCAGTTCCGCAAGGTGATCGGCTATCCCCAGCTGCCGCAGCTCGCCGTGCGATCGAACGACGCCTGCACCTTCACCAACGCAACCCCACCGAGGAGGCCCCTATCGCAGTCACTATGTAACCGTCACACCCGGGCCGCCGTCCCGAACTTCCACGACGAACGGTGCAACCTTGGGGTAGCTTCAGCGGGTACTCAGGCGTCGCGCTGACCGCGGCGTCGCGCTGACAGTGTCCGCACAGTACCGCGGCGGCGGGCCGCAGAAACGCCAACCCCATCGTGCATGATATCTTATCCTCCAGAGGAGGCGAAATTGGCTCTCACACGGATGCCCATGGCAGTGCTTGAGGCCGTGGATACAGACGAGGCGATCCGGTTGACGCAGGAGATCGTGCGCATTCCGAGCGTGGTCGGCGATGAGGCGGCCCTGTCAGACGCGCTGACCCGGCGCCTGGCTGGCATGGGCTTTGACGATGTGTATCAGCAGGAGGCGTTGCCCGGGCGCAGCAACGTGGTGGCCATCGTGGACTCGGGCCGTCCTGGGCCGAGGCTCATCCTGACCGGCCACATCGACACCAAGCCGGTATGCGTGGGCTGGCATGAGGATCCCTATGGCGGGCGGCTTGACGGCGATCGCCTCTACGGGCATGCCGTGATGGACATGAAGGCCGGGATCGCCGGGATTGTCACCGCCGGCGCCGCGCTTGCGCGCTGTCGCAGAGTGTGGCGCGGCCAGGTGGTGGTGTCGTGCGTGGTCGATCACATGGGAGACCAGATCGGCGCGATCAGGTTCTTCGAGGAGCATCACGCTGACTACTGCCTGCTGGCGGAGCTCACCGACCTCGACATCTATCTCGGCCATCGCGGCCGCCTGTACTGGGATATCACTTGCTACGGCCGGGCGGCCCATACGTGCCGTCGCCACGATGCGGTCAACTCGATCGCGCGGATCACGCCGCTGATCGACGAGCTCGAGTCGCTGCGCTGGGAGCCCGATGGCGTCCCGGAGTGGATCACCGACCTCGTCGGCGCCGAGCTCTACACGGCGGTGGGCAGGATCTACGGCGGCTTGCCCCCGGGGGGGCCGTCGATGATCCCCGATGAGACGACGATCCGCGTCGACTCCCGTCCCCACCCCGGGGTCGACGTCGAGGAGGTGCGCGCCTATCTGCAGGCGGCGGTCGATCGCGCGCAGGCCGGCGTTGAGGACGCCCGTTACGAAATGGTGCTCGCCGATCGCAAGGACTCCTATCTGATCGATCGCGACCACGAGCTCGTGCGGGCGCTTGCCTCGGCCTACTCCGCGGTGACGGGGGAAGAGCCTCGGTACGCCGCCGGATCATGGCTTGCGGACACCGCGAGCTTTGGCACGCTCGTGCCGACGGTGATCTTCGGGCCCGGCCACAACCCGGTGTACACCCCGAACGAGTGGCTGCACACGGGCGACATCGCTCGGGCCGCGCAGGTCAACGCCGCGTTGGCGACGATGCTCCTCGCGCGCACCGTCGGGGACTGAGCATGCTCGAGCGGATCGAGTGCATCGGCGCGCTGCGGCGGCTGGCAACGACCTGCGCCGGCGTCCGCGCCGGCGAGCGGTGCCTGATCGTGTCCGACAGCGCGGCCGATCCAGCGATCGCGCGGATGACGGCCGTCGTGCTGCGTGGGCTCGGCGCTACCGTCGTCGCCGTCGAGTGCGAGCCGGTGCAGCTGCCCGGTGACGAGCCGCCGCCGGCGGTCTGCGCGGCGATGCGCGAGGTCGAGGTGATCTTCGAGCTGACCTCGAACTTCGCGGGCGCGAGCAGCGCGCGCCGCGAGGCCTGCGAGCGGGGCGCTCGCTACCTCACCGTGCCCGGCCTGACCGCGGCCACGCTGCGACCCGGGGGACCGTTCGACGCCGATTTCGCGGCCGCAGGTGAGCGCGCCCGGCGGCTGGGCGCGGCGATCGACGACGCGCGCGAGTTTCGCCTCACCAGCCTGCTGGGGACCGATCTGCGTGGGAGCTTTGACGGGCGAGCCGGCAGGCCGCTTTGGGGCGTCGCCGACCAGCCGGGCGGATACGCGGCGCCGCCGGATGTCGAGGTCGGTGCCGCCCCGGTCGAGGGGACGGCCGAGGGCCGCGTGATCGTCGACGGGTCGCTGCTGTTCCTCGGCCCGGCCCAGCTGGCCTCGCCCGTCGAGCTGCGCTTCGAAGCCGGGCTGCTCACCGGGCTCGACGGCGCGGAGTCCTGGCGCCTGCGCGATGCGATCTGGCGCGCCGGCGACGAGCGGATGCGAACCCTTGCGGAGGTCTCGATCGGGCTCAACCCCCTGGCCCGTCCGGGAGGCTCTCCGCTGGAGCTCGAGGGGATCGTTGGGGGCGCGCACGTCGCCCTGGGCAACAACGTCCCCTACGGCGGCTCGGTGGCGGCGCGGTCGCATATCGACTGCGTCTTGCTCCGGGGGGAGCTCGAGCTCGACGGTCGGCCCGTCGATCCGAGCGCCTGACTGCAGTGGGGATCGTCGAGGACATCGAGGCTCTGGCGGCGATCCCCGCGCCGACGTTCGCCGAGCAGGCGAGGCTGGGCTGGATCGAGCGTCGCCTTGCCGCGGCGCCGGGCGAGCGGTGCCGTGACGCGGTCGGGAACCTCCTCTGGTCGTGGGGAGGTGGTCGCCCCGACCTCGTCGTCGCTGCCCACGTCGACTCGGTCTTCCCCGCCGACACCAAGCTCGGCTCCACGCGCGCGGGCGGCGATCTCGTCGGACCCGGCGTGGGCGACAACGCGGCGGCGGTCGCCGTCGCGCTCACGGTCACCGAGAGCCTGCTGGCGGGCGGGCCGCTGGCGGCCGGCGCGGTCGCGTTCACGGTCGGCGAGGAGGGGCTTGGCAATCTGCGCGGAGCGACATCGATCTGCGAGCGCCTCCGTCCCGCCGCGTTCGTGGCGCTAGAGGGTCACGGGCTCGAGCACGTGATCGTTGATGCCGTCGGAAGCCTGCGCGCCCGGCTGACCGTCATCGGCCCCGGCGGCCACTCCTGGGTCGACCGCGGCGCCCCCAGCGCGATCAACGGGCTGCTGCGGTGCGCACATGAGCTGCTCGGTCTCGGTGACGCCACCGCGCCGGTCAACATCGGAACGATCGCCGGCGGACGCTCGGTCAACACGATCGCCGATCGGGCGCAGTGCCTGGTCGAACGACGGGCTCTCGGGGACGCCCCGCTGCAGGAGCTCGCCGCCGCGTTGCGGGCGCTCGCGGTCGACGACGGTCTCGCGCTCGAAGTGGAGACGCTCGGTCAACGACCGGCCGGGCGCCTGGCGCGCGACGCGCCGCTGCTCGCGGCCGTGCGGGAGGTGCGGGCGCGCCTGGGACTTCCCGACGAGCTCGGCGACGGATCGACGGACGCCAACGCGGCGATCGCGCGGGGGATTCCCGCGGTGTGCCTCGGCGTCGCGAGAGGCAGCGGGATGCACACCCTCGACGAGCGGATCGACGTCGGCTCGCTCGACCTCGGGGCGGCGCAGCTGCGCGAGGTCATGTGCCGGCTGCTCGGCGAGCCGGGCGCAGGGACGCCATCGAGCTGACCGCCATCATGTATGATATCCGACCGTGGGCGCGACGCTGACAAAGATCGCCCAACGCGAGGAGAGGCTGCGCGAGGCGTGGCGCGAGTGGCGCGAGGCGGTGGACGATGCGGGCATAGCCGATGTCGTCACGGACTCCGGGATTCCGGTCGAGCCGGTGTACACGCCGCTTGACATGGAGGGCGACTACCTCGAGCGCCTCGGCCTTCCCGGCCGGCCGCCGTTCGCCCGCGGGATCTACGAATCGATGTACCGCGGGCGGATGTGGACGATCCGGCTGTACTCGGGCTGGGGGACCTCGGAGGACACCAACGAGCGCTTCCGGTACCTGCTCGACCGCGGTCAGACTGGGTTGAGCGTAGCTTTGGACCTGCCGACCCAGATGGGT
Organism: Solirubrobacteraceae bacterium; assembly: GCA_039583645.1. Taxonomy (GTDB): domain Bacteria; phylum Actinomycetota; class Thermoleophilia; order Solirubrobacterales; family Solirubrobacteraceae; genus Palsa-465. The sequence goes on from JAVKSP010000021.1 coordinate 12,437, forward strand.
CTCGACTCCGATGAGGACCTCGCCCGACCCGAGGTCGGCAAGGTCGGGGTCGCGGTCGCGTCGCTGGACGACATGGAGCGGATCTTCAAGGGCGTGCCGCTGGACCGGGTCAGCACATCGTTCACGATCAACGCGACGGCGCCAATCCTGCTCGCGATGTACCAGGTCGTGGCCGAGAAGCAGGGAGTCGAACCGGCTGCGCTTCGCGGAACGGTGCAGAACGACATCCTCAAGGAGTACCTCGCGCGCAAGACCTACATCTACCCGCCCGGCCCGTCGCTGCGCCTCGCCGCCGACGTGATCGAGTACTGCGCGGGCACGCTGCCGAAGTTTAACCCGATCAGCGTCTGCGGCTACCACATGCGCCAGGCGGGATGCGACGCCGTCCAGGAGATCGCGCTCGCGCTCTCGGACGCGGCAGCGTACGTCCAGGCGGTCGTCGATCGCGGGATCGCCGTCGACGACTTCGCGCCGCAGATCTCATTCAACCTCTCGACGATGCGCGATTTCTTCGAGGAGATCGCCAAGCATCGCGCGGCCAGGCGGATCTGGGCCCGGCTGGTGCGCGAGCGGTTCGGCGCGCGAGATGCGCGGTCGTACCGGCTGCGCCTCTACTCCGGCGGGGACGGCACCTCGCTCACCGGCGCCGAACCGATGAACAACGTCATGCGAGTGACGCTGCAGGCGCTCGCGATCGTGCTCAGCGGCGCGCAGGCCGTTCACACGATGTCCTGGGACGAGGCGCTGGGGCTGCCGTCCGAGGAGGCCGTGCTCCTCGCGCTGCGCACCCAGCAGATCATCGCCCACGAGAGCGGAGTGGCTCGGACCGCGGACCCGCTGGGTGGCTCGTACTACCTCGAGGCGCTCACCGACGAGCTCGACCAGCGCGCGAGTGCGCTGATCGAACGGATCGAGCACGCCGGCGGCGTCGTCGCCGGCATCGAGGATGGCTCGCTAGAGCGCGAGATCGCCGAGTCCGCGTACTGCCAGCAGCGTCAGATCGAGAGCGGCGAGCGCACGATCGTCGGCGTCAACCGCTTTGCCAGGAAGGCCGGCGACGCCAGCGACCCCAAGCCGTTCGTCGTCGGACCCGACGTCCTCGACAGGCAGCTCGGCCGTCTGGCGCAGGTGCGCTCACGGCGCGACGGGGAGGCGGTTGCCTCGGCACTCGCGCGGCTCGAGGACGTCGCGCGCGGGCAGCGCAACACGATGCCGGCGATCGTGGAGGCCGTCCGCGCGTACGCGACCGTGGGAGAGGTCGCGCGCGCGCTCGGCCGCGTCTTCGGTCGCCACCACCCACCATCCGCGTTCTGACGCGATGGCCGAGGCGCGACGCGACCGCTTCCCCCTGGCGGACGTGAAGGTCCTCGACCTCACGCAATACGTCGCCGGCCCCTACTGCACCCAGGTTCTGGCGGATCTCGGCGCGACCGTGCTCAAGGTCGAACGGCCCCCTGGGGGTGACGTCTACCGCGGCCAGGGGCCCGTCTTTCGAGCCGGCGAGAGCGCCAGCTTCCTGGCGCTCAACCGCGGCAAGCGCTCGGTGGCGCTGGACTTTCGGGACCCCGCCGACCGCGAACGGCTGCTCGGGCTCGCCGACGAGGCGGATGTGCTCGTCGAGAACATGCGCCCCGGCACCCTGTCTCGCCACGGCCTAGGCCCGGAAGCGCTGGCGGCCCGGAATCCGCGACTCATCTACTGCTCGATCTCGGGCTTCGGCCAGAGCGGTCCCGAGGCGGAACGCGGCGCCTACGACATCACCATCCAGGCCCTGTCGGGATTGATGTCGCTGACCGGTCACCCCGGCCAGCCGCCGGCGAAGATACCGGTGGCCGCGCTCGACTTCGGCGCCGCGCTGTACGGGGTGATCGGCGTGCTGGCGGCGATCCACCAGCGCGCGCAGACCGGGCGAGGCCAGCACGTCACCACCTCGCTGCTGGAGACCAGCCTTGCCTGGCTGTCGATGCACGCCACGACCTATCTGCTCGGCAGCGACGAGCCCGGACCGATGGGCAGCCGCAGCCCGTTCTTCGCCCCTTATGAGGCGTACGCGACGGCCGACGGCTACCTGGCGATCGTCGGGACCGGCGGCAATCGCGGCTGGGAGTCGTTCTGCGCGGCGCTCGGCCTGGAGGCGCTCGTCAACGATCCGCGGTTCGCCGACAACAGCCGCCGTGTCGCCAACGCCGACGAGCTACACGACATCGTCGAGGCGGTGCTGCGCGAGCACGAGACCGCCTACTGGGAGTCCCGCCTCACCGGGGCGTCGGTGCCCTACGCCCCGGTGCGGCGGCTGGCAGAGGTCCTCGACTCGCCGCAGGTCTCGCACCTGGGCGCGATCCGCGACATCGATCATCCCGTCGCCGGCAAGGTGCCGATCGTGCGTCTGCCGCTGGCGTTGTCGGCCGCCGCCTCGACCGCGAGCTCACCGCCGCCGATGCTCGACGCCGACCGGGGCCGCGGCTTTGACCCCAGCCCGGACGGCGCCGAGGGGACACAGGCGAACGACCACGCCGCTCGCCCGCGGAGCGCGCCCTATCGCTGATCCGAGTCGGTTTCGAGGTGGCTCAGGCAGTCGGCCTCGACGCTCTGGATGTGCGCGTGCACGGCTGCCGCGGCGCTATCCGGGTCGCCCGCCGCGAGCGCGTCGTAGATGCGCCGGTGCTGGTCGAGCGAGCGCTTGATGCGATCGGGTTCGTGCAGCGACGCGCTGCCGATCAGCCCGAGGAGAGATCGCAGGCCGTTCAACGTCCGGATCATCCAAGGATTCCCGTGACCGTCGGCCATCAGGTCCGTGAACAGCGGAATCAGCCGCAGCAGCCTCGCATGATCGCCGGCCTGGTAGGCCGGCACCGAGTCGTCGATGTTGCGCCGCAGCTTGCGCAGCACCGGCTCGGGACGCCGCGTCGCGAGCTCGCGCGCGATATGGCCCTCCAGCGCGCGCCGCATCTCGCAGATCGCCCGGACATCCTCGGGCGTGAGCTTGGTGACGCGAGCCCCGCGATAGGACTCCATCTGCACCAGGCCGTCGCGCTGCAGGCGGATCAGGGCCTCGCGCACCGGCGTCTTGCTGATGCCGTACTCGCCGGCCACCCGCGACTCGACGAGCGGCTCGCCGGGCGAGTAGGTGCCGTCGAGGATCGCGTCGCGAAGGCGCTCGTAGGTCAGCTCATCGATCCTGCTGGCCTGAATCTTGGTCGCCATGATTGAGATATCGTATCCGTAATCGCGGCGGTCGCCCAAGCGCGCTGCGGTCAGCTGGTCGCAAGGACGGGCCAGTGGGGGGCGTGTCTGCGGGCGAGCGCGTCCACGGCATCGCGCTGCCATGCGGTCAGCTCGCGCAGCGAGGGCGCGAGGAACGGCTCGAACGGATCCTCGTGGCGGGCGACGCCGGCCATCGCCTCGATGATCGCGAGCCCGCAGAAGGGGGCGTACGCCGGGCTGTAGCCGCCCTCTTGGACGAACACGATGCGGCCCCGGCACGACTCGGCCGCGAGCCCGAGCAGTCGATCAGCCACGCCTCCGAATCCCGTGGCGGTCAGCGCCAGGCGTGCCATCGGGTCGAACACGCTCGCGTCGAGCCCGCACGCGACGATGATCAGCGCGGGCGCGAAATCGCGCACGACCGGAGCGACGATCCGGTCGATCGCGAGCTGGTAGCCGGCATCGCCGGTGCCGGCCGGCAGCGGGAGGTTGACGTTGCGTCCCGTGCCCGGTCCTTCGCCGACGACGCCGGCGCCTCCGGTGTCGGGGGGAAACATCCGGTCCTGGTGCAGCGAGACCGTGAGCACGGCCGGATCGGCGGCGAAGATCGCCTCGGTGCCGTTGCCGTGGTGGACGTCGATGTCGATGATCGCGATCCTGTCGACGCCGTGGTCTCGCTGGGCGACCCGCGCGGCAACCGCGACATTGTTAAAGATGCAGAAGCCGAACCCTGTCTCGCGCGAGGCGTGATGGCCGGCGCGGCGCACCATCGCGTAGGCGTTGGAGGTCTGGCCCTCGGCCACCGCCCGGACCGCGGTGATCGCCGAGCCGGAGCTGAGCAAGGCCAGGTGGTACGAGCGGGCGTCCATTGGCGTGTAGCCGCCGCCGGCGTCGCCGCCGCCCTCGCGCGAGACGTCCGCCATCCGGGCGACGTGCTGGGGCGTGTGCACGAGCTCGAGATCAGCGACGTAGGCGGGTTCGGGCGCGACGATCTCCAGCGTCTCGTCGAGCCCGGCGCGCCTGATCACCTCGCGCATCCGCAGCGAGCGCTCGGGATTGTCGACGTGCGGCATCGTGGCCTGGACCAGGTCGCCCTCGTACAAGTACAGTGCCGCGTTTCCGGTGTCGTGGATGCCGAAGCGGTCGTCCCAGCAGAGCAGGGTCACGGTGGGTCCTTGTCTGGCTGACGCTACATCGTATCTGATATCTTCGTGGCCCGGTATGGCGCGCTGCAGACCCCAATCCTCGGCACCGGGAGGTGAGCGTGGCGACGGCGATGAAGGACGCGGCTGTGGACCTCGGTGTTGCGTCGGGCGGGGAAGGCGCGAGCTGCTCGCGAAGACGGCTTGGACGAGGCTCTTATGCCTCCCTTGAACATGAGCGGAGGCCGACGGTGAAGGCGGCGGTGCTGGAGGAGGACCGGACCGTCGCGCTGCACGACCTCGAAGCCCCCGCGGCCGGCGGCTGGGCGCTAGTCGATGTGCGCGCCGCCGGCGTCTGCGGCACCGAGCTGCATTTCCTCGACGGGATGCTTCCCGCCCCGCATCACCCGTTCGTGCTCGGGCACGAGATCGCGGGCTTGGTTCGCGAGGCGCCCGCCGGCAGCCACGTCGTGCCCGGCGATCGCGTGGCCGTCTACAACTTCGTCGGCTGCGGCGACTGTCGATGGTGTCGCACCGGCCGCGACTCGATCTGCACCGCGCCGCAGGGGCAGCTCGGGTTCACCGTCAACGGCGGCTTTGCCGAGGTCGCGCGTGCGCCGGCGCGTAACCTGATCAAGCTGCCGGAGTCCGTGTCGTTCGAGGCCGCGGCTGTCCTGAGCTGCAGCGGGATGACGGCCGTTCACGCGACGCGCCTGGCCGGCGTCGACCTCGGGCAGACCGCGATCGTCAACGGCGTCGGCGGGGTGGGGCTGATGGTCATCCAGGTAGTGGTTGCCGCCGGCGCGCGGGCGATCGCGGTCGCCGACTCCCACGAGAAGGCCGCGCTGGCTCGCGACGCCGGGGCAGGCGAGGCAGTCGTGCTCCCCGGCGGGAAGGGCTACGACACGCTGCCCGAGCGGATCCGCGAGCTGACCGGGGGCGCGGGCGCCGATCACTACTTCGAGCTGGTCGGCTCGGAAGCCACGATGCGGGCCGGGTTGCTGTCGCTCGGCCGCCGCGGGACGTGCGTGCTGATCGGCTACACCGGAGACGACCTTCGGATCAACCCGGTCGACCTGATCCTGTCCGAGCTGCGGATCGTCTCGTCAGTCGCTGCCGCCCACCAGGACCTCCAAACCGCGATCGGCCTTGCTGCCGACGGCCGGCTGGAGGCCGCGATCGACACCCGCTACCCGCTGGCCGAAGTCGAGACCGCGCTGGAGCGCCTGCGCGCGCGCGAGGTGCGCGGCCGCAACGTGCTCGTGTGGTGATGCGCTACGGGGTGACGCTGCAAGGCGTCGACGAGCCCGACGAGTTCGTCGAGCTGACGAGCTGGATCGAGGCGCTCGGCTACGACGACCTGTGGTTGACCGACTCCTCGCTGCATGCCGGCGAGGTCTACATCTACGCGACGCTCGCGCTGCGCGCCACGAGCCGGCTGCGGGTGGGCACGGCGGTGACGAACCCCCTGACTCGCCATCCCGCGATCACCGCCAACGCGTTCGCCACGCTCGAGCAGCTGGCGCCGGGCCGCGTGGTGTGCGGGATCGGTGTGGGCGATCGGCCGCTGGCCGAGCTCGGCCTCAAGGTGGCGAAGGTCGCGACGTTGACTGATGCGGTGGCGACGCTGCGACGTCTCTGGGCCGGGGAGAGGCTCGACGGCGGCGCTGGCGACGGTGGGTTCTGCGGAGCGCGACTGCGGCGGGCGCCCGGCGAGCTACCGATCTACTGGGCCGCGAGCGGCCCGCGCACGCTGACCGCCGCCGGCGAGCACGCCGACGGCGTGATCCTGCTCGCCGGCCTGTTCCCGGCGGGACTGGACTTCGCGCTCGAACATCTCCAGCGCGGCCGCGCTCGCAGCCGACGGCCGTCGTTCACCCGCACGTGCTTTCTCTACGGATCCCTGCGCGACGATGAGCGAGCCGCGCTCGACGAGGCCCGCACGATCGCCGCCTGGTTCCCCCAGACGGCGCCCGCATACGCACGGCTTGCCGGGATGAGCGAGGAGCTGATCACGTCGATCGTCGCCGCCTATGAGGGCGGCGAGTTCCAGAAGGCTGGCGGCGCCGCGCGGCTGATCTCCGACGAGCTCGTGCGAACGCTCGCGTTCGCCGGCACGCCGCACACCGTCGCGCCCAAGCTCGCCTGGCTGCGCGAGCGGGGCTTCGAGGCCGTCAGCGTATTCCCGCTCGGGTCGGATCGACGCGGCACGATCGAGCGGTTCGCGGCGATGGCGGGTCTACGGTGAGCGCAACGCTCAGCGAGCGCCTGCGCGATCGCTGCGCGGCGGTGTGGAACTCGTTGCCCGCGCACCCGTTCGTGTGCGAGCTGGCGACGGGAACGTTGCCCCGGGAGAAGTTTCGCTTCTACCTCGAGCAGAACCTGCTCTACCTGCCCGAGTACGCGCGCGCGATCGCGCTCGGCGCCGCGCGCTCGGGCGACGACCGCCAGCTGCGCAGCTTCACGGCGTCGCTGACCAACGTCGTCGAGACCGAGATCCCGACCAACCGCGAGCTGCTCGATCGCGTGATCGCCGCCGGCGCCGCCGACCGCGGCGGCGCGCGGACGATGGCGCCGGCGACGCTTGCCTACACCGCTTACCTGACGGCCTGCGCGTACCGCGGCGGACCGCTGGAAGTGATGACCGTGATCCTGCCGTGCGCGTGGAGCTATGGTGAGATCGCCCGGGCGCTCCGCGCCCGTGATGCCGGCGACCCGGTCTACTCGCGGTGGCTGGGGTTCTTCGGCTCCAAGGACTACGCGGCGCTCGTGCAGCGCATGCGGGGCGAGTTCGACGAGCTCGCTGCGACGACCGATCACGACGAAGCGCGGCTGGCGGAGACCTTTCGCAACGGCGCCCGGCTCGAGCTCGGCTTCTGGCAGATGGCCTACGACTGCGAGCAGTGGCCGGACTCGACACGGCTCGCGAGACGACATCGAGCGTTAAACATCTAATATCTCGTATCTGGTCTGGTAGGATTGAGCGCCGCGTCGCATCGTCCGTACGAGCGGGCAAGGAGAGGCACACCTAGTGACCCGACGTATCGTCATCCGCAACGGCACGATCGTGACGCTCAACGACGCCGAGGATGTGCACTTCGGTGCCACCCTCACGATCGAGGACGGACGGATCGCCTCGGTTGACAGCAGCCCGAGTGAGTCAGGGCGCGACGACGACGCCCGCATCATCGACGCCAGCGGCAAGATCGTGATGCCGGGTCTTATCGACCTTCACTATCACACCGCGCTCGGGAAGGGGTGGAGCGATCACCTGCCCCTCTGGGAATACCTGCAAACCTGCTGGTATCCGATGATCCGGGCGCTGGATCCCGAGGCCGCCCGTTGGGCGGCGCTGGCGAGCTACTCGGAATCGATTCGCTGCGGCGTCACCACCGTCAATGACATGTACCGCGAGCTGGAGGCGCTCGCCGACGCCGCGGACCAGATCGGCATTCGCGCCGTCCTGTCCAACGACGTCGCGCTTGACGAGGAGGATCTCGACACCCTGGCCGACAACGAGCGCGCGTTCCGCGCCCGCCACGGCACCGCGAACGGCCGCGTGGAGGTGCGCATCGGGATCGAATGGCTGCCACTGGCCTCCCCCGAGTTGCTGCGAGACGCGCGCGCGCTCGCCCACGAGCTGGGCACCGGGGTTCACATCCACCTCAACGAATCCCTGAGCGAGGTTGAGATCTGCCGCGAGCGGTTCGGACGCAGGCCGACCGAGATCGCCTACGACGCCGGCTTCCTCGGCCCCGACTGCGTGGCCGCCCACTGCGTCTGGCTGTCGGACGCGGAGATCGCGCTGATGCGCGAGACCGGCACGCAGATCTCGCACAACCCGAGCTCGAACGCCAAGCTCGGTAACGGCGTCGCGCGCCTGCCCGAGATGCTCGCGGCGGGGATCAATGTGGGTCTTGGCCACGACGCCGCAGAGTGCAACAACAGCCGCGACATGTTCGAGGTCATGAAGTTCGCCTCGCTGATCCACCGCGCGACCCGGGTCGACGCCTCGTTGCAGCAGGCGCGCGCCGTTGTCCGCATGGCCACCCGAAACGGCGCCACGGCTCTCGGCCACGACACGGGCGAGCTGTCGCCCGGCAAGCGCGCCGACGTGATCCTCCTCGACACCGCCAACGAGATGTTCACGCCGTTGATGCCCGAGAGCGCCGACCACGTCTTCTCCCACATCGTGTTCGCCGCCAACGGCAGCTGCGTCGACACCACGATCATCGACGGCGAGATCGTGATGGAGGGGCGCCAGCTGACGCGCGTCGATCGCGGCGAGATCTTGCGCAACGCCAACCGCTGCTTCCGCGAGGTCGTAGAGCGGATGGACGTGCCCGCGCTTGAGGCAGTCGCGCGGTGAGGCGCCGAGGAGCGAATCGCCGATGAGCCCGGCCGGGGCCATGACGCGGGCTGGTGGCGACGGCGTCTCCGGCGACGGAATCGTGATCAGCGGGGTCACACGCTCGTTCGGCGAGGTCACCGCGGTCCGCGACCTGGCGCTCCGCATCGCGTTGCACAGTCGGGTCGGCGTGGTGGGTCCTAGCGGCTGCGGCAAATCGACGCTTGTCGGTCTGATCGCCGGCCTCGATGATCCCGACGCCGGCACGATCGAGGTGCGCGGCCGGCGCGTCGCCCCCGAGCGCCTCGCGTCGTGCGCACTGATGCCGCAGAAGGACCTGCTGCTGCCGTGGCGCAGCGCGCTTGACAACGCCTGCCTCGCGCTCGAGAACCGAGGCATGTCCAAGCGGGAGGCGTACGCGCGGGTCCGGCCGATGTTTCCGAAGTTCGGGCTGGCGGGATTCGAGGATCGCCGCCCCAGCCAGCTGTCGGGCGGCATGCGTCAGCGCGTCTCGTTCCTGCGCACGCTGGTCGCCGAGAAGGAGGTGCTCCTGCTCGACGAGCCGTTCGGGGCGCTTGACTCGATCACGCGGGCGACGATGCAGCAGTGGCTGCGCGAGGCGCTGGACCGAGAGCCGCGCACCGTCGTGCTGATCACCCACGATGTCGAGGAGGCGCTGGTCGTCTGCGATGAGGTCGTCGTGCTCTCCGAACGGCCGGGACGGGTTGTCGAGCGGCTCGCGAGCGACCTTCCCGGGGCGTCGTCCAGGCGAGAGCTGGTGGCCTCGCCCGAGTTCGTCGCGCTGCGCGGCCGGGCCATGGCGGCGCTGGAATGCTAGACGAGGCCCAGCAGGCCATGGCGGTCGCGACGCCGTCCGAGCGGGCCGGACGCGACTTCCCGCGACGCCGCCCCAATCGCCTGCTGCAGCTGGGCCCCGCGATGCTGCTCGTCTTGCTGCTGCTCGGGGCGTGGGAGGCGGTCGTCAGGCTCGGCCACGTCGCGACCTACCTGATCCCCGCCCCGGATGCGATAGCGACCGAGTTCTACGACGGTCGGGCGGTTCTGTTCTCCGCCGCGTGGGTCACGCTGAAGGAGGTCCTGCTGGGCTTCTTCGCGGCCGTGGCGCTCGGCCTCGGCCTGGCGGTCCTGCTCCACGTCTCCGCAGTGCTGCGCAAGTCGCTGTACCCGCTGCTGATCGGGGGGCAGAACATTCCCGTGGTCGTGATCGCCCCGATCATGGCGATCCTGCTCGGATTCAGCATCCTGCCCAAGGTCATCGTCGTCGCGCTGACCTGTTTCTTCTCGGTCGTCGTCAACGCGCTTGATGGTCTGCGCTCGGTCGACCCCGAGCTCAAGCGGATGATGAAGACGCTGCACGGATCGCGGTGGGCGACCTTTCGGCGGATCGAGTTTCCCGCCGCGCTGCCGTCGATCTTCACCGGGGTGAGGATCGCGGCGACGTTCGCCGCGGTGGGCGCGGTGTTTGCGGAGTGGTCGGGGTCCAACAACGGCCTGGGCTTCGTGATGTTGCAGGCCACGCCGCAGCTGGAGACCGCGCTCGTGTTCGCGTCGATCGTGCTGCTGGCGGTGATGGCGGTCGCGCTGTTCGGATTCGTGAGCATCGTCGAGCACCTCGTGATCCCGTGGGCGTTCGACGAGAAGGGAAGAACCTAGTAGGCCTGGCAATCGAAGGAGAGGCAATGAGGCGACGACTGTTCAAGATGCTCGTGTTGGCGGGGGCGGCGGCGCTCGCGGTGGCCGTGGTCGGCTGTGGAAGCTCGAGCTCGACCACGACCTCGGGTAATCTGACGCTGCTGCTCGACTGGTTCCCGAATCCCGACCACGCGTCGTTATACGTGGCCCAGGACAAGGGCTACTTCAAGCAGGCGGGGCTCGATGTGACGCTGCAGGCGCCCTCGAACGCGTCCGACCCGGCAAAGCTCGTCTCCACGGGCAACATCCCGCTCGGCATCTCCTACGAGCCCGAGGTGCTGATCTCACAGGCCAACGGACTGCACGTCAAGGCCGTCGGGGCGCTGATCCCCGTCGCCCTGAACTCCCTGATCTCTCCAGGCAAGAACAACATCCACTCGTTGGCCGAGTTGAAGGGCAAGAAGGTCGGAACCGCGGGCCTGGCCTCGGACACGGCGTTCATGAAGGCGATGCTGGACCATGTCGGACTGTCGCTGTCAGATGTCAACCTGGTCAACGTCGGCTCCAATCTCGTTTCCTCGATGCTGTCCGGCGCGGTGAACGCCACCGAGGGCGGCTACCGCAACGTGGAGGCGATCCAGCTCAAGGACCGCGGAGCCAACCCCTGGGTGCTTCCCGTCACCGACGCCGGCGTTCCGAAGTACGACGAGTTGGTGATCATCGCGAACTCGGATCGGCTCAAGACCGATCCCGCATACCAGAAGCAGGTGCGCTCGTTCCTCAGGGCGGTCTCAAAGGGGACCGCGGCTGCGTTGGCCGATCCAACCACGGCCGAGAGCGCGCTCGCGCCCGTCGCCAAGGGATACTCCAAGCCGCTGCTCAACAAGATGATCGCCGCCACCGTGCCGTTGCTGAAGAATCCGAAGGGGTTTGGCTACATGGACCCGGCCGCCTGGACCTCGTTCGGCGACTGGATGTATCAGCAGAAGCTGCTCCCCAAGAAGGTCGACGGCAGCGCCGCGATGACCGATGCATACCTCCCGGCGCCGTAGGTGCAGTTGAACGGCGTGGGCTGCCACGCTGCGCGGTCAGCGATGGGCGCTCGGTGGTGATGCGATCGCTGATCATCGGCGACCCGGTTGTTTACCTCGGCGACGAGCCGTTCATCGCTGACGGCGCCGTCGTGGTCGAGGACGGCAGGGTCGCCGATGTCGGGCCGCGCTCCCGCGTCGAGCATGGCGGGTTCGACGAGACGATCGGCAGCCCGGACCACTTCGTGTTGCCGGGCTTCGTGAACTGTCACTACCACAGCGAGTGCGGGCTCGTGCCCGGCGTCTACGACTTGATCTTCGAGCGCGCGAATCTGCGCATCCACGGCTCGATGTTCGCGCTGGCCGAGGACGACCTCTACAACGCGGTCCTTGCCAACCTGATCGCGCTCATCCGCGGGGGTCAGACCGCCGCCGTCGACATGTACTACGGGCGGCCCGGGATGGACCTGTTCGGGGCCGAGCCCGTGCTGCGAGCGTACGCCGACATCGGGCTGCGGGTCGCGTTCGGGCTCGTCACCCGCGACCGCAACCGCTATGTGCACCAGGACGACGCCGAGTTTCGTCGCTGCCTGCCGGCCCAGCTGGCCGCCGAGCTGGCGGGGTCCCCGGTCGGCTACGCGTGGCCGGTCGACGACGTGTTCGCGGCCTCGCGCACGCTCGCGGGGCGCTGGGACGGGCGCGACGACCGCATCCGCATCATCGCCGCACCCGACTGGACCCCGGCCTGCTCAGACGACCTGTACCGGCGCAACCGCGAGCTCGCCGACGAGCTGGAGACCGGTCTCACCACCCACGTGCTCGAGACCCGCTCGGAGCTGACCTTCAACTTCGAGCGCCATGGCGGTCCGGCTCTCGTGCGGCTCGAAGAGCTTGGCGTCCTCGGCCCCGACGCGACGCTCGCGCACTTCGTATGGGCGACGGATCGCGACATCGAGCTGCTGGCCTCGGCCGGCGCGATCGCGTCCATCGACCCGGGCTCGAACCTCAGGTTGAGCGCCGGGATCGCGCGCACGCGGGAGATCCTCGAACGCGGCGGCAACGTCGGCTTCGGCACGGACGGGATCTCGTTCGCCGACCGCGAAGACTTCTTCGACGAGCTGCGCCTCGCGGGATTGCTGCAACGACGGCCGATGGACCTGGCCTCGGGGAGGATCGCGTCCGCGCAGCTGCTGCGCAGCGCCGCGACAGCTGGCGCCCGCGCTGTGCGCTTCGAGGGCGCCCTCGGGAATCTCACGCCGGGCCATGATGCCGATTTGCTCGTCCTGCGGCGCGACCGCGTCTTCTGGCCGCCCGCGCGCTACGCCGCGGCCAATCCGCTCGACGTGATCGTCGACCGGGCCGACTCCACCGACCTCGAGACGGTGCTAGTCCGCGGCCGGGCGATCATGCGCGACGGCAAGATCACGCTCGTCGACGAGACGCGCGTGCGGGAGGCGTTCGCCGACGCGGCGGCCAACCGACTGTGGCGCTTTGCCTCCGAGCAGGAGCGGCGGTGGGCGGTGGGCCTGCCTGACCAGCTCGAGCCCTACGTGCTCGAGTTCTACCGCCGCTGGACCGAGACACCGGTCGCCCCGGGACCCTCCTACAACACGACCACCGGCCCGGGGACGGGGCGCGGATTGTGACGTGAGTTTTCCCCATCTGATACTCGAATCCGCCGATCCGCGCGAGCGCGGGCGCCAGCACGGCGAGGCCCTGCGTGAGGCGGTGCACGAGTCGGTGGAGATCTACCGCGAGACGTTCGCTCACTACACCTCGCGCAGCTGGGAGCAGGCTTGCGACCACGCCCTCGGCTACCAGGAGCCGATCGCGGCCTACGATCCGGCGATCGCGCTCGAGATCGAGGGCGTCGCGGAGGGCGCCGGGCTCTCGTACGCCGATGTGCTGGCGCTCAACGCGCGCACCGAGATCATGTTCGGTCTGGGCATCGGGGGCGCCGCCGAGTGCACCGCGTTCTTCGCCGGGCCAGGCGCGACCGCGGACGGCGACAGCCTGCTCGCCCAGAACTGGGACTGGCGCGGGCGCTGCGCGGCGACGGCGGTGGTGCTCGAGGTCTCACGGCCCGACGGCCCGCGCTACCTCACCCTCACCGAGGCCGGCCTGATCGCCAAGATCGGCTTCAACTCACGCGGCATCGGCCACGTCGTCAACCTGCTCGTCTGCGATCGCGATCGCGGCGAGCGCGGGGTTCCGTTCCATGTCGTGATGCGCGCCCTGCTCGACGCCACGACGCTCGAGCAGGGGCTCGCGGCGATCGTCCGCGCCCGACGCGGAGCCTCGGCGAACTACTTGATCGCCGACTCGCAGGGGCGCGCGCTCAACATCGAGGCCGCGGCGGGCGGGGCGGAGGGGATCGCCCTGAGCCACCCTGCCGATGGTCTGCTGGCTCACACCAACCACTTCACGCAGCCGCTCGCCCTCGTTGACACCGGGGTGCAGAGCCACCCCGACTCGCCGGCACGCCTCGCCCGGGTGCGCCAGCTGCTGGGGCCGGGCCGCGGCACGCTGGCCGAGCACTCCGCGTGGGAGATCCTGTCCGATCACGACGGCCTCCCGCATTCGATCTGCTGTCACCCCGACCCCGACGCCCATCCCGTCGAGCGGGGATGCACGGTCGCCTCATGGATCGCCAACCTGACCCAGCGCTCGGTCCTGATCGCGCACGGCACGCCGTGCGCAGTCACCTTCGAGGAGCTCCGGCTCCCGCCCGACACAGAGGCGGTGCCGGCGTGACCGCGATGACAGGAGGTGGGCTCACCGGCGAGATGTGGTCGCACGCCTTGCCCACGTTCGAGGCGATCATCGCGCACCCATTCCTGGCCGGAGTCACCGATGGCAGCCTCGACGCCGAGCGGTTCCGCCACTTCGTCATGCAGGACTCGCACTATCTGGAGGCCTATGCGCGCGGCCTGACCCTCGCGGCCGCCAAGGCACGCACCGGGCAGGAGCTGGAGCTGTTGACCGGCAGCGCGTCGCGGGCGATCGCCGCCGAGCAGACGCTTCACCGCGAGCTCCTCGATGGCCTCCCGAGCTCGGGACCGGCCGCGGCGCCCGGCGCCACACCCACCACCATGGCCTACCGCGACTTCATCCTCGCCAACACCGCGCTGGGCAGCTTCGGCGAGGCGCTCGCGTCGGTGCTCGCCTGCTTCTGGGTCTACTGGGAGGCCGGCAAGATTCTGCTCGCCCGCGGCTCGCCCAACGCCGTCTACCAGCGCTGGATCGACGCCTACGGCGGCGACGAGTACGGCGAGACGGTCGCCGCCGTGCTCGAGCTCGTCGACAGCGTCGGCGCAAACGCCAGCGCGCGCGAGCGCGCCCGCATGCTCGCGCTGTTCGCGATCGGCGCGCGCTACGAGTGGCGCTTCTGGGACGCCGCCTGGCGGCGCGAGTCATGGCCGGTCTAGGCCCGCCCGGCGCCGCCGCGGTGCCGCTCTCCGCGCGCCGTGCGCCGGGCGGGGCCGAATGGGTCAACTGGTATCGAAACCAGCGCTGCGCCCCGCGCACGGTCGCTCACCCCCGAGGCGAAGGGGAGGTGCGCAACCTGATGCGCGACGCCGCCGCCGCGACACTGCCCGTGCGCGTCGCCGGCGCCGGCCACTCCAACGTTCCTCTCTGCCTGACGGACGGAGTGCTGCTCGACCTCGGCGCGATGCGAGGCGTGCTCGGCGTCGATCGAGAGCGACGCCGCGCGACGGTGCTACCGGGGACCACGATCGCCGACCTCGGGCCGCTGCTTTGGCGCCACGGCCTCGCCCTCGCCAACCAGGGGGACATCGACAGCCAGCAGATCGCCGGCGCCGTCGCGACCGCGACGCACGGCACCGGCCGAGAGCTGGGCTCTCTCTCGGGCGCGCTAAGCGGCGCGCGGCTGGTGCTCGCCGACGGCGACGTCGTCGAGATCGCGGGCGGCGATGGCGAACTGCTGCGCGCCGCCCGCACTGCGCTGGGCGCTCTCGGCGTGATGACCGCGCTGACCCTGGAGGTCACGGACGCCTATAGCCTGTGGCTCCGGCTGCGCACGGGGTCGTGGCGGGAGCTGCTGGCATGCTGGGACGAATGCCTGTCCGCCCATCGCCACTTCGCGTTCTACTGGTGCCCGACGGCGCGCTCGGCGGGGTGGCTCGGGCTCGAGCCGCCGGTCCGCGACGACGAGGTGATCATCAAGACGATGGACCGTACGCCCGCCGACGCCGACGCATCCGCTAACGGCAGCAGCGCCTCGCGCATCGATCGCGGCTACCGCATCTACGCCGAAACCTATCGCCCCAACTTCCACGAGCTGGAGCGGATCGTGGCGATCGAGCACGCGCGCGACGCGGTCGCAGCCGTGCGCGAACTGATCGTGGGCACATATCCCGAGCAGGAGTTTCCCGTCGAGGTGCGCTTCGTCGGCGCCGACGATGCGCTGCTGAGCCCATTCTCCGGCCGCGCCTCGTGCGCGATCTCGGTCTCCGGCGTGATGGGCGCCGATAACGCCGCCCTATTCGGCGATTGCGAGCGGGTGCTGGGGCAGTTCGGCGCGCGCGCACACTGGGGGAAGTGGCACTCACACGGCGCCGAGCGCCTGCGAGCGCTATATCCGGGCTACGACGCCTTCTGTGCGGCGCGAGAGCGCCTGGACCCCGACGGGCGCCTGCTCAACGACTACCTCCGCGGCCTGCTCGCCGCGCCGGGGCGATGACCGAGCCCTTCTCGCGCTGGCTGCGCGACTCCTGCTCGACGATCTGGCACCAGCTACACGCGCACCCGTTCCTGCGCGAGATGGCGCGCGGTACGCTCGCGCCGGCGTCGCTTCGCTTCTACCTCGAGCAGGACGGCTTCTACCTCGCCGAGTACGCGCGCTGCATGGCGATCGGCGCCGGCATGAGCGGCGACATCCGCGAGGTCGGGTGGTTTCGCGAGTCGCTCGACAACGTCGTCGACAACGAGATTCCGCGCAACCTCGAGCTGCTCGAGCGCGTCGTCGCGACGGGCGCGCCGGACCGGGGCGGCGCGGCCGCGATCGCGCCGGCGACGCTGGCCTACAGCAGCTTTCCTGCTGGCGACCGCGCACCGCGGCGACGGGCTCGACGCGATGGTCGCGATCATGCCATGCGCGTGGAGCTATCGCGAGATCGGCCTGGCGCTGGAGCGCGAAATCGCGTCCGACTCGATCTACGCCGACTGGCTGCGCTTCTTCGTCGGCGACTCCTATGGCGAGCGCGGGGCGCGCATGAAGGTCGAGTTCGACGAGATGGCCGCCGCGGCCGGCGCCGCTCACCGCCGGCGGCTGCTGGGCAGCTTTCACACCGCGGTGCGCCTCAAGCACGCCTTGTGGGACGCCGCCGATCGCTGCTGCCAGTGGCGGGACGTGACGGCTCGCGCCGGCGCCGGCGCCTCGGCCGCCGTTCCATCTCCGGGGCCTCCGATGGCTGAGCGGCTGATCTCGCCCGAGGAACTGGAAGCCCGGATCGATGACGAGCACGTCAGGGTCGTCGACGTGCGCTGGTCGCTGGAGGACCGTGACGTGGGCCGGGCCGCCTACCGAGCCGGCCACATCCGCGGAGCCGTGTACCTGAGCTGGCTGGACGATCTGTCGAATCCCGACGACTCGGTCGATGGGCAGCTCGCGCCCGGACCGCGGTTTGCCGACGCCATGCAGCGCGCCGGCATCGGCGACGAAACGCTCGTCGTCGCCTACGACGACAACATCATCTTCCTCGCCGCCCGCCTGTGCTGGGCGCTGGAGGTCTACGGGCACGACCACGCGCGCTGGCTGGACGGCGGCCTCCCTGCGTGGGTCGCCGCCGGTCGATCGCTGACGCGCGAGCAGCCGCCACCGCGCTCGGCGACGTTCACCGTTCATCCCCGCCGCGGGCTCCGACGCACGAAGGAGGATGTGCTCGCGGCGCTGGACTTCGGCGAGCCGCCGCTGTTCGACTGCCGGATGGACGAGACGTGGCGCGCCGTCGGCGAGCACATCCCCGGCGCGCGGCGCTTCGCCGCGCCCGCGCTGCTCGACGCCGCCGGTCGCCTGCGGAGTTCCGAGGAGATCCGGCGCCTGGCCGCGGCCGCGGGGATCCCTCGCGATCGGCCGAGCATCCTCTACTGCGGGGGCGGCGTGTCGGCGTCGGCTGCCCACGTGGCGCTGCGGGGCGCCGGCTTTGACCAGACCAGCGTCTACGACGGGTCGTGGGCGGAGTGGAGCGCCGATCCGGGCACGCCGCGGGCGCGCCACGACCGATGACCGCAGCGCCGGGTCAGGCGCCTCTGGGCGAGCGCGTCGAGCGCGTCGAGGACGACCGCCTGTTGACCGGCCGTGGCCGCTTCCTCGCGGACGTCTCGGTGGTCGGGATGCTGCACGCGGCGTTCGTCCGCTCGCCGCATGCGCACGCCCGGCTGTGCGCGATCGACCCCGACGCCGCGCGCCGGCTGCCCGGCGTGATCGCCGTACTCGGCGCCGCCGAGCTGCCGCACGCTCCGCTGCTCGACACCGTCGCGGTCGCCGGCCTGCGCAAGACGCCCCAGCCGGCGCTCGCGACGGAGCGGGTGCGCTTCCATGGCGAGCCCGTGGCGATCGTCGTCGCCGAGAGCCGTCACCTCGCCGAAGACGGAGCGGAGCTCGTCGCGGTCGACTACGAGCCGCTCAAGCCGGTCCTCGACGCCGAGGCGTCGGCGGCTGGCGATGGCCCGCGGTTGTTCGAGGAGCTCGACGGCAACGTGCTCTACCGCGGCACGGTCCAGGCGGGTGACCCGGATGGCGCGTTCGCCGCCGCCGACCGGGTCGTGGCGGCGCGCTACGTGGGCAACCGCTACGCCGCCGTGCCGATGGAGACGCGCGGCTGCCTGGCCGCGCCCTCACCGGACGGCGAGATGACCGTGTGGTGCTCGACCCAGGGGCCCCACCTGCTGCGCAGACGCCTGGCGCAGACGACCGGGATTAGGGAGGGACATCTGCGGGTGATCGCACCGGACGTGGGCGGCGGCTTTGGCCTGAAGATCCCCGCCCACGCCGAGGAGGTGGCGGTGGTGCTCGCGGCGCGCGCGCTTGGACGGTCCGTTCGCTGGGTCGAGGATCGCGTCGAGAACCTGCTGGCCGCCCCGCACGCCAAGCAACAGTCGATCGACTCCGAGCTCGCGCTCGCCGCAGACGGAGAGTTCCTCGCGCTGCGCGCGCGGATCGTCGGCGACGCAGGCGCCTACTCGCACAACAGCGCGAGCGCGCTGATCGAGCCCTACCTCGCGGCCGGGCTGATGCCGGGCGTGTACAAGATCCGCAACTACCGCTGCGAGATCGTGGCGGCGCTGACCAACAAGTCCCCGATTGCGCCCTACCGCGGCGTCGGCTGGACCGCTGGCCACACCGCCCGCGAGTTGCTGATCGAACGCGCCGCCCGCGAGCTGGCATGCGACCCGGCGTCGCTGCGCCGGCGCAACATGGTCGCGCGCGAGGAGTTCCCATACGAATCGTGCACGGGAATGGTCTATGACAGCGGCAGCTTTTGCGAGTCGCTGGATCGGGCGCTCGAGCTCGTCGGCTACGGCCGGCTGCGCGCCCGGCAGCCGGCCGCCCGGAAGGCGGGCCGGTCGGTCGGGATCGGCATCAGCCCCTACGTCGAGCCCACCGGCTGGGGCAGCGAGGGCGCCGGCCAGTCGACCTGGTCGTTCGCCTCGCACGACGCGGTGCGGATCGAGGTCGAGCCCTCCGGCGAGGTCACCGTCGCCGTCGGCTCACCGTCTCAGGGGCAGGGCCATGCGACCTCGCTGGCGCAGATCGTCGCGCGCCAGCTCGATGCCGCGATGAACGCGGTGCACGTGCGCGCCGGCGACACCGACGCCACGCCGGTCAGCACCGCCGGCACCCGCGCCAGCAGGACCGCGGTCGTGGTCGGCGGGGCCCTGTCGATGGCCGCGGCGGAGCTGCGCTCCAAGCTCGACTCGATCGCCGCGTACTTGCTCGAGGCGGCGCCCGAGGACATCGTCGCCGCCGAGGGAAGCTTCGGCGTTGCCGGCCCCGCCGGTCGTGTCGTGACGCTGGCCGAGATCGCCGCCGCCGCATACTTCGACCCCGCGCTGCGCGCGTCGATCGACGACCCCGCGCTCACCTCGAGCGCCTTCTATGACCCGCCGGCCTCCTACTCCAACGGCTGCGTCGCCGCCGTTGTCGAGGTCGACGCCGAGCTCGGCGAGGTCGAGCTGCGGCGCCTCATCGCGGTAGAGGACTGCGGCACCATGTTAAACCCGATGCTGGTCGAGGGGCAGCTCTGCGGCGCACTGGCGCAGGGCGTCGGCGGCGCGCTGCTCGAACAGATGCGCTACGACGCCCGCGGGCTCCTCGAGACGGCCGACATGCGCACCTACAAGGTGCCCAAGGCCACCGACCTGCCGCCGATCGAGATCGGCCACGAGTGCTCGCCGTCGCCGTTCACGGTCGGCGGCGTCAAGGGGATGGGGGAGTCGGGCGCGATCGCGGCCCCGGCCGCCGTCGCCAACGCGGTCGCGGACGCCCTCTCGCACCTCGGCGTGCAGATCGAGCGCCTGCCGATCGACCCCGACCAGATTGCGACTGTCAAGAAAGGAGCGCATTAGCCAATGGCATACACAATCACCCCGATGGTGGTGGCCAAAGGGCCGCAACGCGAAAAGAGCCGGTTCACCTACATGCACAACTTCGGCGACAAGGTCGACATCCCCTACGTCTCATGGCTGCTGCAGGGCGACGGGCCGACGATCCTCGTCGACACCGGATGCAGCGCCGCTGACTACAAGGCGCGGATCCGCGGCGATGAGCCGCTGCACCTCGCCGGCGAGACGTTCGCCGACGTGCAGGATGTCGAGCCGATTGAGAGCCAGCTGCAACGGCGGGGCCTCGGCTTCGACGACATCGAGATCCTCGTGCAGACCCATCTCGACTGGGACCACTGCATGAACACGACCAGGTTCACGAAGTCCCGGATCCTCGTCCAGGACGCCGAGTGGCGCAAGATCCCCGTCCACGCCCTGTTCAAGAGCACCTACGCGCCCGTCGATCATTACGAGCAGCTCGCCAAGCTCGACGTCCACTTCCTTGACGGCGACCACAAAATCACCGAGGGCGTCGAGCTGATGCTGACGCCCGGCCACAGCCCCGGCGGCCAGTCGGTCGTCGTCCACACCGACGCGGGTCGCTACGTGATCGCGGGCATGTGCACGATCCGGGAGAACTTCTACCCGCCCGAGGAGGTGCTCGCCCACGGCGCTTACAAGGTCATCCCCACGGGCATGCACATCGACCCCATCGTCTGCTACGACAGCATGCTGCGGATCCTCGCGGTCGGCCGCGACAAGGTGCTCCCATTCCATGACGACGCGATCATGTCGGTCGAGCGGATCGGCTGAAGGCTAGGCTCCGACGACGCCCGGCAGTCGCGCGCCTCGGCCGTGAAGTCACCACGGTTTGAGTATCAAGCGCCGGCGAGCGCGAAGGAGTCGTGCGCGCTGCTCGCGCGCTACGGCGGCGAGGCGCGAGTGCTCGCGGGAGGGCAGAGCCTGGTGCCGCTGCTGCACCGGCGCACGCTGCACCCGGCGGCGCTGATCGACATCAACCGCGTGCGCGGCCTGAACGCGCTTAGCGTCAACGGTGACGGCGCGCTGGTCATCGGCGCGATCGCACGCCAGCGCGCGGTCGAGCGCTCCCCGCAGGTTCGCCGGTCCTGGCCCGTGATCGCGGAGGCCCTGCGGCATGTCGCCCATCCCGCGGTGCGCAACCGCGGCACGGTCGTCGGCAGCATCTGCCACGCCGATCCCGCGGCCGAGCTGCCCTCGCTCGCCCTGGCCCTCGACGGACGCATCACCGTCGCGGCCGGCGGCGGCGAGCGTGAGCTCTCGCTCTCCGAGCTGTTCCACGGCCGCTGGCTGACCGCGCTGCGGCCGGACGAGCTCGCGACTTCGCTGAGGATTCCGGCGCCGCCGCCGCGCTGCGGCGCCGCGTGGCTGGAGCTTGCCCGGCGGCGCGGCGACCTCCCCGTCGTCGGCGTCGCCG
>JAVKSP010000022.1:0-32928 GCA_039583645.1 Solirubrobacteraceae bacterium
CGCATGCGCGGCCCGGGAAAGATCTTTTAGCGCCTGGGCGACTTCGGCCGGCCGCTCGAGGGGCCCCATGTGGCCCGTTCCGGGCAGCTCGACGAACGCGTGCATCTGTGGCAGCAGCGAGGCGATGCGGCGGGCGTGCGAAGGCGGGGTGAGCCGGTCCTCGGCGCCGTACATCACCAACGTGGGCACGGTGAGCCTGGCAAGCGCCGGGTAGAGCTCCATGTCGGCCATCGCCAGGCCCACGGCGGCGCGGACGTCGGGGGCGCAATTGACCAGCATGCGCTCGTAGAAGGCAACCAGCGCCGGCGAGGCGCCGGGGCCGGGGCCGAAGGCGACATAGCGGACGAGTGCGTAGGAAAGGGGGGAGGAGTAGCGGGGCAGGCGCATGCGCGAGCCCAGGAACACCCGTCGCGCCAGCGGGTCGCTCAGGCCCTGCGTGAGGCGCGTCACCGCGACCAGCAGCTGGTCGGCGACCAGATCGCCGAGCCCCGTGAAGAGCAGCGCCGCCCCAGCCGCCCGGCTGGCGTCGTGGTGCTCGGCCCAGGCGGCAATGGACATCCCGCCCAGTGAGTGGCCGGCGATGATCGCACGCTGGCCGGCCGGCACGGTCGCCTGCAGCACGGCCTCCACGTCCTCGCCGAAGCGGTCCAGCGAATAGTCGTCGGCCGCCGCCGGTTCGCTGTGGCCGTGGCCGCGCAGGTCGTAGGCCACGACGCGAAACTCCGGCAAAAGCTCGCGGATCACGAGCGCCCAGTAGCGCAGCGCCTCGGTCCAGCCGTGCGCGAGCAGCATCGTGGGACGATCGTCTGACCCGAACACCTCGGCGTGCAGTTCGGTGCCGTCGGCCGAGGTGACACGCAGCGGTGACCCTGTCGGCGGATGCTCGAGGAACTCGCTCAGGGGGTCGGAGGCGATGCGGCGCATGTGGCTGCGCTGCAGCAGCACGCTGCCCGCGGCCGCGCCGGCGAGTGCTCCGGTCAACGAGCCCGCTCGCAGCAGATCTGAGGTCGATGGCATCGGCAAAGGGTAAAGGGGGAGAAGGACCCAGCCCGGAATAGGATCCTCTGCGTGCGGATCGGAATGCTCACCGGTGGCGGAGACTGCCCGGGCCTGAACGCCGTTATCCGTGCCGTGGTGCGCAAGGCGATCGATGCTCACGGGGACTCCGTAGTGGGCTTTCGCGACGGCTGGCGCGGCGTGCTCGAGGATGCCGCCGAGGAGCTCACGCTGGAGTCGACACGCGGCATTCTGCCCCGCGGCGGCACCATCCTCGGCAGCTCGCGCACCAACCCCTTCCGCCGCGAGGATGGGGTGGGGATGGTCAAGCAAACGCTCGCGCAGCGCGGCATCGAGGGTCTCGTGGTGATCGGCGGCGAGGACACGCTGGGGGTCGCCAACCGGCTGCACGGGGACGGCGTTCCGGTGGTGGGGGTGCCGAAGACGATCGACAACGACCTGGGCGGTACCGAGGTCACCTTCGGATTCGATACGGCACTCCAGGTGGCCACTGACGCGATCGACCGACTGCACACCACGGCCGAGAGCCACCACCGGGTGCTGGTGGTCGAGGTGATGGGACGTACCGCGGGCTGGATCGCGCTGCACGCGGGCATCGCCGGCGGCGCCGACGTGATCCTGATCCCGGAGCTGCCGTTCGATATCGAGGAGGCCTGCCAGCTGCTGCGCCGGCGCCACGCGCGGGGGCGCAACTTCTCGATCGTGGTGGCGGCCGAGGGCGCGCTCCCCAAGGAGGGCACGATGACGGTGCATACCGGGCAGGTAGACGAGTTCGGCCATCCCCGTCTGGGCGGCATCGGCCATGCGCTCGAGCAGGAGATCGAGCGCCGCACGGGTTTCGAGACGCGCGCGACGGTGCTGGGCCACATCCAGCGTGGGGGGACCCCCACCGCGTTTGACCGCGTGCTCGCCACACGCCTCGGCCTGGCGGCGGTAGACGCGGTCCATGAGAGCGGCTTCGGCACGATGGTGGCGGTGCGCTCGACGAGGATCGTGTCGGTGCCGCTCAACGAGGCGGTCGCCGATATCCGGCGCGTGCCCGTCGAGGAGTACCGCAGCTTCGGGGTGCTGTTCGGGTAGTACCCGGTCGTGTTTACCGACCGTCCGATCTGTTTATGCTCCGCATAGTGGAGTTGCCGCCCCGCCCAAGGTCTCAGTGACGGCCACCGGAACCGTCACCTCCATCGACGAGCTGTGCGTGGACACGATCCGCACGCTGTCGATGGACGCCGTGCAGAAGGCCAATTCCGGCCATCCGGGCACGCCGATGGCGCTCGCCCCACTCGCCTACGTGCTCTTCACGCGGGTGATGAAGCACAACCCGCGCGATCCGCAGTGGCCCGACCGCGACCGCTTCGTGCTTTCGGCCGGTCACGCCTCGATGCTCCTGTACGCGTCGCTGTACCTGAGCGGGTACGGCCTCGAGCTCGATGACCTAAAGCAGTTTCGACAGCTGGGCTCGAGGACGCCCGGGCACCCCGAGCTGCACGAGGTGCCGGGAGTGGAGGTCACGACCGGTCCGCTCGGCCAGGGGATCTCGCATTCGGTCGGCATGGCGCTCGCCGAGCGCATGTTCGCGGCGCGCTTCAACCGCGACGATCACGAGGTCGTAGACCACCGCACGTTCGTGATCGCCTCCGACGGCGATATCCAGGAGGGCATCAGTTCCGAGGCGAGCTCGCTGGCCGGCCATCTCGGGCTGGGTCGGCTGATCGTCTTTTTCGACAACAACCACATCCAGCTCGCGGGTCCGGTCTCCGAGTCGTTCTCGGAGGACGTCGGCAAGCGCTATGAGGCTTACGAGTGGCACGTGCAGGACATCGGCGAAGACTTGTCCTTGGAGCGGCTCGAGCAGGCCACGAATGCGGCGATTGCCGAGGAGGAAAGGCCATCGCTGATCATCGTGCGCTCGCACATCGGGTTTGGCTCGCCGCACAAGCAGGACACCTCGAGCGCGCACGGCTCGCCACTCGGCGAGGACGAGGTGAGGCTGACCAAGGAGGCCTACGGCTGGGACCCCGACAAGCAGTTCTACGTGCCCGAGGAGGCGCTCAAGCACTTCCGCAGCTGCGTCGAGCGCGGCGCCGAGCAGCAGGCCGAGTGGGAGACGCGCTTCGACGCCTTCGGCGAAGCCCATCCTGAGCTCGCCACCGAGTTCAGGCGCCTCATCCGCCGCGAGCTGCCGGCGGGCTGGGACGCCGAGGTGCCGCGCTTTCATGCCTCGGGCACCATGACCGCGACCCGCAAGTCCGCGCACGCGGTGTTGCAGTGGGCGGCCTCCAAGGTGCCCGAGCTGGTGGGCGGCGCCGCCGACCTCGCGACCTCGACGCTGACCACGATCGACGACTCGGGCGACGTGGAGCGAGGCGACTTCGCCGGGCGCAACATTCACTTCGGCGTGCGTGAGCACGCCATGGGCGCGGTCGTAGACGGGCTCACGCTGCACTACCTGCGCGGGTTCGGCTCGACGTTTTTGACCTTCAGCGACTACATGCGCGGCTCGATGCGGCTGGCGGCGGTGATGGGACTGCCGTCGATCTTCGTCTTCACCCACGACTCGATCGGACTGGGAGAGGACGGCCCGACGCATCAACCGATCGAGCAGCTCGCGGGGCTGCGCGCGATGCCCGGGCTCAAGGTCATCCGTCCCGCCGGCGCAAACGAGACCGCGCTTGCCTGGCAGTACGCGGTCGCCTGCACCGACAACCCGAGCGCGCTTGTCTTCTCGCGCCAGGGGATCCCCACCTGGAACCCCGCGGCGGTGCCCGACGACGCGGTCAAGCGCGGCGCCTATGTGCTGCGCGATTCCTTCCGCGAGCCCGAGCCGCCGGACCTGATCATGATCTCCACCGGCACGGAGGTCCATATCTGCGCCCGCGCCGCCGATCTGCTCGAGGCCGACGGGATCGCGACTCGCGTCGTGAGCATGCCCTGCATGGAGAACTTCGCGGCCCAGGACGCCCCCTACCGTGAGCAGGTACTGCCGCCGAGCGTGCGGGCGCGCGTGTCGCTCGAGGCGGCGGCGACATTCGGCTGGCAGCGCTGGGTCGGTGAGCTGGGAGAGGCGGTCGGAATGGAGAGCTTTGGCGCTTCCGCTCCCGCCGGCGAGCTCTACAAGCATTTCGGGTTCACCCCCGAGCACCTTGCCGAGACCGGGCGCAAGGTAGTTGACCGCGTGAAGGAGGCATCCGGAGCATGACCACTGCAACCGAGGTCAATCCCCGTCTCAAGGCGCTCACCGAGGCCGGCGTCAGCATCTGGCTCGACCAGATTCGCCGCTCGCTGGTGGAAGGCGGCGAGCTTGCGCGCATGGTGACCGAGGAGTCGCTGCGAGGCGTGACCGCGAACCCGTCGATCTTCGAGAAGGCGATCCTCGGCTCCAAGGACTACGACGATGAGCTCGAGCAGATGGCGCGAGAGAGCGTGGAGCCGAAGCAGATCTATGAGCGCCTCGCGGTGCGCGACGTCCAGGAAGCCGCCGACGTGCTCGCGCAGGTCCATCGCGAGGCGGGCGGCAACGACGGCTTTGTGTCCTTGGAGGTGGGGCCCGAGCTCGCGCACGACAGCGAGCGCACGCTCGCCGAGGTACGCGACTTCTGGCAGCGCCTGGACCGTCCCAACGCGATGATCAAGATTCCCGGGACGCCGGAGGGCGTGTCCGCGATCGAGCAGGCGCTGTATGAGGGCATCAACGTCAACATCACGCTGCTGTTCGCGGTCGAGGCCTACGAGAAGGTGGCCGAGGCTTACATTCGCGCGCTCGAGCGGCGGCTCGAGGAGGGCAAGTCCCTGGATATCCGCTCGGTGGCGAGCTTCTTCGTCTCGCGCGTGGACACGAACGTCGACCGGCGGCTCGAGCGGCTCGGCCACACCGAGCTCGCCGGCACCGCCGCGGTCGCCAACGCGCGCGATGCATACCGCCGCTTCAAGCGCATCTTTTCCGGTGAGCGCTGGGAGCGCCTGGCGCAGCAGGGCGCGGTGGTGCAGCGACCGCTGTGGGCCTCGACAGGCACCAAGAACCCGGCCTATCCGGACACCAAGTACGTCGACGAGTTGATCGCGCCGGATACCGTCAACACGATGCCGCTGGCCACGATGATGGCCGTGGCCGACCACGCGGAGATCGAGCGGGGAACGGCCGAGCGTGATGCGGAGGCCGACCTGAAGGCGCTGGCGGACGCCGGGATCGACCTGGGCGAGGTCACCGAGGAGTTGCTGGTCGACGGCGTGCAGCAATTCGAGGGCGCCATGGACCGGCTCCTGGCGGGCATCGAGGAGCGTTGCGCGGGAGTGCTCACCGGGCGCCCGCCCACGATCCAGGCTTCGATCCCCTCCGATCTCCAGGGCCCCGTCGCCGAGCGCGTCAAACGGGCCATGGACGACTCGGTCGCGCAGCGCGTGTGGCGCCACGATCCCGACCTGTGGGGTGGGGCCCACGTACCCGAGATCACCGACCGGCTGGGCTGGTTGACGGTCTCCGAGGCAATGCTCGAGTGCGCCTCGGAACTCGACGCGTTCGCGCAGCAGTGTCGCGAGGACGGCTTCACCGACGCGGTGTTGCTGGGCATGGGCGGGTCATCCCTGGGACCGGAGGTGATCCGGCGTTCGTTCGGGGAGCGCTCGGAGGGCCTCAGGCTCACGGTGCTCGACTCGACCCATCCGGACGAGGTGCTCGCGGTGCAGGACTCGATCGATCTGGAGCGCACGCTGTTCATCGTCTCCTCGAAGTCCGGCGGCACCGTTGAGACGCTCTCGCACTACCGCTACTTCAAGTCGCTGTGTCGCCCGGACCAGTTCGTGGTCATCACCGACCCGGGCAGCCCCCTGGAGCGGATCGCGGCCGAGGACGGGCTGCGGCACTGCTTTTTGAACCCGCCCGACATCGGCGGTCGCTACTCGGTGCTGTCACGGTTCGGTCTGGTGCCCGCAGCGCTGATGGGAGTGGGCATCGAAGCGCTGCTGCATCGCTGTCAGGTGGCGGAGCAGACCTGTGCCCGCTATGACTCGAGCGAGTCGAACTCGGGCCTATGGCTCGGGGCCGCGATCGGCGAGATGGCGCTCCAGGGTCGGGACAAGTTCACGTTCCTGGTCTCACCCCCGATCGAGAGCTTCGGCCTGTGGGTCGAGCAGCTGATCGCGGAGTCCACCGGGAAGAAAGGCCGCGGCATCCTGCCGGTCGCCGATGAGCCGCTGGGGCCCCCGGATGCATACGGCGACGACCGCGTGTTCGCGTACCTGCGCAATCCCGAGACGGCTCCCAAGGAGGTCGACGAGGCGGTCGAGGCGCTCGCCGCCGCCGGTCATCCGACGCTGACGCTCGCCACTCACGGCGCTCCCGACCTCGGCCGCATCTTCTTCCTGGCCGAGTTTGCGGTCGCCGTGGCGGGCTGGGCGCTGGAGATCAATCCCTTCGATCAGCCCAACGTGCAGGAGGCCAAGGACAACACGGCGCGAGTGCTGGAATCGGGATCGATCCCCGACGTTTCGGAGGCGTCGGATGAGGAGCTGCGGGCGCTGCTCGCGGATGCCTCGCCGCCCGATTACGTCGCGATCCTCGGCTACCTGCCCTACTCACAGGAGATCGACGCGGCGATCGCAGAGCTGCGCACCGCGATACGGGAGCACACGCAGGCCACCGTCACCTTCGGCTACGGCCCTCGCTTCCAGCACTCGACCGGCCAACTGCATAAGGGCGGACCGACCACCGGGCGCTTCCTGCAGCTCGTCAACGCTCCCGAGCGCGATGCCGAGATTCCCGAGGCCGGCTACTCGTTCGGCACGCTGATCGCTGCCCAGGCCGCCGGCGAGATCGAGACGCTGCGTTCACACGGGCTCGCCGCCGAACGGGTCAGGCTCGAAGGCGACCCCGCCGCGGCGATCCGGTCCCTGACCGAACGGATCGCGGGGCTCCTCTCGGGGAGCTAGGCAAGCCGTGGCCACCGCTCAGGCCGTCGCGCCGGAGACCAATCCGCTCGTGCCTGGGCTCGAGCGGATGCCGGTGCACCCAACCGCGATGACGATCTTCGGCGCAACGGGTGACCTCGCGCACCGCAAGCTGCTGCCGGCGCTCTACAACCTCGCCCACGAGGGCACCCTGCCGGAACGCTTCGAGCTGATCGGCGTGGCGCGCTCGGAGTACAGCGACGAGGCCTTCCGCGATGAGGCGCGCTCCTCGATCGAGCGCTTCTCGCGCACCAAGCCAGACCCCGATGTGCTCGACGGGCTCATTTCGAGCATCCGCTACATCCCCGGTTCATTTGACGACGCGCAGGTCTACGAGAAGCTCGAGCAGGTTCTTTCCGAGATGCGGGAGGAGGCGGGCCAGCCGCTGAACCGCGTGTTCTACCTTTCGACCGCGCCGCAGTTCTTCCCCGTGATCGCGCAGGCGCTCGGAGATGCCGGCCTGGCGAAGTTCGAGGAGGCTCAGACGCGGATCGTGATCGAGAAGCCGTTTGGCTCTGACCTCGACTCCGCGCGCAAGCTCAACACGACGGTGCTCGAGGTCTTCGACGAGTCGCAGGTCTATCGCATCGATCACTACCTCGGTAAGGAGACCGTGCAGAACCTGCTCGCGTTTAGGTTCGCCAACGCGCTGTTCGAGCCCGTGTGGAACCGCAACTACATCGACTATGTGCAGATCACCGCGGCAGAGGACATCGGCATCGAGGGACGCGCGGGCTACTACGAGCACGCGGGGGCATTGCGCGACCTGGTGCAGAACCACATGCTCCAGTTGCTGGCGCTGCTCACCATCGAGCCGCCGGCCTCGTTCGAGGCCAACCGGCTGCGCAACGAGAAGGTCAAGCTGCTCGAGGCGATCCTGCCGCCGAAGGTACGGGACGTGAGGTCAATGGCGGTCCGCGCTCAGTACGAGCAGGGCGTGGTTGGAGGCAACCAGGCCGCGCCGTACCGCGAGGAAGAAGGTGTCGACCCGCACTCGCGGACCGAGACCTATGCCGCGCTGCGGCTCGAGATCTCCAACTGGCGCTGGGCGGGCGTGCCCTTCTACCTACGAACCGGCAAGCGCCTGGCACAGAAGCTGACCGAGATCGTGGTGACGCTGAAACCGGTGCCCCACCTCGCGTTTCAGAGCCAGGGCTCGGTGGGCGTTTTGCCGAATCAGGTCACGCTCATGGTGCAGCCCGACGAGGGTGTGTCCGTCTCACTCGGGGCCAAGATCCCGGGGCCCCAACTGCGGATCCGGCCGGTCAACATGGAGTTTCACTACGGGACCTCGTTCATGTCGCAGTCGCCCGAGGCCTACGAACGCCTGATCCTCGACGCGATGCGCGGCGACGCGACGCTGTTCACGCGCAACGACGAAATCGAGGCGCTGTGGGGGATCATCGACCCGATCCTGACCGCTTGGCACCGCGACACGCGCTCACCGATCCGTCTCTACCCGGCGGGGTCGCAGGGGCCAGCGGCGGCGAACTCGCTGCTGCGACCGGGTCACGCCTGGCGGCGACTTTAGGGGAGGATCTGGGCGTGAGCCCGGGCGAGGATCTCTGGACCGAGCGGGACACCAACCCCGACGCGATCGAGGACGCGCTGCGCGAGCTGCTGCACGAGCGTCACGCCGAGAACGAGACGCTCGCCCCGGCGCGCGTGCTGAACCTGATCGTGGTGGTCGACCGCGATTGGAAGGGAGAGGTGTCAAACCGCCTGCAACGCGTCGGCCGCTACCACGCGTCGAGGACCGTGCTGTGCGCGGTGGAGGAGGGACGCACGACGCTCGACGCGCGCGTGGTGATGGCCTACGACGAGCCCGGCGACGGCGGGATCGGCCTGATCCGGGAGCAGGTCGAGATCGATATCGGCCCCGAGCACCTCTCCCGGCTGCAGACGATCGTCGACCCGGTGCTCGCGCGAGAGCTGCCGACGATGGTGTGGTCGCCGCACGGCCACGACGAGGCGGTCGACGCCCTCGCCGAGCTGACCGACGTGGTGCTGCTCGACTCCGACGAGCAGCCGAGCGCGGTGGAGGCATTCGAGCGCGCGCGCCACATCTCGCGCTCGGCGTATGTGGTCGACCTCGCCTGGCTGCGCACCACGCCCTGGCGAGAGCGGCTGGCGGCGAGCTTTGACCCGCCATACCGCCGTGCTGCGCTGGCCGAGATCGCGACCGTGGCCGTCCGTCACCGGGCCAATGCCGCGGCGAGCGCCCTGCTGCTGGTCGGCTGGCTGTCCTCGCGGCTCGGATGGCAGGTGACCGCGCTTGGGAATAACGATGACGACGGCCTCGATGGCGAGGCGGACGCGGACGGACGCGACGTGGCGCTGAAGATCGAGCCGGTTTCCCAGGAGGTTCCGGGCCTCGCCGGCGTCACCATCGCGTCGGGCGAGGGTTTCTCGCTCTCGCTCGACCGCGGTCCCGGCGGCCTCCACGCGCACGTCCATCGCCCCGACGGATCCGAGAGCGAGTGGCGTGTGCTGGGGGCATCCCGCGGTGAGGCGGGGATCCTGGGGGAGGGGGTGCGCCAGGCGCTGTTGCGCGACCCAACGTACGCGCCGGCGCTCCAAGCTGCGCGGGGGTTCTGCGCGGTTGTTCTGAAGGAGCGCCGTTAGCCATGGCCGTCGAGTTGCGGATTTGCGAGGACCCGGCACAGGCGTGCGGAGAGCTGCTGGTCGAGGTCGCCGCTGGCGGTGGTCACCTCGTTCTGGCGGGGGGAAGCACGCCGCGGGCGGCATATGAGGCCGCTGCCGCCCGCGGGGGTGACTGGAGTCGGGTGACGGTGTGGTTCGGCGATGAGCGCTGTGTCGACCCCGGGGACGAGCGCTCCAACTTCAAGATGGTTCGCGAGTCATTGCTCGAGCAACTCCCCGGGGAGCAGCCGTCGGTGCATCGGATCCTGGGCGAGCGCGGGCCGTCGGCGGCGGCCACGGCGTACGAGGAGGAGCTGCGCGCGGCCGGCCCGCCGGAGTTGGACCTGGTGTTGCTGGGGCTTGGTCCGGACGGGCACACCGCGTCCCTGTTTCCCGGCCAGCCGTCGCTTTTGGAACGGGAACGGCTGGTATTCGGCGTGGAGGAGGCCGGGCTTGAGCCGTTCGTGCCCCGAGTCACGCTCACCCTGCCTTTGCTCGGCGGGGCGCGGCGGATCGTATTCCTGGTCTCCGGACAGTCCAAGGCGGGAGCCGTCTCGGCTGCCTTCGGGCCCGACGCAAAACCGGATCCGAACGTGCCGGCCTCGATGCTGCCGCCGTTTGCCAGCGAGGTCACGGTGCTGCTTGACCAGGCGGCAGCCAGCGGGGTGCCCGGGCCGTGACCGTGCTCGGCGTCGACCTCGGCGGGACGAAGGTCGCCGCTGCCGTCCTGCGAGACCAACAGCTCTCCGAGTCCGAGGTGCAGCCGACCGAGCTGTCAGGGCCGGACGCCCTGGTCGACCAGCTCTGCTCGATGATCGAGAGCCATCGCGAACGGATCGACGGCGTCGGCATCGGGGTGCCGTCGGTGGTGGAGTTCGAGACGGGGCGGGTTGTCTCCTCGGTCAACGTGCCATTGCGCGATGTTCCGCTCCGTCAGGCCCTGCACGAGCGGCTGGAGATCCCAGTGTTCGTGGACAACGACGCCACCGTCGCGGCGCTGGCCGAGGCGCATGACGAGAACTTGAACTTGGTCGCGCACGACCTGGTGATGCTCACGGTCGGCACCGGCGTGGGCGGCGGGATCGTGATCGGAGGGCGCATCTACCGCGGCGCTTCCGGCGGCGCAGGCGAGTTCGGGCACACGATTGTGGGGCTTGACCTCGCTGGGTCGGTGCCGGGGCCGATGGGCTTTCCCCAACCGGGCTCGCTGGAGTTTGTCGGCTCGGGCCACGCGCTTGACCGGCTCGCGCAGCAGGCAGCCGGGCTGCAGCCCAATTCGCTGCTCGGGCGGCTGCGCGCGGAAGGCAAGCCCGTATTGGGCGCGGATGCCGTCGAGGCGGCGCAGCAAGGGGACGCTCCGGCGCAGCGGATGGTCGAGATCTGGGGTCAACGCGTGGGGATCGGGATCGCCAACGCGATCAACACCTTCGATCCGGACGAGGTCGTGATCGGGGGCGGCGCCGCGCGCGCGGGGGATCTGCTGCTCGAGCCGGCGCGAAAGGTCGCCGCGGGATATGTGCTTCCCGGGCTGGGCACGCGCACGACGATCCGCCTGGCGCGGCATGGGGTGGGGGCGGGAGTGCTCGGTGCGGCGCTGCTCGCGTTGCACGAACTCGAACAGCCGGCATACACGCGGCAAACGGTGGCGGAGGAACGGTTGTGATCCTCGTGCGTCGGCTTGCGCTTCGGAGTCGCGCGTGATCGTCGCGTGCGGATTTGACCACGCAGGCGTGCCGCTGCGAGTACGGATCCTCGCGGTCGTCGAGCAGGCCGGGCACGAGGTGCTCGACCTCGGGACCGACCGTACCGAGCCGATCGACTACCCAGACAAGGCGCTCGAGGTGGGGCAGGCGATCGTGTCCGGACGCGCCGAGCGCGGGATCATCGTCTGCGGTTCAGGCGCGGGAGTGTCGGTCGCCGCGTGCAAGATCGACGGCATCCGCGCCGCCACGATCCACGACACCTACACGGCTCATCAGGCGGTCGAGCACGACGACGTGAATGTCCTGTGCATGGGCGGACGTGTGATCGGGGTGGAGCTTGCGGCCGAGATCGTGCGCGCATTCCTCGGTGCCGTCGTGTCATCCGAGGAGCGCCACGTGCGCCGGCGCGCGAAGATCGATGAGATCGAACGGACGGGAGGTTTGGAGTGAGCGCCTCCTGGAGGGGGAAGCTCTCACCGTAGGCGTCTGATGCGCGTGCTCGAGTGCAATATCTGCGGCGAGACCCTGGCCGCCGCGACCGACGAAGAGCTAGAGCAGCGGTTTCGGACTCACAGCGAATCTGAGCACCCAACCGCGGAGTTCGACGCGTCCAAGGTGCGCGAGCTGATCTCGAGCGAGGCGTACGACGCCAGCGACAGCTAGGGCGCGTTGAACGCAACGCCGCCCAACGGGGTCTGATGGCGGGCCTGACACGAATCGTCGTCGTTCGTCACGGCGAGACTGAATGGAGCGCCAGTGGCCAGCACACCAGTCGTACCGATCTGCCCCTGCTCGAGGCGGGGCGCGAGCAGGCGCGAGCGCTCGCTCCGGTCTTGCGAGGACAGCACTTTGCGCTGGTCCTCTCGAGTCCGATGCGACGTGCGCTTGAGACCTGCGAGCTCGCGGGATTCGGAACGGATGCGACGGTCTCTGACGCCCTGTGCGAGTGGGACTACGGCGAGTACGAGGGCCTTACAACGCGCGAGATTCGCTCACGCGTACCGGAATGGAACCTGTGGCGTGACGGCTGCCCGGGAGGGGAGAGCCCGGAGCAGATCGGGATTCGCGCCGATCGCGCGCTGGCGGCGCTCGGCGAGGTCGATGGTGACGCGCTGATCTTTGCCCACGGCCACATCCTGCGCGTGCTCTCGGCGCGGTGGCTCGAGTGTCCGGTCGCCTTCGGGGCAAACCTACTGCTGTCTGCGGGATCGCTGTGCGTCTTGGGGTACGACCGCGGGACGCGGGTGATCGTGCGTTGGAACGCGGTCCCGGGGGAGGTGCTGTGACGGCGTCGGCGGCGGCTCGGGAGGACGTAACGCCTGGAGTTGCGGCACGGAGGAAGTCGTAAGGCATGGGGGTGCGGGTACGGTAGGGGACATGCGCGAGATCATTCCCGGCGTTTTTCACTGGACTGCCGTTCATCCGCGGATTCACCACGAGGTGAGCTCGTACTTTCTGCGAGACGCGGGCGTGCTGATCGATCCGCTGCTGCCTGAGGACGGCTTTGAAGAAGGACAGGACCCGATCGAGTGGCTACGCGAGCAAGGGCCCCCGACGGCGATCCTGCTTTCCAACCGTCACCACTATCGGTCCAGCGGCCGGCTGGTGGAGGCCTTTGGCATTCCGGTTCGTGCGAGCGAGCCGGGTATGCACGAGTTCGGCCCCGAGCAACACGTGGAGCCGTTTCGCTTCGGCGACCACCTCCCCGGCGATGTGATCGCGCACGAGGTCGGGGCGATCTGCCCGGACGAGACTGCGCTTGAGTTCCCGTCCGTGCGCGCGGTCGCGCTCGCCGACGGGCTCGTCCGCTTTCACTCGATGGACGGGCCGATCGGCTTCGTGCCCGACAGCCTGTTGGGGGAGGACGCCGACGAGGTGAAGGCCGGTTTGGTCGATGCGTTCCGGCGTCTACTCGAGCTCGACTTCGACCACCTGCTGCTGGCTCACGGGCTGCCGCTTGTCGGGGATGGCAAGCAGCGCCTGCGCGAGTTTGTGGAGAGCCATTGAGGCGGACGCCCGCGAATTTTCAAGAGCGCCCGCGCCGCCTGAGCACGTTTTCGATGCGGCTGAGAGGATTCGAACCTCCACGTCCTTTCGGACACGGCCGCCTGAGGACCGCGTGTCTACCGTTCCACCACAGCCGCGGGAGTTCAAAAAGTTAGCAACGCCGCGTTGCCCTGTCCGGGTCAGCCATCGAACGTAGATCCCTCCGCCTCGAGCTGACCCCCGCAGCAGCCGAAGAGGGCCCCGCCGCTAAGCTTCGCTCCCGGCCACAGACTCGCGCCGCATTCTCACGCACCGCGCGCCACCGTTGGCCTCCAAAACACCCCGCCGCTATCGTCTAGGGGACTAGGACGCCGCCCTCTCACGGCGGAAACCCGGGTTCGAATCCCGGTAGCGGTACTGACGGAAAGCCCCGCAAATGCGAGGTTTTTACTTGTCAGGTGGGGCGTTCGGGGAGTCCGCTGGCCGTGTTTAACGCACTCCTGACGCACAGCTCAGACCGCGCTCGGCCAATTTCGGCCTCTGCGTCGACGCGCTCGAGTTCCTCGTATCCGTCGATCAGGTGCGCGTAGGTCGAGTGCAGGACCGCAACGGTGTGGCCGAGCTGGCGGGCGACGTAGAGCTCCTGGCGGCGCTCGGCGAGCAGCAGAGAGGCGAAGCTGTGGCGTAGGTCGTAGGGCCGCGGTACGGGCTCGAGCCTGACTGTTCGACAGGCAGGCGTCCAGCGGTCAGCGCGCCAGGTCTGCCAGCCGGCCTTGCTCCACGGCTCGCCGTTGCTGGCGGGCAGGAGGAGGGTCGTGGCGGGTGGCCGGCCAACGGCAAGCCTGTACTCGCGGAGGTCCTGGGCGAGCGGGCCCAGCAGTCGCACCGGTCGGCGCTGGCGGTTCTTCGTCGGCTTGAGCGAGCCGTCGGGATTCGTCGCGCGCTGGACGAGGATCGCGCCCTCGCTGATGTCATCCCAGCGCAGCGCGCAGAGCTCGCCCGGGCGCAGGCCGGCGTAGGCGAGAAGCGAGACGATCAGCGCGTCTCGTTGGCGGGTCTGGGGTGTGCCTGGCGCCGGGAGCTGGTATCGCCGCCTCGAGCGCTGGCCGGAGGCGGAAGCAGCTACCTCGCGCGTCGGCGGATCGAGCATGGCGCGACGGATGGCCTCCACCGTGCTCGGCGGCAGAGGCCGCACGGCGTCGCGCTGGTCCGGCTTGGGTGCCCGCACGAGCGCCAGCGGATTGGCCGGGATCGCCTCGCTCTCGGCGGCGTGGCGCAGCACACTCGACAGGAAAGTCCGGCACTTGTGAATCGTTCCTGGCCTGGTGCCCGTCCTCAGAAGCCCGGCCTGCCACTCGCGCAGACGGGCGACCGTGAGCTCCCCGAGCGGCACCTCGCCGAGCGAGCGCAGGATGTGGCAGGCGTAAACGCTCGCGTAACGATCGAGAGTCGACTGCTCGAGGTTGGCGCCGTGCTCGGGCGTCCAGCGCTGCTCGATCCATTGATCAAGGGTGAGGCCCCCGCGCGCGGTGAGCTGCTGAAGCGACAGCGGGCCGAGCTGCTGGCGGCGCTTGACCTCGAGCTCGAATGTGTCGGCGTCCCGTTTGAGATCGAATAGCCGTGACGGCTGGCGGCCGTGCTCGCGCCAGCGGACCTCGTACTTGACCCTGCCGCTGCGAATCACGCGCTGGATGCTCACGTGCCGGCCTCCTCCCGCAGGAGGCGCACCTCGACGTCGAGCTTGACGCGAGCCCACGCCTGATCAGCCGTGACGACAGCCGCGGAGCGCCGACCCGCGAGCGCGAGGCAGGCGCGGTCGGCAAGCGAGAGCCCGGCCGTTCGCGTGAGCGGCCGCAGGCGGGCGGCCTCGACCGCGTCGGCCGCGGTGAACGGCTCGACGGCAATCGCGCCGCCGAGCAGCCCGCGGGCGGCGAGCTCAGACGCGACCGACGCGGGCTGGCTCCCTCGACTCGCCAATGTGCCCAGCGCCTCGGCGAGGTTGACGGTCGAGATCGCGGCGCCGCCGGCAATCGCATCCGCGACCGTGTCGGCGCCGGGTTCGTCTCCCAGGTATGCGAGCAACGCCGACGCGTCGAGCACAGGCTGGCTTCCCTGCGAGGGCATCTAGTCCTCGCGCTCCGCCTCTGCGCGCCGTTCGGCCAACAGCTCCTCTACAAGCGAGCCGCTGCGCGTGAGATCGGCGAACCTGCCGCGGCTCTCGTCGGCTACCGCGCGGTAGGGGCGCAGCCGCAGCGAGCCGTCGGGCTCGGTGCTCAGCAGCATGCGCATGCCGGCTTCGAGCCCGAGCGCCAACCGCACCGCGGCCGGCAGCACGAGGCGCCCGCGGTCGCCGATCGTGACCTGCTCAGTGTGGGCAATCTGCTTGGTGTGGGACATAGGGGCAGTGTACCACATACGGGCTTCGGCCCACAAGCTTAACGAGAAGCACCGCGGGCGGCGCGGATGGCAGCGACCGAGGTGCGCTCCGCGGCGCGTCGGCGGAACGTTCCGCTCGGCTTGCTTGCGACGGTGACCGACGCATCCGCGCGGAGCGGCAGGATCTCGGTTGGGCCGGCCGGGAAGCGCCACTCTCGCCCCACTTTCGTGGCGGCCGGGATCCGGCCGCTACGAGCCATGCGTGCAAGCGTGTCCGGATGTAGGCGAAGCTGCTCCGCCTTCTCGTTGATATCGAGGAATCGCTCCGCTACGGCGGCGCCGAGATAGGGCTGTAGCGCGGCGGCCAGTTCGCGCTTTAGGTTCACCTCCGCCGTCGAGAGTTCCGCGACCACCGCGGCGAGAAGCGGGGTGCCGGTTCCCGTCGTCATGCGGCGATCCGGGCGCGCTCCACGCCTGTGATGCGCCTCGCGCGGAATCGCCGCAGCGCCCCAGAGCCGCCGATGAGGCGGCAAACTGCCTCGCGCCGGTCCAGGTCGAGGCCCTCGACGCGCCACCTGCTTCCCTCCGCGACTACGACGTCGCCGATGCGTGTCCCGCGCGGGCCTCGTGCCGTAGCTCCCGCCCTCATCGCATCGCCGCGCGCATCGCAGGCGCCCGGCCGCATTTCAGGCAACGCGGGCCGTCCTCGCTGGTTATGACGAGATCGTGATCGCACCGGCAGCGGCGAGCGAGTTCGCCCACGGTAGAGCCGTCGCCCTTGGCCGGAAGTCCGCCGGGTGTCACGCGGCCTCCCGAACATCTCGCCGCCGTCGATTACGAGCGGCTTCAGTGCGGTTACGGAGCGTGCGATTGATTCCGCGGGCGATGCTGTCGGGGCGCGCGCCGACGATGTCGGCGTAAACCATCCCGAGCGCTTCGATGGCCATCAGCACTTCGCCTTCGGTGAGTTCGGCTGTCGCGGTCGCGCCGCCAGATTCGGTCAGCTCGAGCCAGGCCGTTGAGCCATCTACGGTGCCGGCGGTGAGCTGGCTGCCGGCGTGCAGGTTCACGACGCGGTCCCTCATGGCCTTATCTCGCTCGCGCGGTGCGGCGGGTACGCCGGCCCCGTGGCGCGCTGAGGCTCCCGGATGACGCTGCGCTCAGTCCCGGAGGTTCCGGGACAAGTCCCGGAATAGTCGCGAACAGCTCCCGGTCGCATCCCGGAAGCTCCCGGATTCGCGCTAGCGCTGGCTCCCGGAAGTTCCTGGAGCGGCCCCGGGCGCGAAGCGTGGAGCTCGTCGCGCTCCGCGAGCGCTCGGCGCGCCTGGATCAGCAGCGAGTGCGCCTCAGCGCCGCAAGTGATTGCTGCCTCGAGTTGCTCAGCGACGCGTCGACTGCGGCGCCCGCCGGCGGCGTCTTTCGCGGAGAGCGCCTGCAGCGCGAGCACGCCCCAGGCCCCTAGGTCGGCGGCCTCCTCGGTGAGTTCGCCGAGCAGCTCGTCAACGGTGCGCGCCGCCCAGCGGTCCCCATACGCTCGCTCGCCGGCGGCGAGCCGCATGAGTGCATGCTCGGTGAAGCCAGAGCGGCCGGCGCGGAGCTCGGCGAGCGAAAGCCAATCGTCCTCGCGCTTCGGGTCGCGCAGCTGTCGGAAGGTCATACTGGCTCCTCGTGGGTGCCGGCGCCGATATTTGCGGCCCCACGTGCCCCGACGTGCCCCATCCCTGTGGGATCGGGGTTTCCGAGCGCTCCGGTTTGCGACCCCGTACCGGCCCCGGGGCCGTGATTTGCGGCCCCGCTGGGCGGGATGAGGGTCGTTTGCGACCCCATCTCTCCATTTGCGACCCCAGACTGGCCGTTTGCGGCCCCACGATCGCCCCGCGGTTCCACGCTTTCCGTGCTCTCGGGGTCGGTGGGGTACGTGGGGTCGCAAAATCCGGCAGTAGCCGTTACGCGGACGATCTTGCGCTTGTCGCGCCCGCGCCCGCGATCGTCGCGCTCGATGCTGATGCCGGCGGCTCGCAGGTTCGGCGCCAGGCGGCGGAGATGGCCGGAAAGCGATCGGGGCGTCTTGGGCCACCGGCGCTGCCGGGTGGACTGCTCGCCGGCTATCTCCTCGAGACGCTCGAGGAGGCGGCTCATCGTCCCCTCGAAGGGACCCTGTGCTGCGAGCTGCTGCAGTGGCTCGCCGATCGGGTTCGCCTCGAGTGCGATCTCGTTAGCCTCCTCGCGATTGCCGGTGTACGCCTCGAGGAAGCGGCCCGCGGGTAGATCGAGCGCGGACTCGGCCGCCACGACCCATTCGGCGAAGTCCGCCATGCGGGGGAGCTGGTCGAGTTTGACGCTGCTGCGTCCAGCCAGCGCGGCCCTGACAGCATCTAGGAGGGCTCCGAGGATTCTCGGGCGGGCTCGCTCGAAGGCGCGCCAGAGGGCTCGCTCGGTGGCGACGCTCTCGGGCTTGAGTCGCGGCAGCTCGAGCAGTAATGCGCGGTCGAGTAGGTCAGAGCGGGTGGCGAGTTCTTCTATCCCGGTCAGGAGCACTGGCCGTTGAGCGTCGAAGATGATTTCGTCGCTGTCGGTGTGCAGCTCGCGTGTGGCGAAGCCTCCTCCGGTCGAGAGTCGGCACAGCGCGTCCGATAGCCATGCGGGGACGCTCGAGAGGTTGTCGAGTGCGAGGCACCAGCTGTTGGTCGCGGAGATCATTAGCTCGCGGACTTCGCGGGGCTCGGCCCGCAGCGGCGCTGAGTTGGGATCGATGAGCGCGCGTAGCACGCGGGCGGTGGTGGATTTGGCGCTGCCCTGCTCGCCGTGCAGCGACAAAAGCGGGTAGGGACCGCTGGGTGCGAAGGCGCCCACTAGCCAGCCGAGGAGCAGTGCCCAACCGTCGTCGCCGGCTACGTTGACGAACGGGCGGAGTTCCTCGATCGACCCGTCCCCGACCGGGTAGGGGAGAGCTTCGAGGCCGCGGGCGCGACGGAACTTGACCGGTGGGGCGGCGATGACCCGCCAGCCGCTTGGCCGCACTTCAACCGCCTGCCAGCTCGAGTCTCCGAGGTCGAGATAGATGGCGTTGTCGCGTGTGGCGATGCGAGTGAAGACGGGCAGCTCGGGCCCGTCGAAGATTGCTTTGGCCTCGAGCACGTTGAGTGCGTCTTGGAGGATCTGCGCGCCGACGGCGCCGTTCCCGGTCGCGTGGTAGCAGCGCGCCAGCCAGCGCTTGATACCTGCCGCTCCGCGCGCCAGCGGGAGCGTCTCGGTGTGGCCGTCTACGGGGACGCTTGCGTAGGGCTCGCCGCCGGGCGTGTGGAACAGCTCGACGCCGGCGTTCTCTGCGAGCTGCACGAGACGAGTCGCCTGGGTCGGGCCGTTGCCATTGCTCTCGCCCTCG
Organism: Solirubrobacteraceae bacterium; assembly: GCA_039583645.1. Lineage (GTDB taxonomy): Bacteria > Actinomycetota > Thermoleophilia > Solirubrobacterales > Solirubrobacteraceae > Palsa-465. The sequence continues at coordinate 19,054 of JAVKSP010000022.1, forward strand.
AGAGGCCGCAGCTCGGCTGTAGCGGTCTCCGTCAGCGCTTCGAGCGTTCCTCCGTCGGCAAGGTAGTCGTCTAGTCCGACCTTGCCGTCGGGCCCGGCCGGCAAGTAGGCGACTCGGACGCGGGCGCCCCGGCGCTCAAGAAGCGCCTTCAGGCGGCCGAGCGCCGCGTGGACCTGGCGCTTCTCGAGGGCATCGGAGTCGAACGCGAGCAGGACGGTGCGGCCGTTGAGGGCGACGTGCTCCCAGTCCGCGAGCGCGGTCTTGCCCTCCGCGCGATTGCGGCCGCGCCAATTCCATACGCCGAGCAGCGCGATGCAGCAGGCGCCGGCGCTGACCGCGGCGTCTGCCTTGCGCACGCCCTCTGTTACCCACAGCGGCTCGTCGGGGTCCCCGATGCGGGTCCGGGCTGGTGGTGGCACATCGAGGCGCATGCCCGCGCCGGCGACCGTCTCGTATTTGACCGGCTTATCGCTGCGCTCCCGCGGCTCGTCCGGCCGCGACTGGTAGAGGACGGCCTCGGTGTCAACCGGCCCGTAGATCGGGATCAGCAGGGAGGGTGTTCGCGCTTGGGCGGGCCCGAAGCCGAGCCGCCGCAGCTCCGCGGCATCGGTCACTGATCGGTAGCCGCGTGCGCGGGCAACATCCGGCGCGATCGCGGATGCCTCGATCAACCGCGCGTGGTGGGGTAGGAGCTGCTCGCCCGCGAGAGCTGCCGGGCCGGGGCCGTTCGCGTGGCTCACCGGCTCGTCTCGAGACTCCGGAGCAGGTCGCGGAGCAATAGGTCAACATGGCGGGGAGTGGGGCGGCGGATGGTCCGCCGATCGCTGGGCGCGTTACAAACACGGTCGCTGGGGGGCACTGGGGAGCCGTCCTTTCCATCGGTGGCGTCGGTGGCGAACGGCGCAGAGGCCAGCATTGCTGCCGGACGGATAGGGCGCGGTTCGCGGCCACACGTCCGGCCAGAGCCATAACCTAGGCGCCTAGGTTATGGCCGAGCGGACGCCTCACTCCCTGCCCTCGCTGGAGCTGGGCGAGGAGCGTCGACTTGCAGAGGTGGTCCAGCGAGTGGCTCGAGGCGAAGTGACACGGCGCCGTGCGATCGATGGCTTGGCGGCGCGAAACGGCTGGGACCGGCCGAGCGCGACGGGCGGGGTTGACCGCGCGCTTGAGCTCGGGCTCATTCACGCGGTCGCAGGCAACAATGGAGCGACCGTTCTCCGCACCGGCGCGCCGGCGCGCCCCGAGCGTCGTCTCGAGCTGACGCCGGAGCGCTTGCGCATGCTGCTCGAGCGTGCGCACCGCAGCCAGGGTTGGCTTGCGCGTGAGCTCGGCGTGACGCAGCCGCTCGTGTCGAGCTGGCTTAGCGGTGCGAGGCCGATCCCGGGGCGGCGACAGGAGGTAGCCGAGGAGCTGCTGCTTGCTGCCGCCGGCACGTGGCTAGCGCAGCAGCGCCGGCAGGCTCGACTTACCCAGCCGGAGCTCGCGCGGCTAAGCGGAGTGCCACAGCCCACAATCAGCGACTACGAGCGCGGCGCGCGGTGTGCCGGCTCCGAGAGTTGGGGCAAGCTCGTGGACACCCTCTCGATCGCGGCCGCGAAGTGCGAGGCCGATCCCGAGCCCGAGCTGACGCCGGAGGAGCTCTCCGCCTTGCTGGCCGCGGCGCCTGTCAGCCAGTCGGAGTTTGCACGGAGACTGGGCGTAACTCCGCCGGTCGTCAGCTCGTGGCTGAACGGGTCGCGCGACCGGGACGGCCGGAGAGTCCGGGGGCGTAAGCGCATTCCGCCGAACCTATGGGCCCGTGCTCGCGACGTACTGGCGCGAGCGGAGCTGCCGCCTGTGCGCGACCGTCTCGCCGAGGAGGTCCTGCCCGCGGTGCGCGAGCTCGTTGCGGCGCGTCCCGGCATCTTGCGCACGCAGTTAGACCGGGAGCTCGATCGGTTCGGCGAGGGCAGCCTCCGCGAGGCCGTCAGGAGGGCGCTCGAGGCCGGGGAGCTGCGCGAGGGTCCCGCGCTGGCCGAGCTCCCATGTGGACTGCGCCGCCAGTATGGCGGCGGCCTGTACCCGCGCGGCTTCGCTGTGCCCGAGCGCGTCGATCGCGCAAGCGCCGCTGCTACCGCAGTGGTGGCCGCGGTAAAAGCAGCTCCGGGGCGAAGCTCGCGCGACGTCGCCGATCGCGTCCGAGGCGTCGAGGCGCATACCGCCCGTGAGGCGGTGAGGAGAGCACTCGAGGCCGGCATGGTCGAGGAGGCGCTCACGGTGTATGTCGACCGCGCCGGCCGGCATAGGGTCCGCGCCGGGCTTTACCCGACGGGGCGGGCGCCCGCGAACGGCTCGAGCGCGACACGGTTGGCGCGAAGTTGGGCCAGGACTTGGCGCGCGCGGCTCGGTGTTGGCCGGCGGGCGCTGAGCGAGCTGCTGGCGGCCGAGCTCGGCGTGAGCCGCTACACGGTGCGCGGCTGGCAGGACGTGGGCGTGCCGCGCGTCCGCTCGGCGCAGGTCTCCGCGGCGCTCGAGGCGCTAGAGCGCGCCCGGGCCGGCTGCCGCTCGCGTTGACGTCCGCCCGAGCTCGGCGAGCTGCTCCCGGACCAAGGCAACGTCTTGGCGCAGGCCGGGCAGGCGCGCCTGGGCGTCGGCCAGCCCATTCTCGACCCGCTCAAGCCGGCGCGCGAGCGCTGTGAGCTCCGCTGTGGCAGTCATGGTCGCCGGCGTGCGGGGTCGTGCCGGGCAGTGAGCGCGGCGACTGCCTCCGGCCCGGGACGGGCGTAGCGCTGAAGTGAGCGCAGCGAGCGGTGCCGGGATTTGGCCATCAGCAGCACGGTCGATTCGCCGGCCTCAGCAAGGTGGGTGATCGCCGAGTGGCGCAGCTGGTGCAGCGTCCAGCCGCCGGAGTGCTCGCCGAAGAGGGCGGCGGCGCGTCGGTAGGAGAGTCGCGCGCGGCTGGTGATAGGGCAGACGTCGCGCGCGGGCGTCCCTGGCGGCGCGGCGCGCTCGGTCAAGAACAAGGGTCCGCTCCAACGGCCCGCGAGCAGCCGCGGCAGGAGCCTGGCGGAGCCCGATTGAAAGTGGACTAGCTCCAGGTCGCCGCCCTTGGAGCGGATGCGCGCGCGCTTGTTGGCAAGGTCGAGATCCTCGATGTCGAGCGCGAGGATCTCCGAGGCGCGACCGGCGGTTTCGTAGAGCAGCCGCCAGAGCGCCTTCTCGCGCAGCGGCACGCCGTCACGACTCCATAGACGCTCGAGCTGCGCGTAGGGGACCGCTCGCGTGCGGTCGGCGGCCTCGCGTCGGCGCTCGAGGCGCGGCTCGATCGGGGCCTCGAGGTAGCCGTGGCGCTCTGCCCAGCGAAGGAAGGAGCGCAAGGCGGCGAGGTTGCGGTTGAAGCTCGCCGGCTGAAGCTCCCCCCATAGCGCGCGGACGGCCTGCTCGAGCTCGGCCGGGCTCGGCCAGCGCTCCGCCGCCCGCTGGCCGAGCTCGCCGGCCAGCCAGCGCCGGCGTGGGCAGCTCGGCGTGCAGAGATAGCGCCGCTCGCCGGCGAAGCTTGCCGAGGCCATGCCGAGCGGCGTGCAGCCGGGGCCGTGCGCCGGCGCGCTCGCCCGGTCGGCGCGCAGCTCGACCAGCGCCCCCGCGAGCCGCTCGAGCGCTCCTCGGTAGGCGCGGGCGCTCAGTGGCGCGAGCTCGGGCCGGGCACAGAAGTCCTCGAGTGCGGCCGCGAATGAGGCGCGGGGACGTGAGCGAAGCGCGGTCATGGCAGAGAATGTGCCGCCTTCGCCGGACGGCCCGCGCGACCCGGTCCCCGTCGCTACGGCGCCCCAGCGCAGCGAGGCGGCGGATTCTTGCCCGTTCTCTGCCGCAACGAGGGCTAACGTGAGGCTCAATGTCGAAACCTCACCCGGTAGTCGTCCACGCCCAGACGTTCGCACTCACCGGCGTTGTCACCGGCCTGTTGCTTCTCGCCGCAACCTCGTTTTTTCCGTCCGCGTGGATTTACCTGGCGGTGGCCGTGACTTCGGCGATTGCGATCGTGCTGTTTCACCGCTATCGGATGAGGCGCGCGGGCTGGGGGGAGGCTCGGGCGTTCCCTCGGTTAGTCGCGATGCTGCCCGCGGACCTGGCCGCGCTGTCCCTAATGGTTTATGCCGTCATTGTGGGAGTCGTCCACACGGACTTATTCGCGTCGAGGTCCAACGCCTTCATAGCCAGGTCGAACGCCTACATCGCCAAGCTTGATCGCGCCGATGCGGAACTCCGCCGGCTCACGCGCTCGCCGAGGCAGTCAAGTAAAAACGCTCCGCCGGTATTCGCAAACGAGCTGCTGGCGGCGATCAATCACATGAAGCCATCGCTTCGGCTCGAACTCAGTCACTCGCGCTCTGCACGGGAGATCCCGCGAATCCTGAGCCACGCCGGACCGGAAGACTTCACGCCAGGCGATCCGTCCGCCGCCAAGACCATCCACAGCCTCGCCGCCGAGGTGGAGGCAGAGGAACGCCTCAACAACGCATCGACCGCAGCTGTCGTGCCCCCATCGCCTAATCAGCTTCCGCCCTGGTTCTCGCGTTTGGCAACGAGTTTTCCGACCGCGGCCGCCGTACTAGCCGCACTCGTCATCGCGCTCGTATTCAGCAGGCGGCCGCCGACAAACCGTCACGAGGACGCGCTAATCCGCCTCGCGATGCTGTTCTCAATGGTGGGCCTGCTCGCCTCACTGGTGGGCTCGGCGCCCTCCATCCCCCGTACCGTCGACGCGTTCCTGCTCGGATTCGTAATAGCGGGGGTGCTCAGCAGCACCCTGTCCGTCGGTCTCATTGCTGGGAAGCTCGTCCGCTAACTCGCCGCGCTCCCTCTCCTGCAACCCGCGAAGGAGTTGAGAGACCCGCAGCTAACGTGACCGGGTATGCCGCGATGGCTGCCCCCGGTAGTTGTACTCGTCACGCTCGTCATCCTGATTTGGGCCGCATATCGCCACCTCTTTCTTGTTGGTGGGATGGCACTTGTCGTGCTGCTGGTCGAGGGCGTCAAGGCGAGGCGCGGCTGAGGGGCCGGAAATGTGGCCCGCCGATTTGCGGGGGATGCAATCATCCGGCGATGGCCGCTGGCTTCCTCATGGGCTTCGTGGGGCTGTGGGTCCTCATCCGCACCGTCGGCCGGCAACCCCAGCCTCCCCGACTACCTGCTCGGCCTCGGTGGGGGCAACTCGTCCAGCAGTAGCTCGAATCCTCTGGGCAACTTGGGCGCCCACCCGAAAGCGCTATTGCAGGTGCCTTCTAGTCCGAATCTGCCGACGGCGCACCACACGGGCAGTCTTTATCCGAACCTAGGCCCGATCCCAGGGCCGCCGGGCCTCGGGCCGGTCCCGCCCGTGCTCGGGATCCCCGGAGCTACCGACTACTGGCGCCATATCTGGCGCGACTTCGAGAGCTTCATCGGCCTGTGACGGCCTGAGCGGCGGCCTGGGTTAGTTACGGCGACGGGCATCCGGGGGTGTCTGCGCTAGACCGGCTCGAGCTGCTGATTACAGCTCGGACAAAAACTCACTGGCCCGAGGAGCGGGCTCAAGACGGTGCGGCGTCGGTAGAGGATCCCGCATTGTGGACAGCGGACAAGCTCCGGCTGTGGCGGTCGCTGTGCCGCTGCTCGCCGTTTCTGGTTTGGGGCAGCTCGTTGGGAGCGATTCGCCGGCGCCCTGGCGCGGCGCGGGCTATTCGAGCCTGGCGATCGGGTCAGTGGCGCGATCGCTGCGCGGTGTGTGCGGAGCTGCGCGAGCGCGGCGGCCAGCGCTCGCTGCGTCGCGGGAGCCTGCCAATCGGCTAGTTGCTCGCAGGCATGCTCGCTGCCGGCCAGCGCGAGGGTAGGGTCCCATGGCGAGCGCCAGGTGCCGGAGTAGCCACTCGCGGCCTCGATCGCGTACAGAAGGCGCCCGCCCGGGCTCTCTGGGCGCTCGTCGCGCTCGAAGAAGATGACGGGCTGGCCGCCGAGGATCCGCAGCTCGAGCAGCTGCTCGAGTGGGCGTTCCTCCGCTCGGGTGGTCGTGCGCTTGGCGAGCTGCTCGAGCTTGCGGATGGCGGTGTCGACCGCTCGCCGCTCACGGCTGGCCGCTTGGCGCTCTCGCTGCCTACGCTCGCGGTCGGCGCGTGCGGCCTGCTCGAGGCGGGCTCGCGTCTGAACGGCGCTCTGGCGCTCGGCAGTGGCCTGTAGGCGCTGCCGCTCGCGTTCCCGCTTGATCTGTCCTGGCAACGCCAATGCCTGGGCTAGCGGGCGCTCGGCGCGCCGCTCGAGTTCGGCCAGCTTCTTGCGGTATGCGGTCGGTAGTTCGTGCAGTAGACCGTCGAGTTCTGAGCGGAGCTCCGCCGCGGTCTGGTGGTGGGGTGCCGGGATCCGCCCGAGCGCGCGTGCGCGCCTAAGTCTTTGTGTGAGCCTCTGTTTGCGCTCAACTTCGCTGGTGGCTTGGCCGAGCAGGGCTTGTGCTCGGTCAAGTGGTCCCGCGACGCGATCATTCACGAGGCTAATTGCACCCTTCGTGCGTGCCTGCCGCGTCTCGGCACGTAGCGCCGCGAGCTGCTCCGAGAGGCCCTTGGCTTGGGCCCGCACGGCGGGGGCCGCAGCCGAGAGCGGCAGGCGTCTTAGCTCGAGTGCGGCGATCGTGTCGGAGAGCCGCTGCGCGAGCTCGCCGCGCGCCTCGATCAGCGCGTCGTGCTCGGCGGCGAGTACACGTTGTCGCCGGCGGCGTTGTGCCTCGAGCTCGTGTCGCTGCTGCTGGGCCGCGGCGGGATCCGGGACGAGGGCGCCGGGGTCTAGGCGGGGCGCGAGCTCGGCGGCATAACCGTGTCGGGTCTGCCCGAGCGTGGCTGCGCAGGTGAGGTAGTCGAAGGCGGTGGCGAGTGCTGCCTGTTCGAGCGGTCCGTCGGTTAGCGCAGCGCGGCCGAGCACGACGCGCGCTAGGGGCTCGACATCAGCGCTCTGCCATCCCTCGTCGGTAAGACCGGCTCTTAAGGCGGCACGGAGGAGCTTTCGCAGCGGGGCCGATAACGAGCTGGCCGGCGGGCGGATGCGCCCTAGCGCGAGGCGTGGGATCGGCGTCTGCGTGAACAGGCGGGCGATCTCCTCATCGAGGTCCGCCAGCAAGGGCCTCAGCGGGGCTGTGTCGAGCACCACCGAGCGGCGCACGTGTGCCTCTTGCAGCTCTTCGAGCCCGCGCCGGCCGGTGTTGAGCGTCACGTACACAGTGGGCCGAATGGCGATCCGCTCGCCCTCGAGCTCAGCGCTGGCGTTGCCTAGCAGCAGCGCGCCAGACGCGGCGCGCAGTTGCGCGGGTGCCTTATCCCATTCGTCGACGCAGGCGTAGGGCAGCTCAAGCAGCGGCGAGCGCTCGACGCGGTAACCGCCCGGCTCGCGGTGGCGGCGGGCGAACAGCGATCCCGGCGTCTCGTGCTGGGCGACCTTGATCGTGCGGACTTCTTCGAGGCCATAGACGCGGCAGACGAGCTGCGCAGTCGAGGTCTTGCCCGTCTTGGTCGGTCCGAGTGCGATGAACCCCGTCCAGCCCGACGGGTACTGGGATGCCAGATGCCAGCGCGCCGGCACGGCCGCGAGCTGAAGGCGCGCGAACGCGCGCAGCGCCTCAGCCGGGAGGCAGTCGATCGCGGCCTCGAGCGCAGGTGCCAGCGCGAGCCCCGGCGCGCCGGCACCGGCCTCGCTGCGCCCCGCATCGGTCGCCCACGCGCGGCGCTTCCCGTCGCGGCGAGCGAGGCCGCGGTCGACCAGCCGCCCTAGCGCTCGCGCGCATGTGCGCGCTGGCAGACCGGCTCGTTCCGCCAGCTCGCGCCCTGGCATGACGCCGGCGTCGCCGACGGCGGCCAGGATCGCAAGCACCGCTCGATCGTTCATCGCCCGCGCCTCGCGACTCCGCGCGGCGAGCTCTTCCTGCGTTGCCGTCATTCCCTCCTCAATCTTGACGGCACCTCCGCTGGCAGATCCGCTGGCAGATCCTACGATCACCGCTGGCAGATCTGCCCAGCCCCACCCTCACGAAGAGGCCAAATCGCCCGTGGCTGCGGGAGCCTCCGCTGGCCGATTGGCCGATCTCCGGCCGGAGAACACAAGCAACGCTCGCGACCCTCGCAATCCTTCGCGCGGGGGACCCGCGCGCTCAGTGCGCCGGCGGTCGCGGCACCACGACCGAGAGCTGCCGCCAGCCGGCGCGGTCAAACAGGCTGGGAGACGGCCCCGGGCGCTGGGGAGGCGCGATTCGCCAGCGCTGCGAGCCGCGATTGGAAGTGCTCTTGTCCAGGCCGGCGCGGGTGAGCTTGCCCTGCTGCTCTAGCGTCTGGCAGTGCTTGGCGACCGCGGGCGCGCTAATCCCGAGCTGACGTGCGATCTCGACCTGAGAGGCGCGGCCTCCGAGCGCGGCGACGACCTCAAGCACGCGCTGTCGGCCATAGCCGCGGCGGGCGGGCGGTGCAACGTGCTCGCGCGGGCCGGGCGGATGGTCGAGCGTGAATCTTGCCTTCGATGGTGCGAGCCGCCAGATCCGCGAGCCGCGCCCAGCCTGCCCCGATTCGCGGTAGACCCCCGCGCTGATGATCAGGCCGTTGGCGTACAGCTGGGAGATGAGTTGGCTCGTGCGGCCCTTCGTGACGCCGAGGGCGCGCGTGATCTGCGTCTGAGAGGCGCGGCCGCCGTTGGCCGCCAGGAGATCGAGCACGCGCCGCAGCGCCTCGCCAGGCGCCGCGGGCGCGCCACGTCTGTTCGTCGTCGGCGGCGCTGGCCGGTCGCGGGCGAGTACACCTGGTACTACCGTCGGCCCCGAGGTCCGCGCCGGCTCCCGTTGTGAGGCTGCGGCTCTCGGCACCGACCGGGTTGGCGGCGCGAGTTGCGTGGGCCACTCACGCTCGCGCAGGGCTTTGATCAACGCTGTTGGCGCAAGGTGGTCGATGTAGTGCTGGGTCATCGCTAGGTCGGCGTGTCCGAGCTGCGCGCGCACGATGTGGACCGGAACCCCCTCGGTCACGAGCTCGAAGGCGTGTGTGTGGCGCAGCCCATGCGGGTGGACGCGCTTGCGGATCCCGGCGCGCCTCGCGTAGCGCTTGAGGGACTCGCGAAACGCCGAGCTCGAGATTGGTCGGCCGGGACCGAGGCGGTCGCGGGCGATCGTGCAGAACAGCGGCGCCTCGACACTTAGCCGCAGGCGGTCCCGGGCTTCGAGCCAAGGGGCTAGGAAGGAAACCGCGACCGGGTCGAGGCCAACGATGCGCCGCTTGGCGCCCTTGCCGTGCAGGACGGCGATCGTGCCGTTTTCGAGATCGACGTCCTTGGGTTCGAGCGCGAGCGCTTCGGCGATCCGCAAGCCCGCCCGCCACAGCACAGCGATTAGCGCCCGGGCGCGCACCCCAGTGATGCCATTGCCGGCCGCGGCGAGCAGCGCCGCTATCTCCTCGACGCCAAGTGGCTCGCCGGGAAACTTGCGGCCGGCGTTGGCTGGCCGGCGGCCGCGCTGGTATTCAGGCAGAGTGATGGGCGAGCGCCGCCTGCCCAGTCGGTTAAGCAGGGGCGCGCCTGCCGCTTCCGCACCGGCCAGGACCTCCTCGGCGCGCGCCCGTCTCTGCGCCTCCGACAGCCCGTCAACTTGGATAGGCGAGGGTCCGGGCGCATGTGATCGGGGCATGGCCACAGGGGCCGCGACGTCGCCCGGCAGCGCGCGAGCTGCGGTGCCCCCCGCGCGAGAGCGATAGCCATTGCGGTGGGTAGGCTGGGCTTGCATGGAAGGGCTACCTCCTTCTGTGCCGGCCCCGGGGCGTGGTCCGCGCCGCCGGGGCAATTTGCTTGGGGCGCACACCATCGCCGTTACCGCGCCGGAAGTCCACTCGGTTTGTGTGGGTCGCGCCTGCGCCGTTGCCCGTGATTCCATCCCGTCATGAGCTCGCTACGCAGGCGCCGTCGCGCCGGGCCAACGTCGCGCCGCCACCCTCGGCGCTGCGCGTACCGGGCATGCCAGCGCTCGTTCGTTCCACCGGCGCGCGGCCGGCCCCAGCTCTACTGTTCGGCCGCATGCCGGAATGCGGCCTATCGGGAGCGAGGCGGCGGCTCGCGCCGCCGTGGGCTGGTCACGCTGGTCCACGCCGACGCTCGGGTGCTGCTGCCGGCGCTGCCCGTCGGGAGCGTCGACCTTGTCATCACCGATCCGCCGTATCGCTTCGATCGAGGCGGAAGCTACTTCCGCCGATGGTTCTCCGAGCTCGGCGACGACGAATGGCCGGCGATCTTCGTCGAGCTCTACCGCGTTCTGGCTTCGCCGTCGCACGCCTATGTTTTTTGCGACGCCCGAGTCCGCCCCGTCTTCGATTCGGCCGCGCGGGAGGCTGGCTTTCGGATCCGGATCCCGCTGATTTGGGACAAGCTCTCGATCGGCCTGGGGCTCGTCGGCCCGTGGCGCCCGCAATACGAGGCGATCGCGTGGTACGCCAAAGGCCCGCTTGTGCCGACGGTGCCTCGCTCGCGCCATGGGAACGTGCTCCGCGCGCCGCGGGTCAGGGGCTATCCGGCCGAGAAACCGCTCGCGATTCTCGGCGAGCTGATCAGGCGCTCGAGCTCGCCCGGCACGATCGTTCTCGACCCGTTCTGCGGCTCCGGCAATGTAGGCCGTGCTGCGCGCCAGCTCGGCCGGCGCGCGCTGATCGCCGATATCGACACAGCGACCGCCGAATCACGCCTCCGCCTCCCCGCATTTCGTCCCGCTATCGCGGTCTGACGTTCCCGGCCGCGTGTGACGAAAATGGTCGCTATAGGCGCTGCTCGGTAAGCGTTCGGCTGCTTCCCAACACGTGCAAGACTGCGCGGCCATCGAATGAGTGGGAGGCAGCGCGGTGATTCAGGGCCCTAGAGATGCGGGCATGCTCGCGGCGCTGGCTGAGCCTGTGTGCCCTCGCCGCGTCCCCTTCTACATGCGCCGCCCTCCGGGCGGCCAGCCGGCCGGCTGGTACTGGCAGCCGGCCGATTCGGAGAGGCTGCACTGGCTCGGTGGGAACGTCATCTGGGCCGAGCGCCGCTTGCTCGAATTGGTCGCCCGGCGAGCAGGCGAGCAAGCGCCGGCAGGGGCCCTAGGCGCAGCCCCAGCGACGCACTCCTGACGCACACCTCACGCCCGTTTTACCCCCCGCAAGCGTCTGCCGCGGCGCGCGCCCTCCCTGCATATATGCGACTTTGCCGGATCTTGGCGGACCGTGCAGCGCCCTCTCACGGCGGAAACCCGGGTTCGAATCCCGGTAGCGGTATCAGCGAAGACCCCGCAGTTGCAAGATTTGGAACTCGGGCATCACACTGAAGCAGCTCGGCTGGGCCTGAGACGACTCAACGGTGGGGCTCCGGCGCAGCGCGAGGTGCCTACCGCCGACGTAGACATCAGCCAAGCCGTTGGCAGTGAAAGCGGTCGGATAAGCCTCAGCTCGCGGGCGCTCGCCTCGTCGCCGAAGCGCTCACCCGTGCGGTGCTGTGGCTGGCGATCGCGTTCGTCGGAGGCTGTCGCATAACTCGGTGCCGTCCGGGGGGTTTAAGACCATTCCTGGATGGGACAGAACTTCATTGGTTGTGGTCGTGAGCAGTCGTTTTTGATGGCGCCGGATGTCAGGGAGTGGCTGCCGGAGGGACACTTGGCGTGGTTCGTGCTGGACGCCGTCGCGGGGATAGATCTGGCCGCGTTTTATGGCGCGTATCGGCGCGATGGGATGGGCCGGCCGGCGTATGACCCGGCAATGATGGTGGCGCTGTTGCTGTATGCGTATGCGCGCGGGGTGCGCTCGGCGCGGGCGATCGAGCGGGCGTGCGAGGAGGACGTGGCGTTCCGCGTTATCGCGATGCTGGAGCGCCCGGATCACGCCACGATCGCGCGGTTCGTCGCCAAGCATGAGGCGGCGCTGGGCGAGCTGTTTGGTCAGGTGTTGCGGCTGTGCGATGAGGCGGGGTTGGTGCGGCCGGGGGTCGTCGCGGTAGATGGGACGCGGTTGGCGGGCAACGCGAGCCGCTCCTCGAACCGCGACTTTGAGGAGCTCGCGCGCGAGATTCTCGAGGAGGCCAAGGCGATTGACCAGGCCGAGGATGAGCTCTATGGGGAGGCGCGCGGCGATGAGCTGCCCGAGCAGTTGCGCACGCGCGAGGGCCGGCGCGAGTTCTTCCGCCAAGCACGCGCAAAGCTCGCACGCGAGGACACCGGCAGGGAAGAGTCCGAGGCGCAGGCGCCGGACGAGGAGGGGTTTGAGTTCGAGGCGGAGCGGATTGTGGCGCGGACCCAGGGGCGGCAGGGCTGGGAACGGGAGGCGCGCCGCCAGCTCGAGCAGCGCCGCTGGAAGGATCCTGATCGGATCTCGCGGGACCGGAGCGAGCGGCTGCTGTTGGCCGTGGGGCGATTGGAAGCCGAGCTCGACGCCGAGCGTGCCGCGAATGCGGCCTATGAGCAGTTCCGCGAGACCGGTCGGGACACCAAGGGGCGGCGGCTTAGTGCCAGACCGAAGGCGTGGTCCGAGCCGATCGCGCCCGGTGGCATGGTCAGCGTGACCGACCCCGACAGCCGGCACATCAAGGCCAACGTTGGGTACGTGCAGGGCTATAACGCGCAAGCGGTCGTCGATGAGAACCAGATCGTGCTCGCGGCGGAGATCACCAACAGCACCGTCGACTTCTCGCAGCTCGATCCGATGATCACCGCGGCGATCGCCGAGCTCGAGCGCGCGGGCGCGACCGACCGGCCACAGGTCGCCGTCGCCGACGCGCAGTACTGGAACGAGCAGCACATGGACGAGGTGATCGCCAACAAGCACATCCAAGTGCTGATCGCGCCCGACTCGGGCACCAGCACCAAGCCCCGGCCGGGATGGACCGACGGTCGCTATGCGTGGATGCGAACCGTGCTGAGCTCAGCGCACGGCCAGCCGCTCTACCGGAAACGCAAGCAGATGATCGAGCCCGTGTTCGCGCACACCAAACACAACCGCACCATCACCAGGTTCCTGCGCCGAGGTCGCACCGCGGTGCGCACCGAGTGGCGATTACTGATGGCCACCCACAACCTCACCAAGCTCCACCGCCACCATCTCGCCGCCACACTGGCCTAGACAAAGCCCCACAGGGGTCGAAGCGGCGAAACCGGCGGCCGCCGACCCCACCAGGTATCTCCGACCGCATCAGCACCAAGCGTTATGCGACAGCCTCGTCGCAAAGGAGTCGTCCGCTCGACCGCCGCCAGGGAACCAGAGCGAGCGTCGGGAAAGGGGGGCGAGTCAGCCAAGAGGCTGGACGACGACCGACATAGGCAAGCCGAGACTCTCGCGCGTTTGACCGGCGGTCGCCACTGGCGTACTTTTTTTCAGGCAGCCGATATAGGGACCAGAAGACGGAGGAGATCAGAGGTGAGACAGCGCGCTCGGCTCTTGGCGCTGACGGCGGCGACTTGCGCGGCAGTCGTCGCTCTGAGTCCACCGAGCGTTGCGGCCGATTCGCGCCCGTCTCCTCGCACCGCCACGCTCGTCGTCGCGGAAAAAGGGTGCGGCGGTCCGTACCCGGTCATTTCTCGGCAGCGCAACGTGCGGGTACGGGCCATCAAGACAAATGGCCCATATAAGGGCGTCAGCATCGCGTTTCCGGCGCGTGTGACGTCTTCGGCCAGGTAGACCAGTCCGGCGCCGGCACGCCGCCAGACCGCTTCGGTGTCGACGGCAGGGGAGCGTCTCGCGGTAGTCCGCCACCGGGACGCCCGCGACGAATGGGTATCTCCGGTAGCGAGATCATCGTCGGGGCGCGGAGAAGTTCGAGCAACTTTTGGGGTCCGCGTACGCAAACGGCCCGAGTGGGAGTACAGTCGTAAGTGAGCTGGCCCTGCGGCCGGGATTCTCA
>JAVKSP010000023.1:0-32219 GCA_039583645.1 Solirubrobacteraceae bacterium
GCGGCCGCCTGCTGAGCTTCGACCTGGGCGATCTGCGACTGCAGCGCCTGGCCCCGCGAGTGAGCTGCGGCCAAAGCCGTCTGCTGCGCCGCGCGAGCCGACCTGAGCGCCACCTGGCGGGAGGCGAGCAACGAGTTCATGCCGACCAGCGCGCGCTCACGGACGGTGGCCGCGTAGGTCATCTGCTTGATGCTGGCTTGCAGCCGCGCCAGCCGCACCGTGGCCGCGTGCACCTGGTTTCGGGCCTGCCGCGTGACGTGGATCTCAGTCTTCTGCTCCTGCTCGGCCCGCGAGAGATCGCCCAACTGATTGAGTAGCTGCGAGAAGCCGTTCGAGTTCAACAACAGCGAGAGGAAGTCGGGATTGCCGCTCTCGTAGTTGGAGACAAGCTGGCTCGCGAGGATCGACTGCGCACGGTGCAGGCGAGCGATCAGCAGCGCCAGCTTGCGGCGCTCCTTGGCAAGCTCGGCCGTGGTCCGCCGCAGCGACGCGCGGTCGCTGGCGAGCTCGGACCGGACGGCGGCCTCGCGCTGCTGGACGAGCGCGATCTGGGAGCCGAGCGAGCCGATCAGCGTCGACAGGTGACCGACACTTGCCGAGAGGTTCTGGGCCCGGGCCTGCGCTTGCTGCAAGCTCGAGTGAAGCTGGCTCAGGCTGGGACTGGCACTGGTGGAGCCGGGGAGCGCGGCGGCAAGTCCCAACAGCCCGATGACGGCAACCGTGACCGTGGTAACGCGAGCCTGGGCTATGCGCTGTCGGTTCCTCATCCGGTCATCGCGCCTACGGAGTTAGCTGTCGGGCTCGCGCTAACGCGCTACGCCACCATCAGGTGACGATTCGCCCCGGAGAACGTCTTGGGTTCCCCGCTCCCCCCGGGGGCAGCGTGGGGGGACTCGGCGCGGCGGGCACTGTATCGGATTCACGCCACGCGTGCAGCCGCGCTTGCAGCTCGCGCTTCTGGTCGCGGGCATGCAGATGCACTCGGGGGCGCCCTATGGCGTGAACTTGACGGTCAGCACGTCTCCGTCCGACACCACGTAGTCCCTGCCCTCGAGCCTCAACGTGCCCCGGTCTCTGGCGCCCGCGTACCCCCCCGCGGCCACGAGGTCCCGCCACGAGACGACCTCCGCCCGCACGAACCCGCGCTGTATGTCGGTGTGGATAAGACCGGCGGCGTGCCAAGCCGAAAGACCGCGGCGCATGTGCCAGGACTGGGCGGGGCGGCCGCGGTCCCCGGTGAAAAACGCGATCAGTTCGAGCAACCAGAACGCGCCTTTGACCACCGTTTCGAGGCTCGACTCGCTGAGGCCCAGCTCGGCCCTCATCGACTCCGCCTCGTCGCTCGGCAAGTCGGCCAATTCGGCCTCGAGCCGGGCCGTCACCGCGACCACCCTCGCGCCCGCCGCGCTGGCGTGTCGTTCGAGTTCGTGGGGGATGCTCGTGCTCCCCTCTTCGACGTTGGCGACGTACAGGACCGGCTTGGCCGTCAGCGGTCCGAGGGCGCTCAGCGCGTCCGGAGCATCCGCCGGCGGCGGGACGGTTGACGCCGGCCGGCCGCTTGAGAGCGCGTCGATCAGGGCGCCCAGCCAGCGCTCCTCGGACTGAGCGCGGCGGTCACCGCCACGGGCCGTCTTCGACACGCGTTCGAGCCGCCGCTCGGCCTGCTCGAGATCCGCGTAGACCAGCTCGGTCTCGACCGTGGTCAGGTCGGCGAGCGGGTCCACATGGCCCTCCGGATGAACCACCCGGGGGTCTTCGTGCACGCGAACGACGTGGATGATCGCGTCGGTCTCGCGGATGTGGGCCAGGAACTGATTGCCGAGCCCCTCGCCTCGGTGCGCGCCGGCGACCAGCCCCGCGATGTCGTGAAAGGTGATCGTGTCGGGGATGGTCTGGGCCGCGCCGACGGTGCGCGCGACGGCATCGAGGCGCTCGTCGGCAACGGGCACGACCGCGACATTGGGGTCGATCGTCGTAAACGGATAGTTGGCCGTCTGGGCGGCAACGCCGGTCAGCGCCGTGAAGAGCGAGGACTTGCCCGCGTTGGGCAGCCCCACGATCCCGACCTTCACGCGCGCCCCGCCGGCCAGGCCGCAGCGATCGCGGAGCCCAAGATGGCGCCGCCGATCACGTCACTCGGGTAGTGGACGCCCAGGTAGGGCCGGCTCAACGCGAACGCGCTCGCGGCGCTGTAGAGAGCCGCCCCGGGCACGAGGCCGCGGTAGGCGCGTGCGGCGGCGAAGGAGGTCGTGCAGTGCGCGCTCGGGAACGAGAGCCGTGACACGGTCTTGGTCAGTGGCGGCAGACCGGGCAGCTCTGGCCGGCGACGCCGGACGACCAGCTTGACGCCGTAGTTGAGACCGTAGGCCGCCGCGATGACCCGGATGCCGCGCAGCCAGCGCGCACGGCGGGCGGGGTCGCGTTCGAGCAGGGCGCCGGTGCTGCCTAGAAGCAGCCAGCAGGCCCCGTGTTCGCCTAGCCGCGAGTAGCCGCCAACGCAGCGCTCGACACGCGGCGCGTGGAACCGCATGCGCGCCCACATCAGCGCAGCCCGATCCAGGCTGGAGAGAGGCATCGCGCAGAACGTAGAGGGTTCCGCGCGAACTCCGCGTGGTGGTAGGGTCCGCACTCAGTTCAACTGGGAGCTGAGAGGATCTCGATGGGCGATGCGATCGTAGTGGGGACGGATGGGTCGGAGACCGCCAAGCGCGCGGTGGAGAAGGCGACGCGCCTGGCGAAGGCGCTGGACGCTGAGCTGCACATCGTCTCGGCCTTCAGGCCGCTGCGCGGCGCGCATGTGAGCGGCGCACCGGAGGGCGCTGCCAGGGTCTGGCAGCCGCTGCCCGACTCGAAGGTGGAGGCGGTTCTCGAGCAGGCCGCCGCAGGGGTTCGCCTGTCCGACGTCAAGTACAAGACTCACACCAGCGAAGGTGACCCCGGCGACGCGCTGCTGGCGGTCGCCAGGGAGGTCGACGCCGACATGATCGTCGTGGGCAATAGGGGCATGCAGGGCGCCCGACGCGTGCTCGGCAGCGTGCCCAACAAGGTCGCCCACCACGCTCCCTGCAGCGTGCTGATCGTCTCGACCGCGTAGAGCGGTTGTGCGCGGGACCGTCAGGTCCCGAAGCCGACGCGGTGCTCCTCGTGCTCGACGATCACGTAGGCGACCTTGCCCAGATCGACCGCGACTGTGCCGTCCTCGGCGGTCACGTCGTGCCAGCCCTCGGTGCCGAGCGAGTTGCGCAGCCGCGTGAGCTGCTCCGGAGCGACGCGCGCGGCGAGCGTCTGGCCCCCGGCAAAGCCGATCGTGATGCGCTGTGGCCGGTCGCCCTCAGGCATGAGCCGGCTCCACGATCTCGGTCAGGACGCCCCCGGTCGAGCCGGGGTGGACGAAGGCGACCCGTGAGCCGCGGATGCCGATGCGGGCCTGCTCGTCGATTAGCTTCATACCCGACTCCTTGAGGTCGCTGAGGGTCTGCTCGATGTCGGCAACGCGGTAGGCAACGTGGTGCAGGCCCGGGCCGCGGCGCGCCAGGAAGCGGCCGACCGCGGTCTCCGAGGAGAGCGGCTCGAGTAACTCGACGTGGCCGTCGCCCACGTCCAGTAGCGCCGCATCGACGCCCTGCTCGGCGACCTGCTCGCGATGCACCACAGGCAGCCCGAGCGAATCACGGTAGAGCGAGATCGCGGCCTCGATGTCCTCGACGGCGATTCCGACGTGATCGATCGCGCCCAGCATGGGCCGGGAGAATAGCGGCGCTCCAGACCCGGGCTGCCGCTCCGCGCGGTTCAGTCGACGCGCTCGAGCCGAGGATTCGGCCGGTATCTGCGCCCCACCTTCGCGCATGGACGGCCTTCGAGCAGCACGACGTCGGCGGTGAAGTCGTTCTGGCCGCGGATCAGCGAGGAGCCGACGCCGTATGCGTCGACCGGCACGCCAGCCGCCTCGAAGGCGCGAATGCGCTCCGCGTTGAACCCGCCGCTGGCCACGATCCGCACGCCGTGAAAGCCCCCGCCGTCGAGCGCCGCGCGAACCTTCTCCACCAGGCGAGGGTTGACGCCGGTCGGCTTGAAGCCACCCATGTCCTCGTACAGCGAACGGTCGACGAGCTCCTCCGAGGTGTCCAGGCGGACACCCCACAGCTTCGGCCCCAGCGCGTCGGCGACGGCGAGTGCGGTCTGGGCGGAGTCGTTCTCGAAGTCGACCAGAACGGTGATGTTCATCTCCTCGTGAAAGCGGTCTGCGAACACCCGCGCGGCGGCGACCGTGTCCCCGCCGTAGGCGGCGATCAGACCGTGAGGGACGGTGCCGATCCCGCGACCGCCCCACCACGAAGCCTGCGCGTCCGTCGAGACCCCGATCGCCCCGGCGACGTGGGCGCTCCAGCCGTCGCCGGTCTGCACCAGCCAATGGTCATGGCGCGCGGGGAAGTAGAAGATCGGCTTTCCGCGCGCAGCCTCGACCACCTCGGTGACATTGCGCATGATCAGCGAGCGCCGGGCCATGCAGCCCAGGTAGACGGTTTCGAGGTGGGCGAACAGGCTGTAGTCACCCTCGATCGTCATTACGGTCTCCAGGGGAGCGATGGGGTCCCCCTCGTGGAGCGCGTTGACCTCAAGCTCGCCCCAGCCGGAAATCCATTCGCCGTTGGCCTCCCGGCGACCCGCGCAGGTCTTCAGCACCGCGATTGCCTCGTCCACGCCCCCGAGCACAGACTCCTGCTTCTGGAAGACCTGCATGGTCACCCGCGGGTGGCGATCCTCCTCCTCGAGCAGCTGCTTCGTGTAGACGAAGTAGGCGTCCGAGTAGTAGCCGTCGCGGATCCGCTCGACCGGCAGGCGGAAGATCGCCGGATCCAGACGGGGGGCAACCTGCGTCGTCATGGGCCCACCACCTCCGTCGTCATGGGCGCAGTTTATTGGGGTAAGGTCGCGCGACCGATGGACGATTTCCCCCACGCCTCGCTGCTCGAGGGAGTCCGTTTCACCGCTCAGGTGGCGGTTCCGAACGTGATCCAGGGACTGTTCCGGCGACGCCGCAGCGCGGTTGCGCTGGCGTCGAAGACCGGCGCCGACGCGCTCGCGGCCGGATTCATGGCAGGCCTGAAAAGGAGCTACGGCGAGGGCCCGGTGTGGATCCGGGTGGCCAAGGACGAGGCGCTTTTGCTGCTCGGCCGCGGGCCGATCCGCCACGCGCTCGAGGGCTCTCCCGATCCGTTCGCGGCCGACCCCGAGCCGAAGCGCTCGGCGATGGCGAAGTTCCAACCTGACGCGCTGACGATCTCGCGCGGCCAGAACTGGGAGGACCGGCGCCGCTTCACCGAAGCCGTACTCGAGACCGACCGGCCGGTCCACAGCGACGCGAACGGCTTCGCCGCGATCTGCGCCGAGGAGGTCTCGCGCCTGCGCGAGCACCGGACGCTCGACTTCGAGGCCTTCAACCGCGCCGTCCGGCGCATCACCCGCCGTCTCATCCTGGGCGACGCGGCCGCCGAGGACGACGACCTGTCGAACATGCTGGGTGAGCTGATGGACAAGTCCAACCCGCCCGGCGGTGGCGACTCCTCGCTGTATGAGCGCTACATGGCGGCGCTGCGCTCCTACGTCGAGGCGGCCGCGGAAGGCAGCCTGGTCGGGCGCATCCCCGACGCCCCCGTCACCGACCGCACCGAGCCGGCCGGCCAGGTGACCCACTGGCTGTTCGCGCTCGGCGACACGCTCGCGATCAACGCCTTCCGCTGTCTGGCCTTGCTGGCCGCGTGCGATCCAGAGCGCGAGCGCGTGATCGCAGAAGCCGCCGAGGCTGACCTGCGCTCCGGCGAGAACGTCGCCGCGCTCGGCTACCTCGGCGCATGCCTCCAGGAGGCGATGCGCCTCTGGCCGACGACGCCGATGCTCTCACGCGAGGTCGTGCGCGATGTCGACTGGGACGGGGTGCGCCTGCGCGCGGGCACGCAGCTCTTGATCGTCAACTCATTCACCCACCGCGACCGCGAGGAGTTCGCCGCCGCCGACCGTTTCGACCCTGAGCAGTGGCTTTCGGGCAACGCCGCAGACGACTGGTCGTTCAACCATTTCAGCCATGGGCCCCAGGGGTGCCCCGGCACGGCGCTCGCGCTGTTCGTCGGCAAGGCCGTGCTCGCGGGCTTGCTCCGCGACACCTGCGTCCGGCTCATACGGCCGGCGCTCGATCCGTCCAAGCCAATGCCCCACGCGCTCGACTACTTCGAGACCCAGTTCTCGCTGCGCCCGCGCTGAAGTCAAACCGCGCGTTTTGCGAGCGCGCCCGCCAGCCACACGAGCACCTTCTCCGGCTCGTGAAGCAGCTCGCGCCAGCCAATGCGGATGACAAGAAAGCCCAGCTGCTGGAGTTCGGTGTCACGGCGATGGTCGCGTTCGAGGGCAGCGCGACTAGAGTGAAACGCGAACCCATCGATCTCGATGGCGACCCGTTCCTTCCTCCAGCAGAAGTCGACCTCGAAGCGGCCCACCCGCGCGTTTACCTCGGGTTGCGGCAGCCCTCCTCGCCGCACGAGCGCGAGGAAAATTTCCTCTGCCTCGGACCGAGTCTTCGTACTCACTCGCTGAGCGAAGGCGAGCGTTCGCGTTCGCGCCGAGCCGCGGCGATCTCCGTTCACGAGCAGCATGGCCCGCACGGCGACAAGTGTCGTCAGGCGGCTCGAGATCGCCTCGTCGAACGCCCGCTCGAACTCCCGCATGCCCAGGTCATTGGCGATGTCGAGCAGAGTGCGTGCGGGAGACGTGATCGGAATGCCGAGATGCTGTCTCGTGTCCCGGGAGTCGATCGAGGCAACGCGATGGATGCGAATGCCGGGCCGCGTCCGCGGCTGCCGTCCTACCACCGTCACCTCGGGCGTCCCCAGCGCCGGCGGTCTAAATCCCCAGACCGCGGCCGCGGAGTGATGGCTCAGGCACGCGCTGGGAGAGCAGGCGAGCACAGCTGCCTGCTCGACGGCCAGGGGAGGCAGCGCGGAGAGGGGAACCGTCGCATAGACGCCCCGGTACAGGGCGTGGATGCGGCCGCGTTCGAGCGCGCGACGGATCGCATCGCGCCCGGCGCCGAGCGCGATCAGCTGGCTCCGTGTGACGAGCGCCCGTTGACGAGCAGCGAGTTCGGCAACCCCGCGCTCTGGCCAGCTGCGCCGACGCTTAATGTCGATCGATTCGCAGCCGGAGTTGTGGTTGGCAGGAACCGCGCTTGTCCGACGCATAAGGTCAACAGCACGCTCGGATCGCCAAGCTTCGTTGCGCTTTGCGCCTTTCCGACCGCCCACGCGTCGAGTCTTACATCCCCGAAGCCACCTCGCGCGTGACGTCACGAAGCCGTCACGAAGTTGTTGCTACCCCAGCACCTCGCGGGCGATGTCGAAGTAAAACTGGGCCGCGAACCCCAGGTCCCGCACATCGATGCGCTCGTCGGCGCCATGCACGAGCGGGCCAACCTCCAGCAGCGTCATATACCGCTGGGGGAAGAAGCCATACGTCACGCACTCGGGAAACGCCTCGCGGAAAAAGCGCGAGTCCGAGGCGCCCGGGAGGATCACCGGCACGGTCGCGGCCCCGGGATCGTTGGCGCTGACCCACGCGGAGATTGAGTCCATGAACGCGGACCCGACGGGCGAGTCGTTGCCCACCTCGGTTTCGGTGAACTCGAGCTCGAGCCCGTCGAGCTCGCCGCCCAGCGCCTCGAGCACTCGCCGCTCGGCGAAGTCGCGCCCCAGACCGGGCGGCACGCGGCAATCCACTTTCACGTAGGCGCGCGAAGGGATCACGTTGATCTTGTCGGAGGCGTGGACCATGGTGGGAGTGATCGTGACGCCCAGCATCGGTTCGACCAGCGCCACCAGCGCAGGGTCCGCCTCGCCGATGCGCTCCAGCGCGGCCGCGGGATCGTCGGGGTCCTCTCCGATCGCCCGCAAGAACTCGGCGGGCGCCTGTGTCAGCTCGTACTCGATGCCGCTCGCGCCGAGGCTTGCGACCGCCGGTACCAACTTCAAGAGCGCGTTGTCTCCCATCCGCGGCAGCGATGCGTGGCCCGCGGCGCCGCGCGCGGTGAGCATGAAGCGGAAGATGCCCTTCTCGCCGCAGCAGACCCCGTAACGGCGCTGCCCCCGGTACTCGAACACCTCGCCGCCGCCCTCGTTGAGCAACAGATCGCAGCGGACCTTGTCGGGATGCTGCTCGGTCAGCCACCTCGCCCCCAGCGCGCCGCCCGTCTCCTCGTCGCAGACGAACAACAGCTTGAGCTCGCCCCTGGCCGGCCGACCATCACGAGCCAACGCGACCGCGGCGGCGGCCTCTGCAGCCACCTGAGATTTCATGTCGATCGCGCCGCGCCCCCACAGAAAGCCGTCCTCCACGTCCCCGGACCAGGGGTCGTGCGTCCATTCCGAGGCATCGGCCAAAACCGTGTCCACATGGCCGAGGAAGCCGAGCGTTGGGCCCTCGGCGCCGCCCCGTAGGGACGCGACCAGATTGGTTCGCTCGTCGCTTGACCCGAGCAACTCGACCTCGAAGCCCGCCTCCCCCAGATACGCGGCCAGATACTCAAGCGCGGGACGTTCGTTGCCGGGCGGATTGACGGTGTTGAAGCGAACGAGCCGCTGCAGAACCTCGGTCGTCTGCGCCTCGAGATCCATCGGGCCCGCCAGCCTAACGGATGACCAGCGCCGCGCCGGCCTCACGAGACGCGCCCCGCTGCGCAGCGTACGATCAGCGACCGTGGCAAGCCGCTCGGATGACCTGGCGCTCGCGTTCGAACTCGCCGACCTGGCCGACACGATCACGCTCGAGCGCTTCCGGGCCGAGGACCTGCGGGTCGAGACCAAGCCCGATCTGACCCCGGTGACCGAGGCCGACCGCGCGGTGGAGCGAGCGCTGCGCGAGCGGCTCGCCGCCGCGCGACCGCACGACGCCGTGGTCGGCGAGGAGATGGGCGCCTCTGACGCCGAGAACGACCGGCGCTGGATCATCGACCCGATCGACGGCACCAAGGGATTCGTGCGCGGGATTCCCGCATGGTCCACGCTGCTGGCGCTCGAGGAGGGCGGCGAAATCAGCCTGGGCGTTGTCTCGGCGCCGGCGCTTCACCGGCGCTGGTGGGCCGAGCGCGGATCTGGCGCCTACCTGCGCGACGGGCTGGGCGCGGAGTCGCGGCGCCTGCAGGTCTCGCAGATCAGCGAGCTCAAGGACGCCCAGCTCAGTTACGGCGGCCTGGGCGAATGGACCAAGATCGGACGGCTCGACGCGCTGATCGAACTCGCCAAATGCTGCTGGCGCACGCGCGCGTTCGGCGATGTCTGGGCCTACATGCTGGTCGCCGAGGGCGCCGCCGAAATCGGCGGGCTCGACCCCCAGGTGAGGCTCTGGGACCTGGCGGCCCCACTGGTCATCGTCGAGGAGGCGGGAGGCCGCTTCACCGACCTGCACGGCGTCCGCGGCGCGGACGGCGGCAGCGGCATCGCGACTAACGGCCTGCTGCACGAGGCGGCGCTTCAGATCGTCGGGTTCTGACCCCAGAGCGATGGACAAGCTCTTCGAAGATCAGCCCGGGCGGGAGAACCGTGCGCAAACCGAGCTCGAGCGCGCGCCCATGGCGACGCGGCTGCGGCCGCAGACGCTCGACCAGTTCGTCGGCCAGGATCACCTGCTGCGGGCGGGCTCGACGCTGCGCAGCGCGATCGAGGAGGGCCGCCCCCACTCGATGATCCTGCACGGCCCTCCCGGAAGCGGCAAGACCACGCTCGCGCGGCTGGTGGCCGAAGCGGCGGACGCGGCGTTTGAGGAACACAGCGCCGTGCAGGTGGGCCGCCCCGAGGTGCGCCAGGTGATCGAGCAGGCGCGCGAGCGCCTCGCCGTGACCGGGCGTCCCACGATCTTCTTCCTCGATGAGATCCACCGCTTCAACAAGGCCCAGCAGGATGCGCTGCTGCCGGCAGTCGAGGAGGGGCTGATCACGCTGATCGGCGCCACCACCGAGAACCCCTACTTCGAGGTCAACTCGGCACTGCTGTCGCGGACGCGCGTCTACGCGCTCGAGGCGCTCTCGCCCGGCCATGTCCGGACCCTGCTCGACCGCGCCCTGGAGCGCGGCGAATGTGGCGCGCGAGCTGTGGAGCCGGCCGCGCTCGAGTTCCTCAGCTCGAGGGCCGGCGGCGACGCACGGACGGCGCTGAACGCGCTCGAGCTTGCCTGTCAGACCGCCGAGGAGGGCCAGTCCGTCACGCTCGCGCACGCCGAGGACGCGCTCCAGCGCCGGGCGCTGCTCTACGACCGCCAGGCCGACTACCACTACGACACGATCTCGGCCTGGATCAAGGCCACGCGAGGCTCGGATCCGGATGCCTCGCTCTACTACCTCGCGGTGATGCTCGAGGGCGGGGAGGATCCCCGCTTCATCGCCAGGCGGATGCTCGTGCTGGCCTCGGAGGACGTCGGCAACGCGGACCCAAACGCGCTCACAGTCGCCACCGCGGCAGCGCACGCGGTCGAGCATGTGGGCCTGCCGGAGTGCCAGTTCGCACTCGCGCAGGCGGCCATCTACCTTTCGCTGGCACCGAAGTCCGACGCCGCCAAGCGGGCGATCATCGCGGCCCGCGAGCTGATCCGCGAGCGCGGCGCCGAGCTCCCGCCGCCCCACCTGCGCTCATCGACCCGCTCGGATCACGGCTACGACAACCCCCACCGCCGCCCGGGCCACCTCTCCCCGCAGGAATTGATGCCCGACGCCGCGATCGGCGCGCGCCTCTACGAGCCCGACGAAGCCGAGGCGATGCTGCGCGAGCGGCTCGAGGAAGTCCGTCGGCGGCGTGGCCGGGCATGAGCGCGCTTCGCTCCTTCAATCCCGCGACCGGCGAGGAGCTCGGGTCAGTACCCGTGACCCCTCCAGAGCGCGTCCAGGCAGTGGTCGCCGAGGTCGCGGCGGTGCAGCCATTCTGGGCGGCGCTGCCGCTGGGCGACCGGGCGCGCTACCTCGAGCGCGCCGCCCAGGTGGTGATCGACGAGGGCGATCAGATCCGCGACCTGATCGTCACAGAGCAGGGCAGACCGCGCAACGAGGCGCTCTCGATGGAGGTGCTGCCCTCGATTGACGCGCTGGACTGGATCGCGCGCACCGGCCCCGAGGTCCTCGCCGCGGAGCGCCTGCCGACCGATCAGCTCTATCTGCGCGGCAGGAGCGCGGCGGTAGCGTTCGAGCCGCTGGGGGTGGTTGCAGTGCTCTCGCCCTGGCACGACCCCTGGAGCGTCGCGCTGGGGCAGATCGCGCTGGCGCTGATGGCCGGCAACGGCGTGGTGCTGAAGCCGGACTCGCTGACGCCGTTGGTGGGCGAACGGATCGCCCGGGCATTCACGCGTGCGGGACTTCCCGATGGCCTGCTGCGCGTGATCCATGGGCCAGGAACCGACGCCGCGCTGGTCGATTCGGAGGTCGCCAAGGTCTTTGACCACCGCAGCGAGGATGACGGGGGCGGCGCTCCCGCGCTCGTGCTCGCCGACGCCGATCTCGAGCATGCCGTGGCGGGCATTCTGTGGGCGGCTTTCGCCAACGCCGGCCAGAGCGGCTCGGGAGTCGCCCGGGTGTACGTGATGGAGGAGGTCGCCGAGGAGTTCGTCGATCGCCTGGTCGAGGCCGCGCGCCGGCTTCGGGTGGGCAATCCGCTGGAGTGGGAGACCGAGGTCGGTCCCATGAGCTCGCCCGAGCAGCTCGAACACGTGCGCGAGCTGGTCCACGAGGCGGTCGCCGGGGGCGCCGCGCTCCTCTGCGGTGGGCCCCTCGACGGCACCTACTTCGCCCCAGCGGTCCTGACCGGGGCCGCACGCGAGCAGATCCCCGGTCCGGCGCTGACACTGGTGACCGTGGCGTCCGAGGACGAGGCGGTGGCGCTCGCGAACGAGCTTCGGGTCGCCCGGGCTGCCTCGGTGTGGGCCGGCGACGGCACCAAAGGCGAGCTGTTCGCGGCCGAGCTCCAAGCCGCCACCGTGTGGGTCAACGATCACGTGCCGAGCCCGGTGCACACGCGCTTTGACCTCTACGAGTACACCGAGCGCCGGTTGCGCGTCGACAAGCGATACACAATCCGCGATCCGTGGTGGCACCCCTATGACGAGACGCTCGGCAAGGCTCTGCGCCAGGGCGCGGCGGTGCTATATGGGCGGCCCTCGATCCGCGCGAGCGCGCTGCGCGACGGAGCGGTGCCGCTGCTCAAGTTGGCAATCAGGCTGTTCGCCGGCGCACATGTGCGCCGGCGTCGCCCGGCACATGTGCCGACCCCCAATAATCTTTAGGACATGCCTGCTCAGGCCTACACCGGTAAGGAGTGCGTGTGCCAGCTGCGGCGCGGGATCTGCGATCAGTCCTGCGTGCAGGGCATGCTCGAGACGCGTTTCTACATGGCCTGCCTGCGCCTCACCGGCAGACGCTGCGTGGTGATCGGCGGCGGCGAGGTCGGGCTCGAGAAGGTCGAGGGGCTGCTCGCCTGCGACGCCGAGGTGAAGCTGGTCGCGCCCGACGCTCATCCCGAGCTCGTGCAGCTGGCGCTGGAGGGCTCGATCCGCTGGGAACAGCGTGCCTACCGCTCCGAGGATCTGAGCGGCGCGCTGATCGCGATCGCCGCCACCGGCGACACCGACGTCAACATCCGTGTCTTCGAGGACGCCGAGCAGCGCGCGATGCTGGTCAACGTCGTCGACGTGCCGCCGCTGTGCAACTTCATCCTGCCCGCAATCGTGCGCAGCGGCCCGGTGGCGATCGCGATCTCGACCGCGGGCGCCTCTCCCGCCCTGGCCAAACGGATGAAGCGCGAGATCGGCGAACAGTTCGGCGAGCCCTACGCGCACCTCGCCCTGCTGCTCAACGAAGTCCGCGGTTGGGCCAAGGCGACCCTGCCGACATACCGGGACCGCAAGGAGTTCTTCGAGACGATCGTGGAGGGGGATCCTGACCCGATCGCGCTCTTGCGCGACGGCCAGCTCGATGCGGTACGCGCGCTCATCGCCGAGGCCATGCGGTCCCGCGTGCCTGCGTGAACGAACGGCTGACTCATCTCGATGAGCGCGGCCGGGCGCGGATGGTCGACGTCGGCGCCAAGCCCGCGAGCGAGCGGCGGGCGCTGGCGCGCGCGGTGGTGCGCGTCTCCCCGCAGACCGCCGCCGCCGTGCAGCGCGGCGACGCGCCCAAGGGCGACGTCTTGGGAGTGGCTCGCATAGCCGGGATCCAGGCCGCCAAGCGCACCGCCGAGCTGATCCCCCTGTGCCATCCCCTGGCTCTGACCTTCGCAGGGGTCGAGGGCGCCATCGAGCCAGAGGCCGGCGCGATCACGCTCGAGGCCGAGGTGCGCACCACCGGGCCCACAGGCGTGGAGATGGAGGCCCTCACCGCCGTCGCCGTCGCGGCCCTGACCGTTTACGACATGGTCAAGGGGCTCGAGCGGGGAGCGGTGATCGAGGAGGTCGCGCTGCTCGAGAAGTCGGGTGGCCGCTCGGGAACATGGCGACGCTGAGAGCAGCGGTCATCACCGTCTCGACCTCGGTCGCCGCAGGCGAGCGCGAGGACCGCTCGGGCGAGCTGCTGGAGAGACTCGCGAGCGAGGGCGGGATCGACGTGGTCGCTCGCGAGACCGTCCCCGATGAGCGCGAGGCGATCGAGGGGGCGCTGCGACGCTACTGCGTGCCGCCGAACGGGGTGTCGCTGGTGCTGACAACGGGCGGGACCGGCCTCACGCCCGACGACGTGACGCCCGAGGCGACTCGGGCCGTGATCGGGCGCGAGGTGCCAGGGATCGCGGAGGCGCTGCGGGCGGAGTCACGCAAGTACACGCCCATGGGGATGCTGTCGCGGGAGGTCGCGGGAGCGGTGGGCGAGACGCTGGTGGTCAACTTTCCGGGCAGCCCGAAGGCGATCGAGCAGCTCTTCGGGGTCGTCGCTCCGGTGCTCGAGCACGCGGTCGGGCTGCTGGGGCGCGAGCATGGATCAACCGGCCATTGAGCTGCGCGGCCTGACGCGGCGCTTCGGCGAGCGGGCCGCGCTCGCAGACGTGTCGGTGCGGCTGCCGGTCGGCGCGACGCTGGCCGTGCTGGGGCGCAACGGCGCCGGCAAGTCGACTCTCTTGCGCATTCTCGCGACGCTGCTGCGGCCCCACTCGGGACGGGTCTCGGTGCTCGGGCAGCCGCTCCCGCGCGCCGCGTATGCCGTGCGCGCCCGGGTCGGGCTGCTGGCCCACGAGCCGCTCCTGTATCGCGACCTCTCGGGGCGCGAGAACCTCGATTACCACGCCCGCCTGCACGGTGTCGCGCCCGAGCGGGTGCAGCGGCTGCTCGAGGCGGTCGGGATGGGGGCGCGCGCAGACGACCCGGTGCGCTCCCTGAGCCGCGGCCTGGTGCAACGGCTGGCGGTGTGCCGCGCGGTGCTGCACGAACCGATCGTGTTGCTGCTCGACGAGCCAGGGGCAAACCTCGATCCCCAGGCGGCCGAGCTGATCGAGCCGCTGGTCGGTGGGGGCAACGGGCGCACCTGCGTGCTCACGAGCCATGATCCGAGCGCCGCGATGGAGCGTGCGGATCTGGTCCTGGGCCTGCGCGACGGCCGTGCCTCGTTCGTGCTGCCGCCGGCCGAGGTCACCGAGCCCCAGCTGCGGAAGCTGTACGCATGAGCGCCACCCTGGCCGTCCTGCGCAAGGACCTGCGGCTCGAGCTGCGCACCTTCGAGACGCTGCCTGCGATGGTGTTGTTCTCGCTCTCGACCTTCGTGATCTTTCATTTCGCGCTCGCGCGGACCACGATCTCCGGGCAGCTGGCGGCCGGCGTGCTGACCGTGACGCTGCTGTTCGCGGCGCTGCTCGGCGCTGGACGCCTGTTCGTGGCCGAGCGCGAGCAGGGCGGCTTCGACGCCTTTCTGCTCGCCCCCGTCGACCGCAACGCGTTGCTGCTCGCCAAGGCGACGGCGATGTTCGTCTTCTTGGTGGTGCTCGAGGTGATCGCCGTGCCAGCCTTCGGGCTGCTGTTGCTCGGGCCGCCGCTGGGGCCGCGCCTTGCGGGGCTGGTCGCTGTGATCGCGCTCGCCGACGTGGCGCTCTCCGTGATCGGCACGCTCGTGTCTGCGATCGCGATCCACACTCGCGCCCGCGACATGATCTCGCCGATCATCGGCCTGCCGCTGCTGCTGCCGGCGTTGATCGCGACCGCGCGGGCCGCTGCGCCGGTGCTGGCGCACCGCTCGGCGGCGTCGCCGCCAGGCAAATGGCTGCTGATCCTGGCACTTTATGATGTGGTGTTCGCTCTTCTCTCCTACGCGGTATTCGATTTCCTCCTTGAGGACTGAGGCATGATCAGCTCCGGCCGCGGGCTGCGAGCCCTCTCGCTCGCCACAATCGCGATGATCACGCTGGCGCTCGCGCTGGTGTTCTTCTACGCCCCGCTTGACGCCAACCAGGGCTTCATCCAGAAGATCTTCTACCTGCACGTGCCGCTCGCGATCACCGCGCTGTGCGGCTTCGTGTTCGGCGGCCTGCTGGCGATCGGCCACCTGCGCAGCGGCGATCGCAAGTGGGACATGCGCTCCTACGTGGCGATCCACATGGCGCTGATCTTCGGCGTGGGAGGGCTGATCACGGGCTCGATCTGGGCCAAGGCCTCCTGGGGCCACTGGTGGGTGTGGAGCGATCCGACGCTGGTCTCATTTTTGATCGTGATGCTGCTGTTCGCGACCTACCAGCCGCTGCGCTTCTCGATCGAGGATCCCGAGCGCCAGGCGCGCTACGCGAGCGTGTTCGCGATCGTCGCGGGCGCGTTCGTGCCTTTGAATTTCATCGCGGTGCGGGCGGCCCAGGGAGTGGTGCACCCGCGCGTGCTGACGCTCACCGGCAGCAAACTGCCTGGGTCCATGGGCCTGACCTTCGCCATCTCGCTGCTCGCGATCGCGCTCCTGTACGTGACGCTGTGGCGCTACGAGATGGCCGCCAAGAACGCCCGCATCCAGTTGCGGCGACTGCGCCGGGCGGCGTTGGGCGAGGAGGCGGCCCCCGGGGTCGCCAGGAGCGCGGCGCCGTCGTGAGCCCGCTGCTTGCAGCCGCCCCGGCCCTGCCCCTGCACGCCGCCGGTCCGTATGTGGCCGCGGCGTACATCGTGTTCGTGGCGCTGATCCTGATCTACGTGGCGATCATGGTGCGCAAGCAGATCCGGACCGAACGGGAGCTGCAGGAGCTGCGGCGCCAGCTGGCCGAACGGCGCCAGCTGGACGTGCTCGACGAACAGCCCGCGGGCGTCGAGCATGCCGAACGTCCCCAGGAGCGGATCGCGTGAGCGAACTGCTCACGATCGGCGTCTCGCATAAGACCGCCCCGGTCGAGGTGCGGGAGCGCCTGGCGCTACCCGAGGCGCGGGCGGCCGAGTTCCTGCGCGACCTGCGGGGATCGGGCGACGTACGTGAGGCGGTCGCCATCTCGACCTGCAACCGGACCGAGCTCTACCTCGTGGTGGCCGATCCGGTCGAGGGCGAATCGACCGTCCTGGCGATGCTCTCGAGCCAGGCCGGGATCCGCCCCACCGCGCTCACTCCCGCCATCTACTCGTACCGCAACTGCGACGCCGCGCGGCATCTGTACCGCGTCACCGCCGGGCTCGACTCGATGATCGTGGGCGAGAACGAGGTCCAGGGCCAGGTCAAGCGCGCCTACGAGGCGGCGCTGCGCCAGGAGATGACCGGGCCGCTGACCAACAGGCTATTCACGGCGGCGCTCGAGGCGGGCAAGCGCGTGCGGACCGAGACCGGCATCGGCGAGCGCGCCCTGACCTTGCCGGCGGTGGCGGTGGCGCTGGCGCGCGAGCTGCTGGGAGCGCTGGACGGGCGCGAGGTCGTGATCGTCGGCACCGGCGAGACCAGCGAGCTGACGGCACGGGCGCTGGCCGACTCGGGCGTGCGCACGATCTTCGTGGCGAGCCGGCGCCGAGACCGCGCGATCAGCCTCGCGCGGCGCTATCACGGCGCCAGCGTGAGCTTCGACGAGCTCCCGCAGGCGCTCGAACGGGCGGACATCGTCGTGGCGGCGACCGCCTCGCCGCACCTGCTGTTGGGCTCCCGCGAGCTGGCCGAGGTGATGGACAGCCGTCGCGAGCGGCCGATGCTGCTGATCGACCTGGCCGTGCCACGCGACATCGACTCAGGCTGCGCCGAGATCGAGGGCGTCTCCCTGTACGACATCGACGACCTGCAGGCGGTGATCGACCGCAACCGGCGCGTGCGCCAGGCCGAGGCCCGCACCGCCGAGGGGATCGTCGAGGAGGAGATCCAGCACTTCGCGACCTGGCTCGGGTCACTGGAGGTGCTGCCGACGCTGGCGGCGCTGCGCGCCCGCGCGGACGAGATCGCCGCCCAGGTGGTGAAGGAGAACGAGGGCAAGTGGGAGTCGGCCTCCGCGCGTGATCTCGAGCGCGTGCAGGCGCTGGCCAAAGCGCTCGTCAACCGCCTCCTGCACGAGCCCACCGTGCGCATGAAAGAAGCTCGCGACGACCGCGTGCACACGCGCATGGCGCTGGTGCGCGAGCTGTTCGGACTGAGCGACGACGAGGCGACGGTGCCCTCGGTTGACGAGCCCCGCGAGCTCGACAACGTCAGAGCGCTTCGCCGTTGATTCGCGTCGGCACGCGCGGCAGCGCGCTCGCGCTCGCCCAGGCGCAGTGGGTCGCGGAGCGACTCAACTCCGACACGGAGCTGGTGCAGGTTTCGACGCGGGGCGATCGGGGCGCTACCGAGGACGACAAGTCCCGCTGGATCTCGGAGCTCGAGCGGGCACTGCTCGAGGGCCGGATCGATCTCGCCGTGCACTCCGCCAAGGACGTGCCGGCGGAGCTCGCGCCCGGTCTCTCGCTGGTGGCGATTCCCGCGCGTGGCGATCCGCGCGACGCGCTGTGCGGCGCGCCGTCGCTGCAGGCGCTGCCCGCCGGCGCTCGGGTGGGAACGAGCAGCTTGCGTCGCGCGGCCCAGCTGCGCGCGCTGCGGGAGGATCTCCAACCGGTCGACCTGCGGGGCAACGTCGACACCCGCCTGCGCAAGCTGGCGGCGGGCGAAGTCGACGCGCTGGTGCTCGCGTGCGCGGGGCTGGAGCGCCTCGGTCGCCTTGACGAGGCGGCCGGGGCGCTGGATGAGCTCGTCCCCGCTGCGGGCCAGGGCGCGCTGTTCGTGGAGGGGCGCAGCGGCGAGGCCTTCGCTGCGGAGGGGCTGGCAGACCCGGCGGCGACGGCCTGCGTGCTCGCCGAACGCGAGCTCACGCGAGGCCTCGATGCGTCGTGCAACACGCCGGTGGGGGCGCACGCGGTTGCGCTGCGGGACGGAGAGATCGAGCTGCGAGGCTGGGTCGGCCTGCCGGATGGCTCGCGCTGGATTCAGGACCGTCTGAGGGGCGCACCCGAGGGCCTCGGGAGCGCGGTGGCGGAGCGGATGCTGGCGGTCGGGGCCCGGGAGCTGTTGGGATGACGGTCTACCTGGTGGGCGCCGGACCGGGAGACCCCGATCTGCTCACGCGCCGTGCGCTCGAACTGATCGCCTCCGCGGATGTGGTCGTGCACGACAGGCTGATCCCGGCGGAGGCGCTCGGCGGCGTGCGGGCGGACGCCGAGGTGATCTACGCCGGCAAGCAGGGCGGCGGTGAGTCGGTCTCGCAGCAGGAGATCGAGCGGCTGCTGGTCGAGCACGGGCGCGCCGGCCGAGAGGTCGTCCGGCTCAAGGGCGGCGATCCCTTCGTGTTCGGCCGCGGCGGCGAGGAGGCGCTGGCTCTGGCGGCGGCAGGCATAGCGTTTGAGGTGGTGCCGGGTGTGACCGCGGGCGTGGCGGCCCCCGCCTACGCCGGGATCCCCGTCACCCACCGCGAGCAGGCAAGCGCGGTGGCATTCGTGACCGGCCACGAGGATCCCGCCAAGGCCGAGCTCGCTTTGGATTGGGAGGCGCTGGCCCGCTTTCCCGGCACGCTCGTGATGTACATGGGCGTGCGACGACTAGAGGCAATCGCGGCGCGACTGCTGAGCGCCGGGCGCTCCGGGGTCGAGCCCGCGGCCGTGATCGAGCGGGGCACATTTCCCGACCAGCGCGTGATCACGGGGACGCTTCAGACGATCGCGTCCGTCGCTGCCGAGCGGGCGGTGCGTGCCCCCGCGCTCACGGTCTTCGGGCCGGTAGCGGCGCTGGGCGAGCGGCTCGAATGGTTCGGGAAGGGCCCACTGGCGGGCCGCAGTGTCGCCGTCACCCGCGCTCGCGCGCAGGCCAGCGGCCTGGCCGTGCGCCTGCGCGGCCTCGGCGCCACCGTGGTGGAGGCGCCGGCGATCAGGATCGTGCCGCTGGCGGGGCCGGCGCCGGACCTCGGCCCCTACGACCTGGTGTGCCTGACGTCGGTCAATGGGGTCCGGCTGCTGTTCGAGCGCCTCTGTGGGGCTAAACACGATGCGCGGGCGCTGGCGGGAGCGCGGGTCGCGGCAATCGGACCCGGCACCGCCGCCGCGCTGCGCGAGCACGGCGTGATCGCCGACGTGGTCCCGGAGCGGTTCGTCGCCGAGGGATTGATCGAAGCGCTCGCGGGCGTGCCCGTGCGGCGAGCGCTGATCGCCCGCGCCGCCGAGGCCCGCAGCGTGCTGCCCGAGGCGCTGCGGTCGCGAGGTGCCGAGGTCGACGAGATCGCGCTGTATGAGACGGTCGCCGAGCCGCTCTCCGAGCAGCAGTTGGCGGCGGTCGAGCGGGCCGACTACGTGACCTTCACCTCGTCCTCGACGGTCCGCTTCTTTTTTGCGGGGGGCGGCAGGCTGGGGACTGGGACGCGGATCGTGAGCATCGGCCCGGTGACCAGCGCGACGCTGCGCGAGGAGCGCCTGGAGCCACACGTCGAGGCCGCGCGCCACGACCTCGACGGCCTCGTTGCGGCGCTGATCGAGGACGCCGCCGCGACTCAGGCCGGCGCGACTGCAGGAGCCTGAGCGATGGCGAGCCCGCGCTACCCGCCGCTGACCCGCCGGTTCAACGTCAGGATTCCGCTGCGCGACGGGATCACGCTGGCGGCCGATCTGGTGCTGCCGGCGGATCGTCCGGCGCCGGCCGTGGTCATGCGGACCCCGTACGGGCGAAGCGGCGAGCGACCGACGGAGCGCGCCGACGCGTTCGCCAACGCGGGCTATGCGGCGGTGTGGGTCGACGTGCGGGGGCGCGGCGACTCCGAGGGGACGTTCGAGCCCTACCGCAACGACGGACTCGACGGCGTCGACGTGATCTCCTGGGTCGCCGCCCAGGAATGGTGCGACGGCTCGGTCGCGACCTATGGGGGCAGCTACCCCGGGCGCATCCAGTGGTTGACCGCGCTTCATCGACCACCGGCGCTGAAGGCGATGATCGTGCTCGTCACGCCGTCCGATCCGTTCGTTGAGAACCCCACCGGGGTGCCAGGCCCGATGCACATCTGGTGGTACCGGCTGACCGACGGGCGCGCTCTTCAGTACCCCGATGCGGTCGACGATTGGTTCGAGGTCTACAGCCACCGGCCGCTGGCCGAGCTAGACGAGGCAGCCGGCTTTCGCTCGGAGCTGTGGCGCGAGGAATGCCGCCACCAGACGCTTGACGGCTGGTGGGAGCCGCTGCGCTACCAGCACCGCATCACCGAGGTGGATGTGCCGGTGCTGCACATCTCAGGCTGGTATGACGACGAGGAGATCGGGACGCCGGCGAACTTTGCCGCCATGACAGCCGCCGGAAAGCGCGGCCAGCGGCTGCTGATGGGCCCCTGGGGCCACCAGGTCCCAACCGGCCGCCGGCTCGGCGAGCTCGATTTCGGAGCGCACTCGGTGATCGATCTCGAGGCGGTCATGGCCGGCTTTCTCGACGAGATGGTGCGCGGGCGAGCGCCCGCCGAGCAGCGCGCGCCGGTGCGGGTGTTCCTGATGGGCGCAAACGAATGGCTCGACCTGCCTAGCTGGCCCCCGCCGGAGACCGGCGAGCGCGCCCTCTATCTCGACAGCGGCGGGCGCGCCAATTCACGCTTCGGCGACGGCCGGCTGCTCGATGTCCCCCCGGCGGCGGGATCTCCCAGCGACGAGTGGCTGCACGATCCCGATCGCCCGGTGCCGTTCATCACCGGTGCCTCCTCCAACCAGATCGGCGGCCCCGACGACTATTCCGGGGTCGAGACGCGCGGCGACGTGCTCGTCTACACCAGCGAGCCGTTGGAGGAGGTCCTGGACGTGATCGGGCCGGTGCGTCTGATCGCCCACGTGAGCACCTCGGCGGCCGACACCGATATTCACGCAAGGCTGCTTGACGTGCACCCCGGCGGCTTCGCGCAGCGTCTGTGCGACGGTGTGGTCAGGCTCCGCTATCGAGAGGGCCATGAGCGGCAGCTGCCGGTCGTGCCGGGGACCGTGTACGAGGTCGAGGTCGTGATGTGGGACACCGCGCAGCGCTTTGCGGCCGGGCATCGGGTGCGGCTCGAAGCCGCCTCCTCGGCGCACCCTGCGTTTCAGACCAACCTGGGCACGGGAGGCGACGAGACCCAGGCAACCGACGGCGTGATCGCCGACAACGCGCTGCACCACGACGCGGCTCGACCGTCGCGTCTGCTGCTGACGGTGGTACGCGCCACGCGCTGAGCGCGTGGCGCGGCGTCAGGCCGCTTCGGCGTGAACCCCGGCCGGGACGAGACGCGGGCTCGCGGAGATAACGCGTCCCTCGTCGCTGATGTCCTCGAGGCTACGGCGCGAGGTCTCGGGCAAGAGCAGGGTCAGCAGCGTCCCCGCCAGGGCCATCCCCGCCGCAAACTCGAGCGCGCCCGCCAGTCCGAAGGCCGCCGTGATCTGCGGGAACAGGTAGACGCCGATGAACGCTCCGAGCTTCGCGATCCCGGCCGAGAGGCCGTGGCCGGTGGTGCGGACCGAGGTCGGATAACACTCGGCCGCGAGCACGAAGGTGGTCGTGTTGGGGCCAAACTCGGCGAAGAAGTAGCTCGCGCCGAAGAGCAGCAGGAACGGCGCGGTGACTGTGGTCACGCCGGGAATCACCGCGATCAGGAGGAACATCGCGCCCATCGCGGGAAACCCGATCAGCTGCAGCCGCCGGTGGCCGATCCGGTCCATGAAGGCGCAGGCGAGGAAATAGCCGGGGACCGCCGCGACCGAGAACACCAGCAGGTTGAACAGCAGCGATTGCTCGAGCGTGGCGCCCGGTCCGAGCACGTGCAGCACGATCAGCGGCGCCGAGACGGCGTTGCCGTAGTAGGCATAGTCAAACACGAACCATGCGCCCGCCGTAGCCAGCAGGGTGACCAGCAGCCTGCGATCCGAAAGGAAGGCTTTCAGGCTGAGCCGCGTGGGCTTGTGAACCTCGCCCGAGGCCACCACCCGGCCACCGGAGAAATTCTCCACGCTGGCCGCCGCACGCCGACCATCGCCTTTGACCCAGGCCAGATAGCGGGGCGACTCGGGCATCCGCAGCCGCGCATAGAGCACCAGGGCCGAGGGCAGCGCTCCCAGGCCGAGCAGCAGGCGCCACACGAGCGCATGATCGACGCCCGCGGAGAGCAGAGCCAGGCCCGCGAGGTAGCCGGAAACGGTACCCAGCGCCTGCATGGCGAACACCAGCCCGACCAGGCGCCCGCGATCCCTGCGGTTGGCGTATTCGCTCATCAGCACCGCCGAGACCGGGTAGTCGCCGCCGACGCCAAGTCCGAGCACGAAGCGGAAGGCGACCAGGAAGATAAAGCTCGGCGAGAGTGCGGACGCGAGCGCGAAGATCAGCATCACGGTGGCGTCAAACACCGCCACCCGCTTGCGGCCGATCAGGTCGGCCAGCCGTCCGAGGACACTGGCGCCAAAGAACGCGCCCAGCAGCGTCATCGAGTTGATCAGGCCGGTCTCGGTCGCGCCGAGGTGCCACTGCGCGGCGATCAGCGTCGAGGCCGTGCCGATAATGAACAGGTCATACGCGTCGGTGAAGAAGCCCATGCCCGAGACGAAGATCGCCTTCGAATGAAAGCGGGACAGCCGCGCTTCGTTTATGGCTTCGATCACTTCCACAGGAGCGAACCTCCGCTTAGGTTTGGTTATCCCGCTCGGCACGGTGAAGTCTTGACGACGGTGCGGCGGATTGGTGTAACCAAGATGTGAAGTCGTTGTGAACTCCCCGATCCCCGTCATCAGCTTCCTCTCCGATTACGGCCTCAGCGACGATTTCGTCGGGGTTTGCCACGCCGTGATCGCGTCGATCTGTCCCGCCGCACGTGTGATCGACATCACCCACGGCATCGCCCGCCACGACGTGCGCGCGGGCGCGGTGATCCTGCGCGAGTCGCTGCCCTACCTGCCGGTTGGCGTCGTTTTGGCCGTTGTCGACCCGGGCGTCGGCGGGTCGCGCCGGGCGGTGGCGCTACGGACGGCCGATCGGCGCCTACTGGTGGGGCCCGACAACGGCCTGCTGTGGCCGGCGGCGCAGGACTCCGGCGGGGTGACCGAGGCGGTCGACATCGGTCGCTCGCGCTTCCGTCTTCAACCGCTGTCGGCGACCTTTCACGGCCGGGACATCTTCGCGCCGGTGGCGGCATGGCTGGCGGCCGGCGCGGCGCTCGCGCAGGCCGGCGAGCTGCTCGAGCCGGACCAACTCGTGGCACTCGAGCTGCCCACCCCGCGCTTTGCCGACGGCGCGCTGGTGGCGCACGTGCTCCACATCGACCGCTTCGGCAACGTCCAGCTCGATGCGCGCGCTGAGGAGCTTGGGCTCCAACCGGGGCAGCGGGTCATGGTGCGGGTCGGGGACGGCGCGCCTGCGGCGGCCCGCTTCGCGCGCACCTTCGCCGAGGTTCCGCGGGGCGAGCTCCTGCTCTACGAGGACTCCTACCAGCGCCTGGCGCTGGCCGTGGGACATGGAAACGCGGCCGAGCGGCTGGGGCTCTCAGTCGACGCGGAAATCCGGATCAGCTTCTCTGAATGACCGGATCCCCGCGCGTCCACTTCCGCCGCGTCGACTCGACCAACGAACGAGCGCGGGCACTGGCGGCGACCGGGGCGCCCCACGGCACCCTGGTCACCGCCCGCGAGCAGACCGCGGGGCGTGGGCGCCAGGGGCGCGCCTGGACGGCACCGCCGGGTCAGGCGCTGCTGTGCTCCCTGATCGTGCGCGAGCCGCCGCGGCTGCTGCCGCTCGCCGCCGGCGCGGCGGTTGCCTGCGCCGTGGGAGCGCAGGCGCGGGTCAAATGGCCCAACGATGTGCTGCTCGACGGGCGCAAGGTGGCTGGCATCCTGGTCGAGGCGCGGCCCCAGGAGGGCTGGGCGGTCGTCGGGATCGGCATCAACGTCGCGGTCTCGATCGCCGAGCTGCCGCAGGAGCTGCGCGAGCGGGCAGGAACGCTCGGGCTGGGGACAGAGGCGGTCGAGGGCTGGCTCGCGCCCCTGCTCGAGGCGCTTGGGCGCTGGCTGGGCGCACCCGAGGATGAGGTCCTGGAGTTCGTTCGCGGTCGCGACGCGCTGCTGGGGCGACCGGTCCGCTGGGCCGGCGGCGCGGGCACCGCAGCGGGGGTCGACGGCGAGGGCAGGCTGGTGGTCTCGACCGGTGGCGGCCGCGTGGCGCTAGACGCGGGCGAGATCCATCTGGGCTGACGTCCTAGAGCCCGGTGCCCGCAAAGCTCACGTTCTGCGGTGCGACCAGCGGCGTGCCGACATCGAGTTGGATCTGGATCTTGTCGCCGATCGGGATGTCGCCCGGATTGCCCTTGTAGAGCTTGCCGTTGTAGAAGGCTGTGACCTTGCCTTTGGCGGGCCCGACCTGATTGGGGCCGATCGGCTGGCCCCAGATGTCGAAGAAGTCACCGAGCGTGTATGTGCGCACGACGGGCGACTCGATGTGGATGATGCCGTCGGGAGCATGGGTATGAAGCCAGTAGAAGCAGGAACCCGACTGCACGAACGGTCCGCTGGATGTGTTCTGCACCTGGCGCGGAGGGACGATGCCGATGCCATACGGGAT
Source organism: Solirubrobacteraceae bacterium (assembly GCA_039583645.1). Lineage (GTDB taxonomy): Bacteria > Actinomycetota > Thermoleophilia > Solirubrobacterales > Solirubrobacteraceae > Palsa-465. The sequence goes on from JAVKSP010000023.1 coordinate 24,998, forward strand.
CTGGCGTTGAACCCCGTTGACGAAGATCGTGAGGTGGGTGTGGACGTGGAAGGCCACCTGCTCGGACGCCCCGCACGAGATCCCATCCACCGTGCCGCCCTTGGCGGTGCTGGCGTTCGAAGCGAGCGGCGAGGCATTCTTCGGAATCGGGATGCCCTCGGGACCGGCTGGCCCGTTCGGCGGAGCCGGTTTGAGCTTGAGGCCCGTGCTCGAGGCCGTCCTGGTGATCGGCTTCCAATTGTGAGAGGGATTGCCGTTGCCGCCGCTGTTGGCGCCACCACTGTTGCCGCTGCTTGATCCGCCCGTGACCAGCACCACCACGATCACCACCACGGCGATCAGCGCCACCGCGCCCCCGCCGGAGAACTGGAACAGGCGGCGGCGGCGCGCCGCGGCCGCAGCCTCACGCTCGCGCTCGAGTCGCTCCTGCCGGAGCCGTTCCTTTTCCGCCTTACGGCTGGCCATCGCCTGCTAGATCCGCGTTTCCGCTCGCTGTCGAGCCGTTTCTGCCTCCACGCTCGTCGAGGGTAGCGAACGAGTCTGGGAATTCTGCGAGGACGCGCGTTCGGCCGTGACCGCGCCTACCGGACCGGTCTTTCGGCGGCGGAAGCGCAGCGCGAACAGGGCGGCGAACGCGGCCAGCGCGACCGCGTTGAGCACGAGCTTGTAGTCGACCTGCACGGAGCTGAACACCTCGGCCCGGGTGGGGCGCGCGGCCGGGATCAGCCCCACGCCGGAAAAGATCGCCTCGACGATCAAGGCCGCCAGCACCATCGCGACGAACATCAAGGCCGTGATCCGCGCCGCGTATCTCCAGCCGTAGTACTTGCGGTAGATCGCGACGATCGGCAGCACGATCAGGTCGGCAAAGAGGAAGGCGACCACGCCGCCGAACGAGATGCCGCCCGACCACAGCACGGCAGCGAGCGGCACGTTGCCGACGGAGCACACGAAAGACAGCACGGCCACCACCGGTCCCACCACGACGTTCTCCACGATCCGGGCCGGGGCGGGGGCATTAGTGATGAAGAGAGCTCGGAAGAAGCCGTTGCCGAGCAGCCCGATGAAGCCAGAGAGCACAAACCCCGCCGCGATCTCCTTGTAGAGCATCTGCCAGTCGCCGCGGAAGTTGTCCGCGACCTCCGCCCACGCAGACAGCGACGTCAGGCGCTCGCGGAGGCTCGCGGGCTCGCCACCTGCTCCGTGGTGGTGGTGATGGTGGTGGCCCGAGGCCGCTCCATGCGCGTGGGCGCGCGCCTCCTCCTCGACCTGGCGAGAGACGAACAGGCGCAGCAGGGCCCACATCACTCCGATCAGGATGAGGCCGCCCACATACTCGGCGAGCGTGAACTGCCAGCCGATCAGGACCCACAACACCAGACCGAGCTCCCACACCAGGTTGGTCGAGGCGAACTGGAACGCCAGTGCAGTAGCGGCCGAGGCGCCCTTCTCGAACAGAGACCTGGCGATCGCGACCGCGGCGTAGGAGCACGACGAAGACGCGGCGCCCAGCGCGGTGGCGCGAGCCATCGGCGCTGCGCCACGACCGGCGAGCGCTTTCTCGATTCGCGCCCGCGGCACCCATGCCTGCACGATCGCCGAGATCAGAAAGCCGAACACCAGCGCCCACCACACCTCCCAGGCCATCAGGAATGCCTGGTGAAAGCCCTGTCCGATGGTGTCGAGCACGCTGGTCATTCCCCGCTCGACTATACCCTACCCCGGTAAGGCATGTGGTAGGATGGCGGGCCGTGGCGCGACGCGGCTACTCGGAAACCAAGGAAGAATTGCTGGCACGCCTGGCCCGTGTCCAGGGCCAGGTCGGCGGAATCTCGAGGATGGTCGAAGAGGACCGCTACTGCATCGACGTCATGACCCAGATCAACGCCATCCAGGCGGCCCTCGACAAGGTCGCGCTGGGCCTGCTCGACGGCCACGCTCGCTTCTGCCTCCTGGGCGAGGGGGAGGGACCCAAGGAGCCAGGCGCTCAGGTGGACGAGCTGATGGGCGCGGTCGGGCGCATGCTCTGGCGCTGAGAGCCTGAATCAGCCGACGGCGATCCGCCCCGGCTCGCCCTCGACCAGGCGACCGACGACCACCCCAGGCATCTCACCCGCGCGCTCCGATGCGAGCGCGACCAGCAGCCCACCAGAGGTCATCGCGTCACACACCAGGCGCCGCTGCGGCTCGTCGACCGAAGCGGCGAACGAGGCGTAGGTCTGGGCGTGCTCGCGGTTGCGGCGGCTGCCGCCGGCGAGCGCCCTGTCGTCGGCCAGCAGCTCGAGCACGCCCGGGAGCGCCGGCACGGCTCGAGCGTCCAGCTCGGCGGCGAGGCCACTCGCGAGCGTCAGCTCGTGCAGATGGCCGAGCAGCCCGAAGCCGGTCACGTCCGTGACCGCGTGGGCGCCCGCGGCGCGCGCCGCCTGCGCAGCCGCTGCGTTGAGCTCCGCCATCACATCGACCGCGGCGGAGACCACGTCGTCTGGCGCGAACCCCTTCTTCAGCGCGGTCGAGACCGCCGCGGATCCCACCGGCTTGGTCAGCACCAGCGCATCGCCGGCGCGCCCCCCCGCGTTGGTCAAGATCTCCCGCGGATCGACGGTGCCCGTGACCGCGAGCCCGTACTTGGGCTCCGGATCATCGACCGTGTGGCCGCCGACGATCGTCAGGCCGGCCGCGCGCGCGATGTGCTCGCCGCCGCGAAGCACATCTTCGAGCGCGTCGGTCCCGAGCGCCTCGACCGGCCAGGCGACCAGGTTCAGCGCGGTCAGCGGCCGCGCCCCCATCGCGTAGATGTCCGAGATCGAATTGGCGGCGGCGATGCGGCCAAAGTCGTACGGGTCATCCACGACCGGAGTGAAGAAGTCGACGCTCTGCACGAGCGCGAGGTCTTCGCGCAGGCGGTAGACGCCCGCGTCGTCCGCGGTCGCGGTACCGACGATCAGATTGGGATCGTCCGGCTGCGGTAGGGCTTTGAGTAGCGGCGCCAACTGCGCCGCCCCGGCCTTACACGCTCAACCGGCGCCGTGGGAGAACGCAGTCAGCTTGATTTGGTTCACGCGGCGATCATCGCAGCGCGTAGTTCTCGATGTCCTGATCGAGCGTGCCCTGGCTGACGTACTGGCCGATGTGCACGTAGAGCACCTTTCCCGTCGCGCTGACGAAGATCGTGTCCGGAAGGTCCTGCATCACCCCCATCGACGCGAGCGCGCTAAACGTAGCCTGGTAGCTCGGATACGAGACGGGGTGCTTGTTCAGAAACGCCTGGGCGGCCCCGGCCTGATCGTCGGTGTCGGCGCCCAGGAAGGCCACGCTGCGCCCATAGCGGGCCGCCGCCGAAGCGAACAGCCCGAACTCTCTCTGGCACGGGGTACACCAAGAAGCCCAGGCGTTGATCACGATCGGATAGCCGCGCAGCTGGCGGATGCCCGCGGTCAGAGAGCTGCTCGAGCCGAGCAGCTGGCCCGCCTGGCGGTGGAGCGCCGCCAGCGGCGCGGGCGAGCCCTGGAGCTGCTTGAGCGCCCCGGAGAGCCCAGCCGGCGAGGACGGCGCGCGGCTGAGCGCCGCGCGAACCTTGCTCGCGAGGGCCGACCGCGACAGCCAGCCGGAGGTCGAGACATCGTAGTACCAGAGGACCCGGCCACCGGACACGAGCGCGAACCAGGGCTCGTCCTGGACGCCGTAGCCGTCGGCGACCCGGCCCGAGCGATCGATCGCGACAGGATAGGCAAGCGACCGCGGCAGCGAGTGCAGGAAGCGCGGCAGCGCACCCGCCGATGGCTCGACGCTGGCCTCGTCGACCGCCGTCAGCGAGGGGTGACCGGCGCGGTCATACGTGTTCAGCGCCTCGAGCTGCTTGGCGAGGTCGGTGACCTCGGAGTCCCAGGTGGCGAAGAACAGGTAAAGGCGCGGGGAAGTCCCCGGCCCGAGGGTGACCTTGCCGCCGCCCGCGCGGGGCAGCGCCGCGCGGGCCGAGGGCTGGATCGCGGGGATCTGGCCGTAGGAGAGATGCGAGTTGACGCGAGGGTGGCCGGGCAGCAGCCGCGACGCCTCCCGGGCCAGCAGCTGTGCGGACTGACTCACGCTCGCGTAGGACATCTGCGTCAGGTACACCCGGCGCAGGAACCCGTGGGCGTCGATCGCAAACAGCCCCGGGGTGTGGTCGATCTGGCCGTGCTGGACCTCGGACGCGATCCCGTACGCCTTCCACACACGCCTCAGCTCGGGCGCGGGCGCGGTGAGGAAGCGCCACTGGGCCATCATCCCGTGCGCGAGCGAATAGGCGCGCACGTCGGCCACCTTGGTCGCGACGGGGTTGGCGTCGATGCCCAGGAGCACCACGCGCGCGGCGGCGGGTCCGAGCATCCGCTTTGCCTGCACCATCGCCGTCGTCGTCAGCGGACAAACTGTGGTGCAGCGAGAGTCGGCGAAGGCCAGCAGCACGACCTTGCCGCGGTAGGACGAGAGCGACACGCGGCGTCCGAACTGGTCGGTGAGCGTGAAGTTGGGGGCCGGCCGGTGCAGCGCCGTGCCCGGATCGAGGCTCGAGTTGTGCGCGAGCCCTCCGCCACCGCCGTGAGAAGAGCGCACGAGCGCGCTCAAGCCGACTCCGACGCCCACCAGCAGCACCACCGCGAACGCCAGCAGCCCGATCACGATCGACGGCCGGTGCGCGACCCGTTCCAACCGCTTGTGCGCAAGCAACTTCATGCTGAGGTCTACGATTTTGCCGTGATTGCTGCCATCTCAAGCGATCCGGCGAGTGGCGTCACCGTGCTCGCCGCTGTCGCGGCTGGAGCGGTGTCGTTCCTCTCGCCGTGCGTGCTTCCGCTCGTCCCAGGCTACCTCTCGACGGTCGCCGGCGTGGCGCCCGCCGAGATCTCGCACGTGCGCAAACGGCGCATACTCGTGCCGAGCCTGTTGTTCGTGCTGAGCTTCTCGGCGATCTTCGTCGTCCTCGGCGTCGGGGCAACGCTGTTCGGCGCCAGCTTCGCCACCGACCGCCTCGTGCTCGACAAGATCGCGGCGGCCGTCATGATCGCGCTCGGAGCGTTCTTCGTGGCGAGCACGCTCGTCACCCGCCTGAACCGCGAGTGGCATGTCGACGCGCTCATGCAACGGGCAGGTCGCGGCGGGCCGCTTGTCACCGGCGCCGCTTTCGCGCTTGCCTGGACGCCGTGCATCGGGCCGACGCTGGGAGCGATCCTCTCGGCGGCAGCGCTCTCGAGCTCCGCCTTTCATGGAGCCGTGCTGCTCGCCTTCTACTCCGCGGGACTCGCGATCCCCTTCCTCATGACCGCGGTCCTGTTCGAGCGTATGACCGCGCTGTTCAAGGCGATCAAGCGTCACTACCAGGTCGTGATCGCAGTCGGCGGCGCGATCCTGATCGCGATGGGCGTGCTGGTGTGGTCGGGCGAGCTCTTTCAGCTCAACATCCAGGCCCAGCAGGCGATGAACAACCTGGGGATCAACATCTTCAACATCTAGGCGCGCGGCGGCATCCGGGCGCGCCTACGAGAACGACTTCGAGGTCCCGAGTATCTGACCCGTGGAGCTGAGCGCGCGTACCTCGTAGGCGCCATAGGTTTTGCCGAGCCGGATCGCGGTCTCAAACCCGGTTCGCTTGTGTACGGCCACGACCTTCAGGTGATGCGAACTCGCGCCCGCCAGAACCTGCCATTTCGCTACCTGGGTGGCCCCATTCCAGCTCGCGTATGCGGTCTTGCCGCGGACGGCGCCGCGCGGGGGGTAGTAGGGAGTCCCGACCCAGGTGTTCGTGAACAGCGCGCGGTAGCTCGAGTCCAGGGGTGGCAACCTGACGTCCAGGAGCTGCGCACCCGCGGCCGAGTATTCGGAGAAGTAGGGCTCGGCGCCCCAGCCCACCAGCGCGTTGCCATTCGGGAGCAGCTGCATGCTGCCCTCGACTCCCACGCGAAGCGAAAGGTCGTGGTGGTAGGCCTGGACGAGCGTCGCCTGATAGGTGGTGGTGTTCAGGCTCAGGACGATTCCCTTCGAGGGCCGGCCGTGGGCGTTGTCGTCGAACACGGTCAGCTCCACGTCGGATCCAAGGCCTCCCTGGCTGGGGTCAACGAGCCTCGCATCGTGCTGCAGAGCGAACTTCGCCCCGCGCCCGAAGCTGAAGCTCGACTGCTTGCCGCCGAGCGTCCACAGCGTCTGGTCGGTGGCGGGGTCGACCAGGTAGACAGCCCAGGTGTTGCGCATCGAGATCAGCAGGTCGCCGTTCGGCAGCGGCTGTACGGCGTTGATGTGGTACGCATCCCAGAAGGGGAAATGGCTGTTGAAGCGCACCTTGGAGGCCGAGAGTGGGACGTTGGCCGTTCCGTGCGGATTGAGAGCGTCCCACGTGCCGATCAGCTGTCCGGTGCTGAGCTGATACTCCTGAACCCCGCAGTCGAGCACGGTCCCGCTGCTCGGCCCGCCGTATGGCTTCAGGTCCCAGGGGACCATGCGGTTCACGGTGATCCAGATGTCCCCGCCGATGATCTGCGCGTCGTGCCCGTCGAGCATCCACGGGCGGTGTGCCTTCACGGTTGCGATCTTGCGGTAGTGCTCATTGACCACCACCACCGAGCGACCTTTGGTCCACACGAGAACGGGCTTGCCGTTGTAGGTCTCCTGCTCGAAATCGAGCCCCAGCCTGGTGTCCAGAAACCACACCGCCTGGCCGTTGCGTTGCACGATCAGCGGACCCGACTGGCTGTGGCCACCCCTTGCCTCGCTGGCCAAAAGGAAGTCTCCCGCGGCCAGCCCGGACTTGCGCTCCAGCACCTCGAGCTTGGGAGGGTGCAGCCCAGGCTGCGAGACGAAGCTCCAGGTGACCTTGCTGGTCGACGTGGCAGCCGCTGGCGCGGCGAGCACGGCCGCTGCCGCGCTCACGGCGATGGTCACCGCCGTGGCGCCCAGGACTCTGCGGCCGGCCATGCGCCCAAGCATGCGCGCCGCGGCGTAACAGCGGCGTAACGCCGTTACGCCGGCGTTATCCATCCGACCAGCACACACCCCACCCCGGCCATGGTGGTCGCCTAGCTCGTTGGAGGCGTTTCGGGGATCTCGACTTCGGGCGCGGGGCCGTTCCCCGAGATCTCAGGGAGCGCAACCTCGGACGCGTCACCGTTCCCGGTCTCGACCGTCTCGGGCAGCTTCTCAAGCGCGGGTCCCGCGCCATTGCCGCCCGCCTCGACCCCGCCGACCTTCCTGCGCC
>JAVKSP010000024.1:0-32155 GCA_039583645.1 Solirubrobacteraceae bacterium
GCTCATGAGCGGCCCGGGATCGCTTATCCACCGTTGAGGATCGACGCGCAACGCTGCATCTTGGCGACGTCGCCGCCCGCCGACTGGATGCACTGGGTGTAGCGCTGGAGCGTCTTCGAGCTCGCCGAGGAGCTCCCGCTGGGGGGCGAGCCGCTCGAGGACGAGCCGCCGCCGTGCGCAACGCCCTGCAGGCCCTGCACGAAAGAGTTGATCTTGGCGACGAACTCGCTGAACGGCTTAGCCGAGGTGGGCGCCGTGATCGTCTGCGGCTGGTTGATGTCGGTGTACTGCAGCAGCAGCGAGATGTGCGCGGAGTGCAGGCCGCCCAGCAGCGTCGCGATGGTCCCGTTGACGGGCAGGTCGAAGTTGACCTCGAGCTTGCGCAGGGTGTGGTCGTTCGTGCCGGTCCATACGTCGAGCGTGGGGTGCCTGACCTCGCGCGCGATGTGGGCCTGCGCGCTGGCGGAGATCCCCGAGGCCAGCTTCGAGCCGCCCGAGATGCCCAGCGAGGAGGCCTTCTGCAGCACCGTCGACAGATCGGCGAGCAGCTTGCCCGTCGCGACGTCGCCACGGATGTGGGTGGTGTTGGCGCCGCCCACGCTCTCGTTGCCGACCACGGTCGGGTTACGCACCCACGCCAGCGGGTCGATGCCGAGCTTGGACAGCACGCTCGAGCCCGAACTCGAGCCCTTGGTGCCCGAGAAGCCCGACTGGAGCTGGTGAAAGGTCGATGCGGGCAGTCGATAGGTCGCGCCCTGAAGCGAGACGTAGCCGTTGGTGCCCGTCGAGATCACGCCCAGCGTGGCGGTGCCGCCGAGCGCGCTGAGGTTGATCGTGAAATCGGACTTTGGCAGCGTGCCCTTGCCCTGCGACTGGAAGGGGCCGCCGAAGTTGAGCTCGAAGGGCGCCTTCGAACCGCCGCCGGCGACCGCGACGCGGACGGCGAGCTTGCCGCTGTTGACCCGATGGGTGCCTCTGAACGTCTGGCGCAGCAGCGTTCTCGCCTGCTGGGGGCTGCTGCTGCTGCCACACGCCGCAAGGGCGAGGACAGCCAGGACTGCGCTCAGCAGCACGCACGCGATCCGCTTGCTTTTGCCCGTACCCATCCGCCGTCGAATCTAGCAAGCGACTTGTCCCGCTCACGCCACTGGGCCCGCCGCTGAATGGCTGCTTGTCGATGCGTCCGAATGAGCGTCGCAACCGCGCACCAATTCGCCTCCGGACCCTAAACTCGGCGCCCATGCGCCCGAGGATGATCCTGTATACGGGCAAGGGCGGCGTTGGCAAGACTTCGGTGGCGGCCTGTACGGCGCGGGCCTGCGCGGCGGATGGGATGCGCACGCTTGTGCTCTCGACCGACCCCGCGCACAGCCTGTCCGATTCCTTGCAGAACCCCATTGGCTCGGAGCCCACGGCGGTCTCGGAGTGCCTGTGGGGACTCCAGGTCTCGGCCCAGGACGAGCTCGAGCGTCACTGGTCGGCGGTCAAGGGATGGCTCTCGGAGCTGCTCGCCGAGCGCGGGATCGACCGCATCTCAGCGGCCGAGCTGACAGTGCCGCCGGGGATGGACGAGCTCTTCGCGCTGTTGCGACTGCAGGCTCAGCACGAGTCCGGCGCCTGGGACGCGATCGTGGTCGACTGCGCCCCGACCGGGGAGACCCTGCGGCTGCTGTCGTTTCCCGACGTCGCGCGCTGGTGGATCGACAAGGTCTTCCCGCTCGAGCGACAGCTGATTGCGGCGGCGGGACCGATCGCTCGCTCGTTGCTCGACATCCCGCTTCCCAGCCACGCCGTGTTCGACGACATCCGCCGGCTCTCGGAGAACCTGATCGCGATGAACGAGATCCTGCGCGACCGCGGACACACCACGGTGCGGCTCGTCGTCAACCCTGACCGCATGGTGATCGGCGAGGCGATGCGGACCTACACCTACCTGAACCTTTACGGCTACCTCACCGACGCGGTGATCGTGAACCGCATCTTCCCGGCCCACGTGGGCGCCTATTTCGCCGGCTGGCGCAAGGTCCAGGAAGACCACATCGCGCTGGTCAGCTCGTCCTTTGCGCCCGTGCCCGTGCTCCAGGCCCCGTACTTCGAGCAGGAGGTGGTGGGCGGCGAGATGCTCGACCGCTTGGCGGGTGAGCTGTTCGCGCACCACGAGCCCGCGGCCGTGCTGCACGACGAGGTCACCCAGGAGCTCGAGATGGCCGAGGGGGCCGCGCGGCTGCGCCTCGACCTGCCCTTCGCGACCAAGAGCGACATCTCGCTGAAGAAGGTCGGGCTCGAGCTGGTGGTCGGCATCGACGGCCAGCGCCGCACGATCGCGCTGCCGCCGCCGGTCGCTGCGCTGCACCCCACGGGGGCGCGGTTCGAGAACGGGACGCTCGAGGTGAGCTTCGAAAGTGACTGAGGAGAACGAGTCGACACATGAGACCATGCGCCGGCTCGAGCAGCGGCTCGAGCAGGCCTCGGCAAAGGCGCAGCGCCTGACCGAGGCGGCGCTGGGCGCCGTGCCATTGCCCCCGGCGGGCTTTCAGGCACCTGAGGATGGAGCCGCGCACGACCCCGGTCTCGACGCGTTGCTGGAGACCGTGCGAGCGCTGCGTGAGCTGATCCCCAGCGAGCTCCAGCGTCGGCTGGCCGAAGCGCTGCGGGAGCTGCTGGTGGCGATGCGGGCCCTGCTCGACTGGTACATCGAGCGGCTCGAGCGCCGCGGGCCAGAGACTACGGGCGAGGTCGAGGACATCCCGATCCTGTAGGGGGGCGCTCCCGCCGCGCGCCCGGGGCTCCCGCGGCGCGCCCACCCCAGTGCATGCGTGGGATATAACCCGCGCTATGCACGGGTTATATCCGACGCTACGTTGACCGCGTGGACGTCCTTAGCCTTGATCATGTTCAGCTCGCCGCGCCGAAGGGCTGCGAGGGCGAGGCCCGCCGCTTCTTCGGCGACCTACTCGGCCTGGAGGAGATAGATAAGCCCGAGGTCCTACGCGCCCGGGGCGGCGTGTGGTTCGGACTCGGCGAGCACCAACTGCACATTGGCGTCGAGGACCCGTTCGTCCCAGCGCAGAAGGCTCATCCCGCGCTACGCGTCGCACGCGGAAGACTGGAGGCACTCGCGCAGCGGCTCGATGAGGCCGGCCGCAAGGTCAGCTGGGACGACGCGCTACCCGGGAGCTGTCGCTTCTTCACCGAGGATCCCTGGGGCAACCGCATCGAGCTCATCTCGAAGGAGTAAGCCACGGCCTACGGGAAAAAGGCCCCCACGTAGCTCGAGACGACCACGTAGCCGCACACCGCGCCGACCACGAGGATTCCGAACAGGATCAGCGCCTTCGACTGGATGATGTGGCCGAAGACTCCGACGACGAGGCCCAGGACCACGGCGACCGTGAACAGCGTCAGCGGTGGCGCCTGCTGTGCAGCGAAGAAAAACAAGGCCAGGGGAACCCTATATTTGCCTCGCACCGTGCGCGCCGCTCCGCCCGAACCAACTTCCGTCGAGAACATTGCCGCAGGCTTGCGGGCGGTCGGCTATCTCCCAGGGGGCTCGACCGCGCTCGTCTCGCTGCTCGCGACCAAACTCGGCAAGCCCGTGCTCGTCGAAGGACCCGCCGGGGTCGGCAAGACCGAGCTCGCCAAGGCGCTCTCGCGCTACCTCGACCGGCGCCTGGTGCGCCTGCAGTGCTACGAGGGGCTGGACGAGGCAAAGGCGCTGTATGAGTGGAACTATCGCAAGCAGCTGCTGCGCATCCAGACCGAGACCGACGGCACGGGCTGGGACGAGGTCCAGGAGGACATCTTCGGCGAGGAGTTCCTGCTCGAGCGGCCTCTGATGACCGCGATCGTCTCGAGCCAGCCGGTGGTGTTGCTGATCGACGAGATCGACAAGACTGACCAAGAGTTCGAGGCCATGCTGCTGGAGCTGCTGTCGGACTTCCAGATCTCGATCCCGGAGCTGGGGCGGATAGAGGCCAGGACGCAGCCGGTGGTGGTGCTCACCTCCAACAACACGCGCGAGCTGACCGAGGCGCTCAAGCGGCGCTGCCTTTACCTGTGGCTCGACTACCCCTCGATCGATCACGAGCTCGAGATCGTGCGCCTGCACTCGCCGCAGCTCGACGAGATCGTGGCGCGCCAGCTGGTGGAGATCGTCCACCAGGTGCGCGAGCTCGACCTGAAGAAGCCGCCCAGCATCGCGGAGTCGATCGACTGGGCGCGCTCGCTGATCCTGCTGGGAGCGAACGAGATCGACGAAGCGGTGTTCCGTCAGACGATGAGCGTGATCGTCAAGCACCGCACCGACCTCGACACGGTCGCCGAGCGCGTCGGACGGGTGCTCGAGCGATCGTGAGCGTCTACGGCGGGCTCCCGGAGCGCGCCGGCGGCTTTGGCGCTGCGCTGCTGGCGTTCGCGGAGGATCTGCGCGGCGAGGGCGTCGCCGTCGGCACCTCCGAGCTGCTTGACGCCTTCGAGGCGCTGGGGCACGTGCCGTGGCGCCGCCAGCAAGATTTCCGCGAGACGCTCGCCGCGACACTGGCGAAGTCGCCAGAGGACCGGCACGTCTTCGAGCTCGTATTCGAGCGCTTCTTCTTCCGCGCCACGGAGGCAGAGGCGACCCGGCACGAGTTCGGCCAGCCGGCGCTGAGAGCGGTGGACAGCGCCCGGCTCGACCTCGATCAGCTGCGCCGTCAGATCGCGGCAGCGCTCACGCAGGGCTCGGAGGCCGCGATGAGTGACCTGGCGCGACTCGCGATCGCGGCATTCGCGCAGGAAGGGTCCGGGGTGGTCGGGGTCGACGTGCAGCGGATCCGTCGCGCGCTCGGCCTGCGCGCCGAGCCGCGGGTGGACCTGCCGCCCGACGACCCCCGCAGCCGCGGCCTGTCACGCGAGCAGATCCGGCGCTTCGAGCAGTTTCTGCGGCGCGAGCTCGAGCGCGAGGCGATCGCGCGCACCGCCGCGCTGCCCCCCAAACGCCCGTTGACCGAGCTGGACCGCGCACTGCCCACCGGACCGATCGAGGATCTCGCGGCCGTCCACCGGGTGGTGGCCCAGCTCAAGCGGCGGCTCGCGACCGAGGGTCACGAACAGCGGGGACGCAGGCGCCACGCCCAAGTGGACGTGCGCCGCACGATGCGCGCCTCGCTGCAGACCGGCGGCGTGCCGGTCGAGCTCAAGTACCGCCCGCGCCGCCCCCGGCGCCCCGAGATCTACGTGCTGTGCGACGTCTCGACCAGTGTGACCTCGGCCAGCACGTTCTTTCTCTCGGTGGTCCACGCGCTGCACGACGCGTTCCGCAAGTTGCGCTCGTTCGTCTTCATCGAGCGTGTCTCCGAGGTCACCGAGGTGTTCGAGTCAGAGCGCGACTTTCGCGCCGCCAGCACTGCGGTGTCGCGCACCGCGGGCGTTGCCGATGTATCGGGCTACACCGATTACGGGCGGGTGTGGAGCGAGTTCCTGGAGCTGGTTGGGGACGAGCTGCATCCGCGGGCCAGCGTGATCGTGCTGGGCGACGCGCGTACAAACGGCCGGCCGCCGTGCGAAGCGGCCTTTCAGGCGATCACGTCGCTGGCGGGTCACACTTTCTGGCTAAACCCCGAGCCGCGCCTTTACTGGAACTACGGCGACTCGGTGATCGGCCGCTACGAGCAGCACTGCACAGCCTTCGAGTGCTGGCGAACCGACCAGCTCGAGGCGTTCGTGAAGGCGCTGGCGCGCTCGCGCTAGTGGGGCCGTCCGCTAGCATCGTGTGAGCAGTATCGACCCTGTGCTACCAGGGGTGCTGGCGGGTAAGCCGGCTGAGATAGCGCCCTACACCACCCGACGCTGACCCTTCGAACCTGTGGGGTAATGCCCGCGAAGGGAGTGACAGACCTGATCGTCAACGCGCCGTCCGAACGACGGTCTCCGGCGCCCGTCCGGGTCGACGGAGTGACCCGTGCGTTCCAGACCCGACGCGGACGGGTGGTGGCGCTGGACGGCATGTCGTTGGTGGCGCGAGCGCAGGAGATCGTCTCCGTGGTGGGGCCGAGCGGCTGCGGCAAGACGACGTTGCTGGAGCTGATCTGCGGGCTCCAGCGTCCGGACGCAGGGGCTGTCGACTCCGCCCCCGCCGCGCTCATGCCCCAGCACGACCTGCTGCTGCCGTGGCTGAGCGCGCTCGACAACGCCGGCCTCGCACTGCGGGCACAGGGGCGCTCGCGCGCCGAGGGCCGCGCCGCGGCGGCGCCGTGGCTCGAGCGCTTCGGGCTCGCCGGCTTCGAGCGCACCCGGCCGGCTGAGCTATCGGGCGGCATGCGCCAGCGAGTCTCGTTCCTGCGCACGCTGCTGGCGGGCAAACCGGTGCTGGCGCTGGACGAGCCATTCGCGGCGCTCGACGCGATCACCCGCCTGCAGATGCAGGGGTGGCTCTCGCACGTGCTCGAGCGCGAGCCGCGCACCGTGATCCTGGTCACCCACGATGTGGAGGAGGCGGTGATGCTGGCCGATCGCCTGGTCGTGATGTCGCCGCGGCCGGGCCGCACGCTGGCCGAGATCGAGGTCGAGTTGCCGCGCCCGCGTCACCGCACCGACGCTGACGTTGTCGCGCTGCGCGAGCGGGCGCTTGAGGCGCTGGGGGTGCCGGCGTGATCCGGTGGGGATGGATCGGCTCGGGCTGGCGTTTCACGTGGCGGCCCGTCCTTGTGCTTGCCGCGCTGCTCGGCGCCTGGGAGCTGTACGTCGACCTCGGCGGCGTCGACCCGCTGATCCTGCCCGCTCCCCACGCCGTCGCGAGCGCGCTCTACAACGACCGCTCGCTGCTGTGGTCGAACTTCGTGGTCACGGCTGAGGAGGTGGTGCTGGGGATCCTGCTGGCCGCGGTGGCCGGCTTCGCGTGCGCGGTCGCGATCCACTTCTCGCCCACCCTGAGGCGAGCCGTCTACCCGTTGGTGGTGGCCTCGCAGACGATCCCTATTCCCATGATCGCGCCCCTACTGGTCCTGTGGCTCGGCTTCGCGATCCTGCCGAAGCTGGTGGTGGTCGCACTCGTCTCGTTCTTCCCGATCGTCGTCACCACGCTGGCAGGGCTCGCCGGGGTGGAGCGTGGACTGATCAAGCTGATGCGGACGTTCGACTCCACGCGCGTGCGCACCTTCCGGCATGTGGAGTTGCCCGCCGCGCTGCCGGGAGTTCTGACCGGGACCAAGATCGCGGTCGTGGTGGCGGTGATCGGCGCATATCTGGCGGAGCTGGCGGGCGCCCAGGCAGGCCTCGGCTACCTGTTCCAGCTGTCGGTCGCGCAGATCCTGACTCCTCGCGCCTACGCGACGGTGGTGATTCTGTCCGTGTTCGCGATCGCCCTGTTCGCGCTGCTTAGCCTGGCCGAGCGGCTCGTGGTGCCGTGGGCCTACGAACGACAAGGAGAGCAATGAAACGCCTGTTCCTGATCGCGATCGCCATCCTGAGCATGCTTGGGCTCGCCGCCTGCGGCGAGAAGCACAACCAGATCGGCGCGTCGGGCTCTCAGTCGGCCACGCTGATGCTGGACTGGTTCCCGAACGCCGACCACGTGGGCATCTACCGCGCGCTCGCCGAAGGCGATTTCAAGCGCGCCGGGCTAAACGTGCACGTGCAGGTCCCGTCCGATCCCTCGGCGCCGCTGCGGCTGCTGGCCGCGGGGCGGATCGACTTCGCCGTCTCCTACGAGCCCGAGGTGATGCTGGCGCGCAACCAGGGCGAGCCGCTGGTCTCGGTCGCAGCGCTCGTGCAGGAGCCGCTCACCTCGATCATCTCGATCGGGCGCCATCCCATCACCAGGCCGACGCAGCTGCGCAGCAAGCGCGTGGGCGACGCGGGTATCCCCTACCAGCACGCCTATTTGACAACGATCCTCAAGCGCGCCCACGTGGGGCTGAACAAGGTCCAGGAGATCAACGTGGGCTCGAACCTCGTACCCGCGCTGCTGTCGGGTCGCGTGAACGCGATCCTCGGCGGCTACTGGAACTACGAGGCCGTCCAGCTCGCCCAGCTGCACAAGCACCCGCACGTGATCCACATGAACCAGGTGGGGGTGCCGAACTATGACGAGCTCGTGCTGGTGGTGCGCGAGTCGACGCTCGTCAACCACATCGACTTCGTACGCCGCTTCGTGCAGGCGCTCGCGCGCGGGTACGAGTCGGTGCGCAGCGACCCGAGCGCCGGGATCAGGAGTCTGCTGGCGGCGAATCCGTCCCTGGACGGACGCCTTCAGTCGGCCTCCGTGAGGGCCACGCTGCCCGCCTTCTTCCCGTCGGGCGCCGATAAAGGCAAGCCCTGGGGTTGGCAGGACCCGTCGCGTTGGGCCGCCTATGGGCGCTGGATGAGGGCAAACCATCTGATCTCCAAACCCGAGGCGGTCGACGGCGCCTCGACCAACGAGGTGCTGGCCGGCCAGGGGATCTAGGTCCGTGGCCGCCTCGGATGCCGGCGAGGTTTTGCTCGCCGCGCGTGAGCTGTTCGCTTTGCGTGGGTATGCGGGGGTAGAGGTCGAGGACGTCGCCTCCCGCGCCGGCGTTTCGGCGACCGAGTTGAGCGGCCGCTTTCCCGCCGGCAAGGACGAGCTGTTCGGGGCGGTCGCGGTCGCTGTGAGCGCCGAGACCGCGCGCGAGGTCCGGCGCGCCGCGCTCGCCGGCGAGACGCCGCTGGTCGCCCTCGAGTGCGGGATCGACGCCTTCCTCGACGCCTGCACGGCGCCCGCGGTCAAGCGCATCCTGCTGCTCGACGGCCCCGCGGTGCTCGGGCGCGAGGTGTGGCAGGCGGTCGACAGCGACTACGGTCTGAGGGTAATCGAGGGAGCCCTGGGCCAGGCGATCGAGGCCGGGGAGCTGCCCGACCAGCCCACCCGTGCCGCGGCCCACGTGCTGCTGGGGGCTCTCGAGGAGGCGGCGATGACGATCGCGGGGGCCGAAGACGCAACGCTCGCGCGCGCGGAAATGGGGCCCACGGTCCATCGGCTGCTCGAGGGGCTACGGACGCCGCTGGCTTAGGGGAGCCCGCCTCAGTCGAGGACGCGTACGTGCACGAGCAGCGTGCGGGTCCGGCCGTAGCCACCCGAACCGGGGCGTGGGGGGCGCGCCAGCCGGCGGGCATTCAGACGCCTGACCAGCGCCAAAGTGGCCGCGCCCGCGACGAAGCCGGTCGCCGCGGCCGCCGCGGCCTGGACCGCGGGCAGCAGCGCCGAGGGCGTGCTCTCGATCACCCGCGCCTCGACCACTGCGGGTAGGCGCTCCGCTTCCACGTGCAGGTGCGGCTCTTCCTTGATGTCCTCAGGACCGAGCTCTATGGGCTCCTCGAACTTATCCGTCATCGGCTCACATGGTGACAGCGCCGACGGCATTCCTCAAAGCCCCGTTACGATGTCGCTCCACGGCGGCACCCGAACGCTTCCATGCGACCCGCGTGACCAGTGGCGCTGCACTCGTCCGATTTCTATGTCCACCACGATCGACGTCTTCGCCAAGGCCCGTCAGCACGAACGGCTGGAGCAGCTTGCGACAGTCCGTGAGCTCGACGCATTGCCGTACTTCCGGGTGCTCGAGGGTCCCACGCTGCCGGTGGTCGAGATGGAAGGGGCCCGGCGGATCATGCTCGGGTCAAACAACTACCTGGGGCTGACCGGGGACGAACGTGTCAAGCAGGGTGCGCTCGACGCGCTTCACCGCTATGGGACCGGCATCACGGGGTCCCGCTTCCTCAACGGCACGCTCGATCTACACATCGAACTCGAGCAGGAGCTGGCCGACTGGCTCGGGACCGAGGCGGCGCTCGTGTTCACCACCGGCCACCAGACCAACTTAGGCACGCTCGGGACGATCCTGGGTCCCTCGGACACGGTCGTGGTCGACTCAGGCGATCACGCCTCGATCCTCGACGGCTGCATCCTTTCTCGCGCGAAGCTGCGGGTCTTCCGCCACAACCGGCTCGACCGCCTCGAGCGCACGCTCGAGAAGGCGGCCGCCGACGGCGGCGGGATCATGGTCGTGGTCGACGGAGTGTTTTCGACCGAGGGCGACGTCGCGCCGCTGTCCGAGATCGCGGACGTATCCGAGCGCTTCGGGGCGCGTCTGATGGTCGACGAAGCGCACGCACTCGGCGTGCTGGGGGCGCGTGGAGCGGGCGCTTCGGAGCTGCTGGGGGTCGAGGATCGCGTCGATCTGCGCATGGCCACCTTCTCCAAGTCGCTGGCCTCATGCGGTGGCGTGATTGCCGGCCCTGCCGACGTGATCGAGTTCCTGCGGATTCAGTCGCGGCCCTTCATCTTCACCGCCTCGGCCGTGCCCGCCGCGGTCGGAGCGACGCTTGCGGCCGTACGCATCTGCCGCTCGGAGGAGGGACGCGATCTGTTCGCGCGCGTGCTTGACAACGCCCGCTACCTACATGCGGGTCTGAGCGACCTCGGCTTCCGCGTGGTGAAGCCGACGCGGCTTGCCGACGGCACCGAGATCGTGACGCCTGTCGTGCCGATCGTCATCGGCGACGACTTCAAGGCCCTGTTCATGTGGAAAGCACTTTACGAGCGCGGGGTGTATGTGAATTTGATGGTCCACCCCGCCGTCCCGCCCGCCGGAGCGCTCCTGCGCAACAGCGTGATGGCGACCCACGATCGCGCCACGCTCGATGCCGCGATCGCGGTCTTTGCGGAGGCCAAGCGTGAGTTCGAGCGCGAGCACGGCCCGCTCCCCGGGCCGGAGTAGGCCCGCTCCCCGGGGCGGAGATCGCCGTGCAAACGTGCCAAAAGCTTGTCCATTGGCGCACAAATTCGATCGCGCACAAAATTCCCGCTCTAAGCACAAGCCTCGGCGCTGCGAAGTTGCCCTCGACCCGTTTGTGCCGTTAGCGTTTTCTGGCGTTGGCTTCAGGTCGGATCGGGTCTCGCAGAGCATCTGCACTTGGTGGGGCAACGGGGGAGGCAGGGCGAACGTGACGGCTTGGTAGCGACCAGACAAAGGTGATACCTAACGGACTCATCGAGCCCGTGGGAGAGAGTGTTGACCAAGGCGCCCGCCGCCCGGTGGGCCCGCGATCATGGGAGAGAGAAGGCATGACGGAGAGCGCGATGATGGTCAGGGAGCACCGCCGCCCTCCCGCACCTCAGCGGATGCGTGCATTGGAGCGGGCCAATGCAGTTCGGCTGGCGCGAGCGGAGCTGAAACGAAAGATCGCTCGCGGACAGCTGTCCGCGGCGGAGGTGATTCTCGATCTGCCCGAAGCGGCGTCCACGTGGCCGGTGGGAGAGCTGCTCATGAGCCAGCGGCGCTGGGGTAGCAACCGCACGCGCAAACTGCTCTCGGGCCTGCAGATCTCCGAAATGCGTCATCTCGGCAAGCTGACCGAACGCCAGCGAGGGTTGCTGGCCACGCAACTGGGAACGCGCGCGGTGATCGATGAGCCCCAGCTCGCCGCACCCGCGATGATCGAGGCGCCCAGCCTGGGCGCCGTGCACGATCCCCTAGAGGTTTATATCGATCGGGATGGGGCTCGCGCCCGAAAGCAGGAAGAACCAGACCGCGAAACCGGCAATGGTCACGCCCGCGCTCACGACCAGGACCGCTTCGAGTACCAAATGGCCGGTGTCGTCCAGGCCGCGTGCCTCCCGGTTGGCGCGGTAGAAGTCGCTTAGCTTCGCCAGCACCGAGGCGAGCGCCACGACGGTCGCTACGGCACCCGCGAACGCGGCCGCGAACGCGGTGCCGAGCGACTGCGTGGCGCCCTGTACCTGCGAGCCCACCCATAGCCACAGCAGGGGCGTGCCGATCCACAGCCCGAAGCTGCCGAGCAACATGATCATCACGACCAGGACCGCGCCCGACCCCGTCCTCAGCACCGCACGCATCGATCTGAGCATAGATCTGCGCTTATGCGCGGGAACCGGCCTGCGCGCGGCGCCCGTCGAGTTCATCTGACGCGGGCCGCCGGCATCTCGCCGCGGCCCCGGGCTAACGGACAGCCCGAGGAGAGCTTGACCTCCCACCAGCCCATCAGCATGCCGATCAGACCCAGGCGCGGCCTGACCTGCCACACGCCACAGCCGGGCTCGCCGAGGTCCCTGGCGGCCACCCGCACGAAGCGATGCTTGTGCGGCTCGAGCAGCATGCGCTCCAGCAGCACGCGGTTGGCGCCCTGGATCTCGGCCCGCTCTGCGATCGTGACGCGCGCGGAGCGCAACCGCTCGGCCAATTCGTCGCGGACGCGCTCAAGCTCACCGAGGTCGAGAAGACGCGGCTGGGAGCGATCGGCGCTCGGAGCTTCGATACCGCCGAGGCGGAATGCGGTCACGAAGGCGTCCGCCAGTTCGCGTTCGAGGCGCGCGATCTGCGCACGCAGAGAGCGGCGCGCGGCGCGCTCGTCCAGCTCGCGAACATCCGGCCAACCAGTCGACGGAACCTGCGCTGCTGTCATGCCCGGCTCTAGAAGCTCCACGCTCATTCCCCTTGATGGACACTCAGAGGGTACCACCGGGCGCGCGCTCGGAAACCGATCTGCCTAGCCGCGCGCCCCACGGTTGCCGACCCGCTCGGATCGCGGTCCCTTACCCTGCGCGCCCCACGTCGGCGGCCACCCAGAGGGCCTCCTCTAGATGGATTGCGGGGACGCCGTCGACTCCGATCGCGAACAGCGCGACGCGTTCGGTATGGCGATCCACGCGGTGGGCCGGCGCAACTTGCTCGAACAGCACGGCATGCACCGAGTCGGCGTCGGCGACGACCAGCCGACCGGGTGCGAGCGGGACCGCGAACTCACCGGAGCCAAGCAGATCGCCCTCGACCGTGGAGCGAATGCCGAGCCCGCCGGCGTCGAGGCGGTCGGCGTCAAGCGACCACACCGGCACCCCGGTTTCGATCAGCGCGATCAGGCAGCCGTCGTCGATCACGTTGTGGGATCTGAAGCCACCATGCATCAGCCGCTCCACCGCCACGGCCTCGCTGGGGATGCGGGTGACGTCCGGGTCGAGCCCGATCTGGCGGTAGAAGGCCCGGTAGGCATGCGGAATTGGCTGCGTGCGCATCGCGACGACGAGCTCGCCCCTATAGCGGCTCGAGAGCTCTCTCAGCCGACGCCGCACCTCGCGCGGACTTGACCGGAGTTGCGCGGAGATGGTGACCCACAGCAGGCGCAGGCCCGGGAACTCCGCATGGAGGTCGGGCGCTACGGCGCCCTCCGCGGCGTTGAGGTCGATCTCGTCCTGCACGCCTCAGCCGACGAGCGCTCGCACCTTCGCCGCCAGCGCCGTCGGCTGCAGCCAGCGGTCGCCGATCAGCCTGTACTTGACGATGCCGCCGCGGCTCACAAGCTCGACCAGCGGGCAGATCGCGACGCCGAAGACAGAGCCGACCGAGCCGTCGCGGTCGTAGGCGACGGGGATCGTCCAGCGGTGTTGATGGACGAGCTTTGCAGTCGCCGACTTCGACGCGCTCACCGCGACCGCCCCGAATGCCACCCGCGCCCGCGCGAACTGGTGCGAGACCCGCTGCAGGGTGTTGATTTGCTGAACGCAGGTGCTTGAGCCCGTCACGAAGAAGGCCAGCACGAGCGGACCCCGCCGCGTGAGCAGGCAGGTATTGAGCGCGCGATCGCCGAAATAGCCGAGCCGGCAGGGCTTGCTGAAGTTGGCGTCACCGACCAGGTTCGACGTCGCCACCGGGGCCGCGAAGTCGTGCAGGCGCTGGCCGGGGACGACGCCGACCGTGCCGACTCCGCGCGTCAAAAACAGCGCCACCGAGATCACCACCACGAGCGCGAACGCGAACGCTCCGATCGCACGTCGGTACGGCCGCGTGTCGATCGCGGAGGGCGGCCGTGTGGGCGCGGCTGGAGCCGCAGCGGCTGCTCGATCTGGGTCCAGGCGGTGCTGTGGCGGGTCCGCAGCGTGGTCCGGCTGTGGCGGGTCCGTCGCGGCAGCGCGGTCGGGGTCAAGCCGGCCCAGCAGCGGCCGCTCAACCGAGCCGGCATCATCCGGTCCGGTCTCCGGGCCCGCTCGCTCCTCGCCGCTCACACCACGCTCGGCCGCCGCCGCAGGCGCGCCGCGCGAGCGCTGAAGAAGCGGCTGACTTCATTGGCCGCGCGCTCGAAGGAGCCCCGCTCGGCGGCGGCCAGAGCCGCCGGCAGCACCACCAGCACGCCGCACAGCGAGACGGTCAGATCGATCACGGTGACCAGGCCGAAATCGCGCAGCATCGTGATGTCGGAGGCCATCAAGACACCGAAGCCCGCGATCGCGGTGATGCCGGACGCCAGCACGGCGACGCCGGTCGAGCGGTAGGTGCGCTGCAGCGCTTCGCCGAGCGTCGCGGACACCGACCGCTCCTGGAGGAAGCGCTCGGAGAGAAGCACGCTGAACTCGGTCGAGATCGCGATCACCAGCGTGCCGAGACTGGCCGACATCGGGTTCAGCGGAATCCCCAGCAGGAACACGATCAGCGCCGACCATCCCGTCGCGAGCGCGATCGGCACCAACGGCACGAGCGCACGGCTGGGACGGCGCAGCACCGCCAGCAGCACGAGCGCCACCGCCAGCATCCCCGCGAGCAGCGTTAAGAGCTGCCGCGCCGAGGAGGACAGGGCGGAGTTCGCCTCGGCGGCGACCACCGGAATGCCGGCGAGGCGAGCGCTCACCCCGGACGGCGGATGCAGGCGCGAGCGCATGTAGTCAATCACCTGTTGCTGGCGCGAGAGCGGCATCAGGCGGATGCCGAAGGCGAGCGTGGCCTCGCTGTTGTCCGGAGTGATGACGGCCTGCTTGAAGTAAGGCGGAACCGCGCCCAGCAGGCTGCTGATGGAGGTCGAGGTGAGCTGGGTGCCGGCCGTGCTGCCCGCCGTGGAGAAGAGGTCGGGGAGCGAGAGCGCCGGGCACAGGGTGGCCCACATACAGCCCCTGTTCTCAACGTATCCGAAGTGCGTCAGAAGGTCCTTCTCGTAGCTCGTCATCCACTGGACGACCTGGGGCCGGGCCACGTCGCGGGCGCGCACCGTGACGTCGATCTCGCCCGAGACGCCGGTCACGCGCTCGAGCGTGTGCAGGTCCCGTAGCGCGGGCATCGAGGACGGCACGAGCTTGGTGACATCTGACTGAACCCCGGTCTGGGTCTGGGCGATCCAGCCCAGCACTGCCAAGCCGAGCGCCACCCACAGCACCAGGACCGGCCGCTGGATGATGCGCCCGAGCGCGCGCTCTGGACCTCCCCGCCAGCGCAGCCGGCGACGCGCAGCGCTGAGGCCGCCGGCGACCGGAGGCGCCAGCCCCCGCGCCGGCCGGGCGACCCGCCCGGCACCGGCCACCACCCGCCTCGCAGCGGTCATAACCCGCCTCGCGGCGGCCATCACCCCCCCGGCAGCCGCCATGACGATCTCCCGGGCGCCCCTGAGCGAGGCCAGCAAGGACCCGCCATCGCGATCCGCGAGCACCAGCGCCGCCGGACAGCAGACGAGCGCGCAGGCAAGCGCGATGGCGATGCCGACTACCAGCAGCACGCCGAAGCCGCGCATCATCGGTACCGGGGAGAGGAGCAAAACCAAAAAACCCGTGGCCGTGGCGAGCGCCGCGGTCGCGATCGTCGGCGCTCCGACCCGGGCCGCCCTGGCGACGGCATCGGCGCCCGCGAGCTCGGGCTCTGAACGCCGCGCCTCCTGGACGCGTGACTGGAACTGGATCGCGTAGTCGACTGACAGCCCGATCAGGATCGGCAGCACCGCGAGCGAAGCCATCGTCAGCGACGCCCCGACCAGCTCCACCAGCCCGAAGGTGATCCCGGCAGCCGCCAGCGCGATCAGCAGCGGCAGCAGCCGCAGCCGTGAGCGGAACACCAGCAACAGCACGACCGCCATCACCGCCAGCACGACGGCGAGCAGCGTCGCGATCGCGCCGGTGAGGGTCGAGGCAAGATCGGAGAGCACCACCGGCGCACCGCTCACGAGGTAGGTGCCGCCATAGCTAAGACGGAAGGTCGGCATGCGCACGGCCTGCCGGATCCAGGAGATCGCCTGGGACTGCTGGGCGGGGGTGAGCGAGGACTTCAGGCGGATCT
The DNA here is from genome assembly GCA_039583645.1 of Solirubrobacteraceae bacterium. Classification (GTDB taxonomy): domain Bacteria; phylum Actinomycetota; class Thermoleophilia; order Solirubrobacterales; family Solirubrobacteraceae; genus Palsa-465. The sequence goes on from JAVKSP010000024.1 coordinate 16,041, forward strand.
GGATCAGCGCCGACTTGGCGGTCGGGAACAGATACGAGAATCGCGCCTTCGGCTGGTTGGTACCCCGGGTCGCGTCGAACACGATCTGTGAGACGAACTGCTGGTTGTCGATCCTGGGCGCCGAGGAGAGCCCCGACTGCACTGCCAGCTGCTCGGCCTGCGTCAGCTGCTGCTGTTCGGCCAGGGTGGCGGCGGCGCTCGCCATCTGCTGAGCCTGCTGGCGGCTCTTGTGCTCGCCGATGGCCAGCTTGTAGGCGTCCTGGCGCGCAGTCGCGATCGCCTGTTGCGCGCCGTGGCTCATCGACAGGATCAGCTGATTGACGGCCGCGACCGCCTGGTTGAGGAAGGTCGCCGGCCCGTACACGGCCTTGACGGGCTTGTAGCGCATCAGCTTGCCGCACGGGCTGTTCGGGCCTCCGTAAGGCGGGGAGCCGGGCGGGGCCGCTGTGTAGGCCCCGAGCTGCAGATTCTGCACGACCACCTTGCCGGCCAGACACGCCTCGAGGAAGCTGAGCGTGCCCAGATCCTTGGTCTCGACGAGGTCGGTGAGCGGCTCGCGGATCAGCACCACCACCGCGTCGGAGCCGAAGTGGCGCTGGTCGTCGAGCGTGGCCTGATAGCTCGAGGAACCGCTGCCCACGAACGTCCCGATCCCCGTCGAGGGCTGTAGCTGCAGCGCCAGCAGCCCACCCCCAACGGCTAATACAAGGACTGCGATCAGCGTGGCCAGGGGCCGCCTGGCAGCTGCCCGCGCCACCCGCTCAAGCTTGCTGCTCATACCAATCCAGGCTATCTCCGGTTCCCTGCTTGCGCGTCACCAATTGGTGCAACCGGGCTGGGGTGCGGGGCGCCGCTGGATGCACTCGCGCGAGCAGCGCAGGTGCATCCAGGGGCGCCTGCACCTCAGTCCATAGTCAGTGGACCTTGCGACTCCCCAGCGAGGAACTGCCGAATGAACGGGTTGTCGGAGTTGAGCATGTCCTCGGCGGGGCCGGCCTCGACGATGCGGCCCTTCCAGAGCACGTTGATGTAGTCCGCCACTCGACGGGCGCTCATGATGTCGTGGGTGACCACCGAGAAGGTCGGCAGGTGCTCCTTCTGGTTTTCCTTGGCCTCTTCCATCATGTCGCGGTGGATCTCGAGGATCAGCTCGCCGAGGAGCGCCGTGCGCACCGGATCGAGGCCTGAGTCGGGCTCGTCGAACAGCACGATGTCGGGCTCGAGCACGAGCGCGCGGGCGAAACCCGCGCGCTTGCGCATCCCGCCCGAGAGCTCGTTCGGCAGCTTGTCGCCGTGCGCGCCGAGACCGACCTCGTTGAGCCGGCGGCTGACGATGTCCGAGATCTCGTCCTCACCTTTCTCGGTGTGCTGACGCAGCGGGAAGGCAGTGTTGTCGAAGATGTTCATCGAGCCGAACAAAGCGCCGTCCTGGAACAGCAGCCCGAACTTCTTGCGCATGTCGAAGAGATCGTCGTCGGCCATGTTCGGCACCGACTCTCCGTGCACGAGCACGTCGCCCTGATCCGGATAGAGCAGACCAACCATGTGCTTGATGCAGACCGACTTGCCCGTTCCTGACGGGCCGAGGATCATCGACACCATGCCCTCCGGAAGGGCCATGTTGAGGCCACGGAGGATGTGGTTGCGTCCGAACGCCTTATAGGTGTCGATGAACTCGACCGCGTCGGGACGGCCGCTTGGATACTGCCTGTAGGTGTGCCACTGGTATTCCTCTTCGTCGGCGCCCGGCGGTGGCGGCGGCCTGTCGTTTTGCTCGTCGTGCTCGTCGATCACCGACACGCGCGAGCCGCGGTCAGCCGCCGTCTCGGCCTGCTCCTGGGTTTCGGCCTGGTCGGTCTGCGCTACGGCGGCGTGCTCGCCGGTGTCCTGCTCGGACTCGCCGCGATCGCCGCCGCCCGTGCTCTGTTGGCCGAGCCGAGACCAAGCCGCGGCCGATTGACCCTCGCCGCCCGCCGTCGGCTGGTCCGGCCCTTTGGCGGTTGTCGCCTCGGGCTGGCCGGTGGTCGAAGACGGGCTCGAGGAGGGCCATGCGAAGTCCCCCGAGGTCGGCCCGGGGCCGCCCTGTGCGAGCGACTGCGCCTGCGCGGCCGGCGGCGGCGCGGACGCGGCGTCCTGCTCGTCCGGCGGCATCCACGACTCGCTCGGCCCGGCCGAAGCCTGCTGCGACCCTGACTCGGAGGCATCGCCTCTGTCGTCCCTCGAGCCAAATCTGAACCGCCTCATTCCTTGCTCCTCGGGTTGGTACGGGGGGTTGGCGTCACATCAGCCTCCGATGGGCGCCCGCGGGTTTGCGCCCCAGAAGATCTGGGTCCCGAGCATGCCGATCACATGGACGGAGACGATGTTCACCACCATCGATTTTGCCGTCGCGGTGCCGACCCCGACGGGGCCGCCGCTGGCGTTGTAGCCGTAGTAAGCCCCGACGAGCACGATCACCGTTGCCATCGCCATGGCTTTGATCAGGCTGTATAAGACGTCCGGCGGATTCTGGAACTCCCAGAAGATGAGGAAGAAGCCACCCTGTGAGACGTCCTTGATCTCCTGCACGACGACCAGGTAGCTGGCGAAGAACCCCGCCCCGATCGAGCACAAATACATGAAGGGCAGCACGATCCAGGCCGCGAGCAGGCGGGTGGCGCACAAAAAGGTCATGCCGCTGATGCCCATCACCTCGAGCGCGTCGATCTCGTCGGAGATGCGCATCGAGCCGAGCTCGGCGACGATTCCGGTGCCGACCTTGGCCGCCATCATGTAGCCGAAGGCATATGGGACAAGCTCGCGCAGGTCGCACCAGGAGGCGAACACACCCGAGTACGCCGGCACGCCCTGAGAATTGGTGAAGTACGCGCCTTCGAGCCCGCACTCGGCGCCGATGATGAACACCAGGCCCCAGATCACGAGCGTCGAGCCGAGCACGAGAATCCCCGCCTGGCGCAGCGTCTCGCCGAAGAACTTGAGCACGCGCAGCCGCAGGACCTCGCTCACGACCTTGCCGCAGAACTGGACGATCTCGCCGAAGGACTCGATCCAGCCCTTCGGCGTGGCGATCAGCTGTTCCACGGTGACCGCCCGTTGAGAAGCAAACCCGTCATCTGATGATCGTCGTGATCTGGGGGTGCGTTGCCAGCAGCGTCTGCGTGAACGCGAAGTTGAACGCGAAGATGCCCAGGAACGCGATCACAACGGCCTGGTTCACGGCGCGGCCGACCCCCTCCGCGCCGCCCGACGCGGTCATCCCCTTGTAACAGCAGACGACCGCGATGATCGCTCCGAATAAGGTCGTCTTCAGCACCGAGCCCCATAGGTCGACCGTGTCGGCGTTGTTGAACAAGGTCGCGAAGAACGGCCCCAGCGGGGCGTGGTTGACAAGCGTCGCGAGGATCCCGCCGAACATGCCGAACAGCAGCGCGTAGATATCGAACAGCCCCGTCACCAGCATGAGGGCCAAAAACCGGGGCACGACCAGGCTCTTGACCGGATCGACGCCCAGCACCTGGAGCGCGTCGAGTTCCTCGCGGATCTTGCGCGCGCCGAGGTCGGCTGTGATCGCCGTGCCGGCGACGCCGGCGAGCACGATCGCGTCGACGAACGGGCCGAACTCCCTAATCGACGTCAGCGCGAAGAAGCCGCCGAGGCGATCGAGGGCCCCGAACAACACGAGGAAATTGGCGGCCTGCAGGCCGGGCGCCTCGTAGCCGAAGGCGATCGTCGAAACCAGGAGCGGAAACCAACACAGCTTCAGCGCGAAGAGGAACTGGCCCGTGAACTCGCTGCCGTACGAGTAGGGCGGGCGGACAGCCGCGACGATCGTCTTGCCGGTCAAGACGACCATGTTCCCGACCTCTTCGAGCACGTTCTTGGTGGGCAAGAACGCGCGATCGGCGACTGCTCGAATCAAATTCCTGTCCTCCCGGATCTCGCCGCTGCTGTCGAGGCGCGGCTGGGCGTAAGCCTACGCCACCGCTGCTGCGAAAGCGAGCGCCAACCGTCGCGGCGGCGCGTACGGAGAGATAAAGTTGGCGCGCGTGAGCGGGAGGAAATCGTGCACCTGTTGGACGCTCGTCGGACTCGCGAGCCTGACGGCCGCCGCCTGTGGCTCCCAGACCCCGGACGTGAGCGAGCCCAAGGGCAACTTCACCGTGTCGCCGGCGGCGAGCTTCCCCTCGGCCCAGAAACTGTCCGAGCACACCAAGCTCGTCGTAAGGGTCACCAACACGGGCCGCAGGACGATTCCCAACGTGGGCATCACGATCACCGACGGCACTCCCAGCCACCCCAACATGGGAACCCAGGTTCAGGCCTTCTCCTACTACCTGAAGATGGCCAATCTCGCGAGCCACTCGCGGCCGGTGTGGATCATCGATCAGGCCCCGGGGTCGTGCACCTACAGCTGCCATACGGGAGGGCCGGGCGGGGCTGTCACGGCCTTCAGCAACACCTGGGCGCTCGGTCGCCTCAAGCCGGGCAAGACCGCCACGTTCGCCTGGCACCTGACAGCGGTCCAGCCCGGCGCGTGGGTGGTCAATTGGAGAGTGGACGCGGGGCTGTCCCGCAGCACCAAGGCGGTGCTCCAGGGCGGCGGGATACCGCGCGGTTCGTTCACCGTGCACATCAGCCAGACGCCGCAGCAGTCGTACGTCAACAACAGCGGCCAGATCGTCACGACGCGCTAGCTCCGCACCTCGCCTGACTTCGCCCTGGGGCCGAACAGAAGTCCCCGCTGTTTGGACATTCGGCCAAGAACGGCGCGCCTGCAATCGCCTACGCTTGCGGCTTTCAGCCAAAAGGAGACATAACGCGCATGCCTCGGATCCGCCAGCAGAACGTCCTCGCCGCCCAGTGGACCCCCAACGGGGGCCAGCTCGGCGCAGCTGATCTCACGATCCCCGACAACCAGGTCTTCGGGGCCAACGTCTTCAGCACCGCGGTGCAGCGGCAGCGGCTGCCGAAGGACATCTTCCGCCGTCTCCAGCACACGCTCGCGCGCGGGCAGGCGCTTGACACCTCGCTGGCCGACGCCGTCGCCCAGGCGATGAAGGAGTGGGCGCTCGAGCGCGGCGCGACCCACTACACGCACTGGTTCCAGCCACTCACGGGCTCCACCGCCGAGAAGCACGACAGCTTCTACATGCCGACCGGCGAGGGCACGGCGCTGCCGGAGTTCTCAGGCACGGAGCTGATCCAGGGCGAGCCCGACGCCTCCTCGTTCCCCACCGGCGGCATCCGCGCGACCTTCGAGGCGCGGGGCTACACGGCGTGGGACCCGACTTCCCCCGCCTTCATCCTCGAGAACCCCAACGGCGCTGTGCTGTGCATCCCGACCGCGTTCGCCTCCTGGACGGGCGAGGCGCTCGATCACAAGATCCCGCTGCTGCGCTCGATGGAGACGCTCTCGAAGTCGGCCATTCGCGCGCTGCGGCTGTTCGGCGATTCGGCCTCCCAGCGAGTGTTCACGACGGTCGGCGCTGAGCAGGAGTACTTCCTGATCGACCGCCACTACTACTTCGAGCGTCCCGACCTGGTGACTACCGGCCGCACCCTCTTCGGCGCCAAGCCGCCCAAGGGCCACGAGCTCGACGACCACTACTTCGGCTCGATTCCCGAGCGCATCCTCGCGTGCATGCTCGAGACCGAGCGCGAGCTCTCCAAGCTGGGCGTACCGGTCAAGACCCGCCACAACGAGGTCGCCCCCAATCAGTACGAGATCGCGCCCGTGTTTGAGAACTCGAACGTCGGCTCGGACCATCAGCAGCTGACGATGCAGGTGATGCAGAACGTGGCGCGCCGCTACGGGCTGGTGTGCCTGCTGCACGAGAAGCCGTTCGCCGGCGTCAACGGCTCGGGCAAGCACAACAACTGGTCGATGGGGACCGACACGGGTCACAACCTGCTCGATCCGGGCGAGACGCCGCACGACAACCTCCAGTTCCTGTTCTTCTGCGCAGCCGTGATGCAGGCGGTCAACAAGCACCAGGGGCTGCTGCGCGCCTCGATCGCCTCGGCCGGGCAGGACCACCGCCTGGGCGCCAACGAGGCCCCACCCGCGATCATCTCGATCTTCCTCGGCGCCGAGCTCGAGAAGGTGTTCGGCGCGATCGAGCGGGGCGAGGCGGGCGAGACCACGCCCGGCTCGTTTCTGGGGCTCGGCACGCCGGTCCTGCCGCCGCTGCCGCTGCATGGCGGCGACCGCAACCGCACGAGCCCGTTCGCCTTCACCGGCAATAAGTTCGAGTTCCGCGCGCTCGGGTCGAGCCAGTCGCTGTCGCTGCCCAACACCGTGCTCAACACGATCGTCGCCGAGGCGGTTGACGAGCTAGCTGAGGAGCTTGAGTCCGAGCTTCAGGCGGGCAACGACCTCGAGGCGGCGTTGCGCCCGATCCTGAAGCGCAGCTACTCGGCCAACAAGCAGATCATCTTCGCGGGCGACAACTACGCGCCCGAATGGCACGCCGAGGCGGAGCGCCGCGGACTGCTCAACCTGCGGGCGACTCCCGACGCGCTTCCCTACCTGCTCAGCGAGGACACCGTGAAGTTGTTCTCGCACTACGGAGTGCTCTCCGAACGCGAGCTGCATTCACGCTATGAGGTCTTCCTCGAGCAGTACGTGACCAAGCTCAACATCGAGGCCGAGACGGCCGCCTCGATCGCGCGCACCATGCTGCTGCCGGCCGCGGCACGGCACCGGGCGCTGCTGCGCGAGGCGGGGCTGACGGCCTTGGCCGGGGAGATCGAGGCGTTGCTCTCAGCCTTCATCGAGGCGATCGGGCGGCTCGAGACCGCCAACCTGGCAGAGAACCAGCCCCACGACGATCTGCTCGCGCACGCGATCTACATGCGCGACGCGGTTATCGCGGCCATGGACGCGGTCCGCGAGGCAGCCGACAAGCTCGAGAAGATCGTCGCCGACGATCTCTGGCCGCTGCCGAAGTACTCGGAGATTCTCTTCATCAAATAATTTTTCCGGCGCACATGTGCGCCGGCCGTTATGAAGATTTTCGATGGCCACAATGACGCGCTCACGCGCCGTGATTACCGGCGTTTCATAACTGGACGCCCCGGCGGCCACCTCGATCTGCCGCGCATGCGTGCGGGCGGCATCAGGGGCGGCATGTTCGCGATCTTCACCCCCTCGCGCGGCCACTGGCGCGAGCCGCGCCCGGTCAGCCACAATCGCGCCGCCGCCCACGGCAGCGCGGCCGCGGGGCGGCTCTTCGCGCTCGCGCGCGCCGGCAAGCTGCGCTTGGCGCGCGGGATCGAGGACTTCGACGAGACCTTCGCCGCCGACCATCGCCCGCCGCTCGCGGTATTGCACCTCGAGGGCGCGGAGGCGATCGACGCCGGGCTCGAGTCGCTCGATATGTGGTACGAGGCCGGGCTGCGTTCGCTGGGCCCCGTGTGGAGCAGGCCGAACGCCTTCGGCCATGGTGTCCCGTTCCTCGCGCCGTCCTCGCCCGATACCGGCCCGGGCCTTACGGCCGCCGGCCGCGCGCTGGTGCGCCGCTGCGCCGAGCTCGGCATCCTGGTCGACCTCAGCCACCTGAACGAGGCGGGGTTCTGGGACATCGCACGACTGGATCTGGGGCCGCTCGTCGCGACCCATTCAGCCGCCCACGCCCTCTGCCCCACCTCGCGCAATCTGACAGACGCCCAGCTCGACGCGATCGGCTCCTCAGGCGGTCTGGTGGGGATCGTGTTCGCGTGCCCGTTTTTGCGGCGCGACTTCGCCGAGGACGCGGACACCCCGCTCGAGCTGATCGCCGAGCACGCCCGTTATGTCGCCGAGCGGATCGGCTCAGACCACGTGGCGCTTGGCTCCGACTTCGATGGAACGCTGATCCCGCGTGAGCTCGGCGACGCCGCCGGCATGCCGAAGCTGATCGACGCGCTCGCCCACGCTGGATTTTCCGCCGATGAGTTGGAGGCGGTCGCGTGGCGCAACTGGCGCCGCGTGCTCAAGGCATGGTGGAGGCTCTAGGGAAGTGTCACCGTCACGGGCGCTGATTTCCCGGCCAAGGTGCGCACTGAGACCGGCACCTTCTTCCGCTTCTTGGTGCGCGGAGCTGTGATGTGCACCTTCGTGCCGGTGACGGACAGGTAGTTGACGTCGATCGAGGACCCCTTGCTCGCGGGGCCGAAATCGATCCACTCGATCGACAGCGTGTTGAACCCTTTGCCCTTGATCGTCACCGTCGTTTTACCGTGGGCGCCTTTGTGGATGGACACGGCCCTGATCGACGGCGTCGGCGCGTAGTCGTACTCGGTCGGCGCCGGCGCGATCTCGCAGCCACAGTGGCGCGGCGCCACCTGGTCGCCCAGCGCGTTGAGCTTGAAGGCGCCCTCCCACGGCGGCAGGATGTGACCGGTGGCGCTGGTGCCGTGCGCGTTGGACACCGTCACCTGTACCTGGCAGATGTCGTTGCGGGCGTTCTCGCCCGCGTAGACGCCCTTCTTCGGCAGCGGCGCGCAGGCCGTCTTGGACGAGTACGCCGGCGGTGTCGCCTTGATCGCATAGGCGCTGAGCACCTTGAAGCTCTTGGCCTTGACACCGCCGAAGCTGACCGCGCGCGCGCGCGTGAACCCGGACCCGAGGATCGTCACCGGGGAGGGCGATTTCTCCGAGCCCCCGTACGGGCTCATGCCGGTGACCGCCGGCACCGTCGAGGAGCCGTTTTTGTCCACGTACTGCAGCGTGCTCGCCGGCCCCGGCGCGCTCGACTTTCCGTTGCTCAGGCTGACGATCACCTCGGCTGCGCCTGCACCGTCCTGGGGCTTCGGCGCCTTTGCCGGGGCGGTGTCCTTGGCCGGCGGGAAGGTGGCGGTGATCGAGGTGTTGCTGTTCACCTTGAACTTGCGGCCCCGGATCTGCCAGGTCCCCACCTGAATGCTCGACACATCCGGCCCGCTCGAGGACTTGAATCCCATGCCCGTGATCTTGACCTTGCCGCCGCCCGTCGGCAGGACAGCCGGAGAGAGCTTCGTGACGACGGGCCGGCTGGCGCTGGAAGCGTTGTTGCACAGGTAAAAGGCCAGTCCGTGCTTGCCGCCCGCCGAAGTCAGCCGCGGGGAGCCCAGCCCCGAGGCGAGGTCGTAACCGGGCTTGGCGGCGAACACCTTGCCGTGACCGAGCTTGTAGATGTCGTTGTTGCGGGCCGTGATGTCGTTGAACGATGCCTTGTATGCCGCGGGCTTCGATGCCACGGCATACAGCAGCGGGCTCACGAAACCGACTCCGCCCTTGGTCTGAGCGCTCGCGTGACAGGTCGGCGACGCATTGACCAGAGCCAGCATCGCCGCCCAGATAGGCGCCGATGACGAGGTTCCGCCGAAGGTTGTCCAGCCGCGGCCGTAGTAGACCGTGATCGAGCCCGTGTATTCGTCGGCCTGCGCCGAGACGTCAGGCAGCGTCCGGCAGGGAGTCGCCTTGGTCGCGGCGGACAGGTATGCCTGGCAGAAGTTCCGGCGGTAGCCGAACTTCTTCTCGACCTTGTTCGCCTGGGTATAGGCCGCGCTGCTCGGAAGCACGATGCCCGGCACATGGGAATCGCGCTGCCACGAGGGCATCTTCCAGGACATCGAGATCCCGCCCCCGCCCGCGCCGCCGTGCGGCCCGTCGTTCCACACGTGCTCATGGGCCGGCTGGGTCGCGCGGACGATCGTGGTCCCGCCGACCGAGACCACGTAGGGCTGGCTCGAGGGGTCGTCGACCGACACCGGGTTCTGGCCCTTGGCCGGCTTGGGCGTATAGAACGTGTTGCAGTCATCCGAGCCGTTGTCGCCGGCCGAGGAGAACATCGACTGGCCCTGGGCGGCGGCCTGCTCGAAGAGCAGGTTCTCGGCCGCCTGGAGGCCCGGCTGGCCCCCCTGCACCGACTGCTCGCACAGTCCCCAGCTCGAGCTGATCACGCGGTCCACATCGTTGTTGACCATCGACACATAGGGATCGACCGGGTCGTAGATGAGCCCGTTCGCCCCGGGGCTTTTGCCCTCGTAGACGTCGATGTTGGCCCGCGGCGCGAGCGCCGAAATGTCCTCCACGTCGAGCGCCGCCTCGCCCGACCCCAGCCCAGGCGGCTGGCCGCCGTCGACGCGTACGACGTGCAGACGCTTGGCCATCTGGGCAGCGGCCTTGGCGCCGAAGTAGCAGCTGTCGAACTTCTTCACGTTCGCGGCCGAGAAGGGCTCGAGCTCGTAGATCGCCACGTGCTGGCCGGCGCCGAGGTCCTTTGCCTTGTACAGGCCGAAGGCGCCGTAGGCGTTGCCGATCTGGTCGTCGGTCAGCCCACCGCGCCGCTTCGCGGCCTTCTTGGCGGCAGCGCATGCGGTCGGCGAGCCCGCGGGATGCTTGAAATGGGGCGCGTTGGCCGCCGCGTGAGCCCCCGAGGTGTGCGCGCGCAGCAGCTGGAGCGGCTGGGGGCGCACCGTGCTGTTGAGCCCGACCACCGCCGTCACGCTGCGCGCGATCGAGGACGGCAGCCGCACCGCGCCGGTCGTCGCCTGGCCGATCGTTCCATTCCGCAGCCGGTAGCGCTCGAGCCTCGTGCCGAAGGCGTGTTCCACCTGCGCCGCCGAGCCGCTGACGTCGATGAACAAGCCATCGCTGGCCACACTGGTCACGCGCAGGCCATCTGCCCGGAGCTGCGCGTCGACGGCGGCCAGCGTCGACTGCGCCGGTCCGAACCGGGCTCGGTATTGAGCCGGGCCCAGATATTGATGAAACAGCGGCGAGCTCTTGTCGGTCACTGCGGCGATGAAGCGCGAGAGCGCCGCCCCGTCGCGCGGGTGCAGCACCACCGTCGCGGTCTCCGCGGTGGCGGCCGGCACCGCGCCGACCGGGCTGGCCCGCGAGGGGACCTTGGGCGCGACGGTGACGGTGAGGGTCGCCGGCGACCCCGCCGCGCCACCCACGGTCACCAGCGCCAGCACTGCACAACCGCTCGCAACGAGCGGCAAGATCGCCCGCTTCATCTAAACCCCCTCATGGACCACTGCTCGCAATCTGTGGGACGTTAGCCCTCGAGCGTCGTCCCTGCGGCAACGCGACGCGGCTCCGGCGCCTCGATCTCGACCGAGCCGCGTACGACGACGCCGTGCTCGAAGGTGACGTCGCCGGTGACCACCAATCGTTCGGCCTCCTTCAGCGAGGGAGGCCCCTCGGGGAAACGCGCGTCGAAGCCGTCGAGCAGCTTGTAATAGCGCGGGTCAAGCTCGACATATGGCGGCCGGGCGACCGGCTGGAGCTGCCAGTCGTCGGTCAACGTGTAGACGTCGGAGCGCACCACCAGCAGATCGTCGGTCGTCTTGACCGGCGCGAACCTGGTGCGTGGCACGCACAACACCCGGGCGCCCGGGAAGCTCCCGATCGCGGCGCCCATCGCGCTCTCGAGCTGGATCACCTCTGGCGTGCCCGGATCGCGCGGGTCAAGCGTCTTGTGGTTGGCGATCAACGGCAGTTCGAGCACGCCGCCCTCACGCGCCAGCATCTCGTCCAGCGCGTGCAGCGAGACCCACACGTTGTTGGTGTTGAAGTAGCGCCAGTGACGGAAGTCGGCGAACGAGTGGCTGTCCTCGGCAGGCACCTGAGCGGACTCGCGCAGCACCAGCCGGCCGTCGGAGCGCCGTCGCGCGATATGGCCGCCCTTGCGCTCCGCCTTGGTCCCCTCCACGACCTCAAGCAGGAATGGGATCCGGCGCTCCTCCAGGTACGTCGCGATGCGGGGATCCGCCGTCGCCCCGAGATTGTCGGAGTTGGAGATCATCAAGTAGCGGCAGCCCTGCTCGATCAACTTCGCGAGCATCCCCGAGCGCCGCAGCGCCCCGTACACGTCGCCGTGTCCCGGCGGGCACCACTCGAGCCCCGGCTGGCTGAGCCAGCTGGCGGGCTCGAGCGTCTGCGCATCGAGCTTGGGCACCATGCTCTGGAGAAACGCGGGCAGCTCTATTCCGCGTTGCGCGAGCGCCTTTTGAGTGTGCTGGCGCGTGGCCTCGCTGTCCATCAGCAATAGCGGCAGTCCGATGTCGTAGCGTTCCCGCAGGGCGGCGACCTGCCCGATGATGATGTCCAGGAACGACTGACCCTGGCGCACCTCCACCAGGGACTTCGGCTGGCGCAGCCCCATCGTGGTCGCGAGGCCGCCGTTTAGCTTGAGCACGGCGACGCCTCTGAGCGCACGGCCGTCGGCCTCGGGCAGATCTTTCAGCGCCGGCACGTCCGCCGCCGGCTCCAGCTCCGCGCTTGCCAGCACCGCTGACTCTCCCGCCGCCAAGCGCTCGTACGCCCGGCGAAAGGCCTCGGTGGCCTCATCGTGCTGGCCGGCCGCGCGCATCTTCTGCTCAATCGCGGCGGTCATCGTGCCCTTGATTCTGTCCCATGGCGACGGTCGCGCGTGGTTCGGTCACGCAGGAATCGTTGCGTTCCCGCTGCATGCAAGGACTTTTGCTGATAGGGTGCCCGCCGACATACCAGCCGAGTCGCCGGTCATCCGTGGCCGGCGAGCGGGGGACCCAACTGCGATCGGCCCGATCGCTTTGGGGCGAAGCGCCGCATTTGCCGGCGCAGCGCAATGCGCTAGCCCGTCAGCTAACTCCGCAGGCTTCCAGTCCGTTCGAAGGGAGAGATGTGGATATTGCACGTGATCTTGGCCAGGTCGATCTCTGGCAAGAGTCGCTCGAGCGCTCGCTCGCGCGCCGCAACCGTCCCAAGCGTTCCTCGGTAGAGCTGTTCAAGCTGCATCCCGAGCGTGATTTGACGCTCGGCGACGTGATGCGCGAGTCTGAGCTGTATTCGCAGCTCCGCCGCCGCGTGGCCGAGCGCCCACTCACGCCGCGGCCGACCATCGCGGTCGGCGGCGTCTCGGCGCTGGCGCTGCTGGCAGCGACCACGCTGCCGGGATTGCTGGGCGGCAAGGCCGGTGCGCGCAGGGCGCGGATTACCTACGCCGCGGACTCGGGAGCCGGCAGCAAGAGCAGCGCCCGCGCCGTGGTGGGCGGGGCGGCTCAACCGCGAACCGTGCCCGTGGCGTCGTTCGCGAGCGCGACGAAGGTCGTCCACCCAGCCCTGGTCACGCACACCAGCGCGGTCACCTCCGCGGGAGCGATGTCGGCATCTGTACGCCAGGTGCAGCAGCGGTTGGATGTGACGGCTGACGGCGATTTTGGGCCGATCACGCTTAAGGCGGTGAAGGGCTTCCAGGCCAGTCACCACCTCGTTGCGGACGGCATCGTGGGCCCCGCCACGCGCGCCGCGCTCGGGGTGAATGCGGGCCCGATCCTCCGCGTCGACCTCGCGCTGTTGCCCAAGCCGGCCCCCAAGCCGGCCGTCCATCGGGCGGCTGCCCCCAGTCATCGCGCCTCCGCGACCATGTCGACCACCGCAACCATCCGCGCGTTTCAGGAGAAGCTCGGGATCCCCGCAGATGGGCAATTCGGGCCGATCACGCTCAAGGCGGTCAAGAGCTTCCAGGCGAGCCATCACCTGGTCGTCGACGGGATCGTCGGCCCCGCAACGCGCGCCGCCCTCGGAGTGGGTGCGGGCCCGATCCTCCGCGTCGACCCCGCGCTGTTGCCCAAGCCCGCCTCCAAGCCGGTGCAGCATGCCGTCCACCGGGCGGCTCCCCCGAGCCATCCCGCGCCCGCGCCGATGTCGATCACCGCAACCATCCGCGCGCTCCAGGAGAAGCTCGGGATCACCGCGGACGGGCAATTCGGGGCGGCCACGCTGAGCGCTGTGAAAGCCTTCCAGGCCAGCCATCACCTGGTCGCCGACGGGATCGTCGGCCCAGCGACACGCGCCGCGCTCGGACTACCTCCGGGCCCCGTGCTGCGCGCGGACCCGGCCCTGCTGCCCAAGCCGGCAACGCCGACCACGCACACCTCGACGCCCAGCACCAGCACGCCGACTTCCGGCGGGCTGCCGGCTGCGGTCACGGAGATGATCGCGGCCGCCAACCAGATCGCGACGCGGCCCTACGTGTACGGCGGCGGTCACGCCTCGTTTTCCTCCTGGGGCTACGACTGCTCTGGTTCGGTGTCCTACGTGCTGCACGGCGCGGGGCTGCTCAGCGCACCCGAGGACTCCACGGCGCTCGAGAGTTACGGAGCGCCAGGCCCCGGTCGCTGGGTGACGATCTACGCCAACGCCGGCCATGCCTGGATGGTGATCGACGGCCGCCGCTTCGACACCGCGGCGATGTACGCGACCGGATCCCGGTGGAGCAACACGATGGCGTCCACCGCCGGCTTCGTCGTGCGCCACCCCGCAGGGCTCTAACTCTGAGGACCCACCCACCCCCGGGCCGTCCCGTGGGCCGCCGGCGCAGTCTCGGCCGGCGGTCCCGGGACGACTCTCTGGGCGGCTTCCTGCGGGCGGCTTTCTGCGCGCGTCCCGGGGGCCACCCTCTAGCCCTGGCGCAGCGGCACCCGGACGTTCACGTAGCGGTTGGCGGCACGGCTCAGAGGCGGCGCGAGCTGTGTCCAGATGCCGAAGTAGTTATCGCTGACGTGGTTGCCTGAAACCGTCAGCTGAGTGATTCGGGTAAATCCGCTCCACACCAGGATTCCCGCCGTTTGGTGCATCCCCGCGTCGTCGTCTCCCGGCCCGCCCTTCGCGCCGCCGATTGCGTTGCGGCCGACCACGTTGTCCTCGACGACGTTGCCGTTGAGGTCCTGACGCGGGTCGTGGCTGTGTAGCGTGATCCCGGGAAGCCCGTTGTCATTGACCGTGTTGCCGATGACTCGGTTGCCGTAAGCCGCGCCACCGGTGAAGGCGGCGGCCACCAAGATCCCCGATCCCGGCACGCGCACACCGTTGCCGTTGGCGACGTTGTGGATGATCGTGTTGTCGTACACCCCCCCGACGGCCGAACGCGGCCGTCCGTCGGCCCCGACTGCCCGCCGGCTGTGGCTCGCCAGCGTGATTCCGCAGTCGTACACGTTGTCCAGGACCCGATTGCCAGTGATGAGATTGTGGGACGCAGGCCCAAACTCGTCGGTCAAGTAGATCCCCCCGGTGTTGTCGGTCACCACGTTGCCCGCGACGCGCGAATAGGACGTCGACGCGAGATGGATGGCCTCCCCGCAACCCCCTGCGCGCAGATCTCCCAGCCCTGCTCCTTCGTGTTCATGCCCCTTGCACTCTCCGGTGAAAGGACGGGAGAAGTACGCGCGATTGTTGTGTCGCACGACGTTGTCCGCGATCGTCACCCGCTTGGTGGCCAGGGCCAGAATGCCCTCGTAGCCGGCGTTCTCCAGGACCAAGCCCCGCACCACCGACCCGGCCGCCTTGGCGCCCCGGATCATGATCCCGCGGTCATGGCCGCTGGCGTCGATGGTCGGCATGTGATGCCCCTGGATCGTCAGCCGCTTGGTCAAAAGCACCTCCTCGGGATACGAGCCCGGCTCGACACCGATCTGATCCCCAGCGTGCGCGACCGCCACCGCATGGGAAATCGAGCGACAAGGACGAGATTGGGTGCATCTGTTGCGGTCCGACCCGTGGGGCGAGACGTAAAGGTGCCCGGGCCCTTTGGACCCTGACGAGCCGCAGGCCAGGCCGAGGAGCGGGACCAGCAGCGCAATAGCGCCCAGGGTCAGCCGCCGGCCCCAATCCCGAGAAGGCAACCGTCAGCCCTTACTCAAAAACTAGGAGAAGCAGCCACCGGTGGCTAGTAGCCACATACCGGCGGACAGCCCTTGAATTTGTGGTGGGTCGTCTTGGTCGGCAGGCTCGACGTGTGCTTGCCGCGAGCCGTTTGCGTGGTGGTGACCGTGGTGGTCGCCGGGTTGCTCTTGGCCGTCGCCACGTGATTCGTAGTGTTGTGCGTGGAGGATGAGCCGCCGCAGCCGGCAAGTAGCGCGCCGGCCGCGATCGTCGTCACGAATGCCCGCCTCAGCGGGCTCCTCCTCAGTAGGTCGATATACACGATCGGACGATGTTAGGGATTGTGTTTGCGATGCCGTGATACGGGGGCGATTCAGGAGAGTGACCCCTCAGCAGGACCCGAGGCTGCCGGCTCGCCTGCGCGACCACCGCGCTATCATCACGAGCCTCTTTGGGGCGGTTTGTCGCGGGCGCACGCGTGGGCTGCTTTGCACTCGAT
>JAVKSP010000025.1:0-31958 GCA_039583645.1 Solirubrobacteraceae bacterium
GGGCGGCCGGCCGGAACATGTTCCGGCCGGGGCCGGCGCACATGTGCGCCGGCCAATCAGGCTCTTGTGCGCAGCTCGCGCTTGAGGACCTTGCCGGTGGCGTTGCGGGGCAGCTCGTCGACGAACACCACATCGCGTGGGACCTTGTAGCCGGCGAGGTTTCGCTTGACGTGCTGCTTGAGCGCATCCTCGCTCAGCGCGGCGCCATTCTCGACCTCGATGTAGGCGCGCAGCCGCTGGCCCCACTCGGCGTCCTCGACCCCGATCACGGCAGCCTCGCGCACGCCGGGGACCCCGTCGAGGATCTCCTCGACCTCTCCGGGGTACACGTTCTCACCGCCCGAGACGATCATGTCGTCGTCGCGCCCGTCGATGAACAGGCGCCCGCTCGCGTCGAAGTGGCCGACGTCCCCGGTCGACATCAGCACTCCCACGCGGGCCTTGTCGGCCCCGCTCGTGTATCCCTCGAAGAGCAGCTCCGAACCGACGAAGATGACCCCGCTCTGACCGGGCGCAACCTCGTTGCCATCCTCGTCGAGCAGCTTGACGGTGGTGCCCCGCGGGGGGCGCCCGGCGGTCCCCGGAGCCGCCCGCAGGTCGCCGGGATCCGCGATCGTGGCCCACGCCACCTCGGTGGAGCCGTACAGGTTGTAGACCACGTCGCCGAAGTGGTCGAGCGCGCGGCGCGCCAGCGTGCCCGACAGCGCCGAGCCGCTGACCGCGATCACGCCCAGCGAGGAGGTGTCGTAGCGACGCAGCACGGTGTGCCCGAGTTCCACGATGCGCTGGAGCATGACCGGCACCACGACCAGCGCGTTCGCACGCTGCTCGGCGATCGTCCGGACCGCGTCCTCGGGATCGAAACGGCGGCGCAGCACCAGCGTCGAGCCGAGCGCGGTGCCGAGGAACATGTGCGCAAAGCCCCAGGCGTGGAACAGCGGCGCCGAGATCAACGTGACCTCCTCGGCACGCAGAGGAATCCGCGAGAGCAGCCCCGCGGCGGGCGCGAGCGACCCAGGACTGGCGCGGTTGGCGCCCTTCGGTGGGCCGGTGGTGCCGGAGGTGAGGATCACGGTGCGCCCGGGCTCGGCGGGCGGCGCCGGCGGCGTCCGCGGGTGCGAGGCGATCACATCCTCGAGTGAGGGATGGGATGCTCGCGCGTGGTCCTCGACCCAGGCGACGAAGGCGGTGCGTCCCTCGGTGGCCTGGCCGACCGCGTCTGAGAACTCCTGGTCGTAGACGACCGAGACCGGCTGCTCACGCTCGACGACGGCCGTGACCAGCGGCGCGGCGAAGGCGGTATTGAGGTAAAGCGCGTGCGCGCCGAGCTTCGAGCAGGCGACGCTCGCCTCCACGAAGCCGCGGTGGTTGCGGCACATGATCGCGACGCCGCGGCCAGGACCGACGCCGTGGCGCGCAAAGCCGTTCGCCAGCGCGTTGGAGCGGCGGTCGAGCTCGGCAAAGGACAGCGGCCCGAGCTCGTCGATCAGCGCCGTCCGCTCCGGGTGACGCGCGGCCGCGGCCACGTACCCGCCGGCGAGCGTGGTGCCCCAGCGATGCAACGCGAGCAGCGCGCCGAGCGTGCGGTCGGGGCGCGAGGGGCGGGCCATGCCGGCGCGGATGAACGTGCGCGCCACGAAGGCCAGATCGGAGGCGCGCCGTAGCGCCATGCTCTCGGAGATCGGTGGAGGCACGCGCCTTATCCAATCACGCCATCATTGCTCGGCGTGTCCACGTGGTTTCGCACCTACGGTTTCGCCGATGTCGCCGAGGGCCTGCTGATCGGTTCCTATCCGCTGGACCGCGAGGATGTCGCGATGCTCGAATGGGCGGGGATCCGGCGGGTGCTGAACCTGGTGGAGGACGATGAATACCGGCCGGGCGAGCGCGAAGAGCTCGAACATGCTTATGCCGAGCTGGGGATCGAGGAGCGGCGGCTGCCGTTCCCCGACTACGGTGGGCTGCCGTCGGGATTGATCGATCTCGCGGTGCAGGCGGTGAGCGGCTGGCTCGACGAGGGCGAGAACACGTACATCCACTGCCGCGCCGGCTACCAGCGCTCGCCTGCGATCGCGGCCGCGCTGCTCGCCTCGCGCGACGGCGTCGACATCGACGCGGCGATCGCCCAGGTCCAGGCGCGCAAGCCATCCGCGGAACCGCTGCCGCACCAGCGCGAGGATCTGTGGCGATGGTGGCGCCAGCGGACGCGCGCCGCGCGCCGCGCGCTGGACTAGCTGCGCGCTCGATGGCCATTCGGTACCGCCCCTCGGTACCGGAGGGACATCGACTACGCCTCACCCAGCCGCGCGCAGCTGCCGGATCGCGGAGTCCTCGTCCTCTTCGCCGTCCTCGACCGCGACCGTGCGCGCGCTGACCGTCACCTGCTCGAGTTCGCGCAGCTCGCCGCCGGCGGTGGCGACGCCGTGCTCGGCGAAGCGGCGGGCGCCCGGCATCACGCGCGCCTCGTAGGAGCCGACGGCTTCGTTGTAGGCGTTCACGGTGCTGTTCAGGCGCTTGCCGAGCGTCGCCAACAGGCCCGAGAGCCGCACCAGGCGGCCGTTCAGCTCGCGTCCGAGCTCTGAGATCGCCTGCGCCGATTCCGCCACCCGCTCCTGCTGCCAGCCGTAGGCGACTGCGCGCAGGATCGCCAGCAGGGTGGTCGGTGTCGCGATCAGCA
The DNA here is from genome assembly GCA_039583645.1 of Solirubrobacteraceae bacterium. Classification (GTDB taxonomy): domain Bacteria; phylum Actinomycetota; class Thermoleophilia; order Solirubrobacterales; family Solirubrobacteraceae; genus Palsa-465. The sequence goes on from JAVKSP010000025.1 coordinate 2,678, forward strand.
CGCGCTTGCTCATCGCCTCCTCGATCAGCGTCGGGTCCGCCTCGAGCGCGGCGCCGTAGAGATGCTCGCCGGGCAAAAACAGGACGACGAAGTCGGGGGCCGAGTCGAGCTGGTCCCAGTAGCCCTTATCCGCGAGCGCACGCACGTGCTTTCGCAGCAGCCTGGCGTGGTCGCGCAGATGGCGCTGGCGCTCTTCCTCGTCGCGCGCCTCGTAGGCGTCGAGCACTCCCTGGAGCGGCGCCTTGGCGTCGACCATCACGTGCTTGCCGCCGGGCATGCGCACGATCGCATCCGGGCGCAGCGACGAGTCCTCGCCGCCCAGTGCCGCCTGCTCGAAGAAGTCGCAGTACTTGACCATTCCCGCCAGCTCGACCACGTTGCGCAGCTGCATCTGACCCCACTGGCCGCGCGCGTTGGGCTTGCGCAGAGCAGTCACCAGCGCGCCGGTCTCCGTGCGCAGCTTCTCGCCGGTCTCGGCGAGGGTGCGGATCTGTGCCTCCAGCCGGCCACGCGACTCGCGCCGCTCCTGGTCGAGGCTCCTCAGCTGTTGATCGACGCGGCCGAGTCCCTCCTTGATCGGCGCGACGAGCTGCTCGACCGCCTGCTGACGCTTCTCGAGCTCGCCCTTGGCCTCGGTTTGGGCATTCTGCAGCTGCGCTTTGGCGAGTTCGGACAGCTGTGCCATGCCCGCCTGCAGCGCCTCGGCGCTGAGCGCCTTGAAAGTGTCCGAGAGCTGCTCCTGGGCCTCGCCCAGGGTTTTCAGCCGCTCGGCCGAGAGGGCCTGCTCGTGCTCGAGGTCGGCTCGGGTGCGGATCAGTCGTGGCAGCAGTACCGCCGCCACCACAGCCGCGCCGAGCAGCAGACCGAGGATGAGCCAGATCGAATTCATGGGCTCCTGAGCATGGCGCGCGCCGCGGACGGAAGCGGGTTGCGAGAATCGTGGGGCCATGGGCGACGATGTCGTGCGCAAACGCGTGACGGTCTCCGGCCGCGTGCAGGGCGTGTTCTTCCGCGACTCCGCGCGCGAGCGGGCTGAGGCTCACGGCGTGGCGGGGCGGGCGCGCAACATGCCCGATGGGACGGTCGAGGTGGTGCTCGAGGGCGAGCCCGAGGCGGTCGAGCGCGTGCTGCGTTTTCTTCAGAGCGGACCGTCGCACGCCGACGTCGAGGACGTCGAGGTGCTCGACGAGGAGCCCGAGGGGCTGAGCGGCTTCTCGGTCCGCTAGGCCTTGGGAGGCAGCGAGCGCGCGTAGGCGACGCCGCGATTGACCCAGCGCTCCAGCTCGCGCTTGGTCCCGAGCGCCTCGGGTCCCACGCGCAGCCATCCAGTCATCGCCCGGCCGCGCATCACCGCCACCTCCACATGCGCCTTGTCGGCCAGAGCGTCGCCCTGCTGAGGATCCACGCGCAGCAAGATCCCGCCCTGACCGCTCGCAGCAACCGCCATGTTGCCTCCGATGAGGAACGCGAGCCCACCGAACATCTTCTTTTCGGTCACCGCGGGCTCGTCGGCCAGCAGCTCGCGGATGCGGTTGGCCAGATCCTCGTCGTAGGCCATCGTTTATCGCTGCAGCGCTCGCTGGAAGGCCTCGCGCGCGGCTTCGCCGCGGACGGCGAACACGACCCGCTCCAGGCTCGTCTTGTGCTTCAGGTGGCTGCGGACCTCCTCAACCTCGATTCGGGCGGCCTCCTCCACCGGAAAGCCGCCCACTCCGGTCCCGAACGCGACCAGCGCCAGCGACCGCGCAACGAGCTCATCTGCCTTGCGCAGCGTGCTCGCGGTCGCGTCGCGAATGATCTGGGCCGAGGTTGGCCCGCCCAACTCCATCGTGGCGGCGTGGATCACCCACTTGCTGGGCAGATCGCCGCCGCTGGTCTCGACCGCCTCGCCGAGTCCAATCGGGGCACGCTCGCGGCTCTCACGCTCGAGCGCGGGTCCGCCCGCGCGCGCGATCGCGGCGGCGACGCCTCCGCCGTGAATGAGCTGCGTGTTGGCCGCGTTCGAGATCGCGTCGACCTCGAGCTTGGTGATGTCGGCTTCGAGAACCTCGATCTCGGCCATCTGGAGACCGGGACCTACGTGACTTCGGCCGGCTCTTCCTTACCCGCGAGCCGGTCACGGCCGCGCTGGACCGCGGCGATGAACTTCGAGAGGTTAACCTCGAGCGTGTTGAGGATCTCGTCGGCGTAGTCCTCGGCGCCCAACCGGATCTCGCGCTCGCGCGCACGGGCGTCCTCGATGATGTCCTCGGCGGCGCGCTCGGCCTGCTTGGTGATCTCCTCTTGTGAGATCAGTCGCTCCTGGCGCTCGCGCGCCTCCTTGACGATGCGCTCGGCCTCGCGCTTGGCCTCTGCCAGCATCTCCTGGCGCTCCTTGACGATCCAGCGTGCCTGCTTGATCTCCTCCGGAATGGTGGCGCGCATCTGATCGAGGATGTCGTAGATCTCCTCCTTGTCCACGCGCACCTGGTCGGTCAGCGGAACCGGCTTGGCGTTGTGGACTAGATCATCGAGTTTGTCAATCAGTACGAGGACATCCATTGCAACCTCTGTTTCGTCAACGGTTAAGCCGTTCCTTCAATGCCTTGGCGACCTCCGGAGGCACAAGCTCCTCGATGTCGCCTCCGAAAGTCGCAAGCTCTTTTACGCCGCTCGAGCGCAGGAAACTGTACTTGGCCGAGGCCATCAGGTAAACCGACTCGATCTCCGGGGCCTGCCGGCGGTTGAGTTGATTCATCTCAAGCTCGTACTCGAAGTCGGAGATCGCGCGCAGCCCCTTGACGATCGCCATGGCCCCGCGCGAGCGTGCGAACTCGACCAACAGGGTGCTGAACGGCTCGACGCTGACGTTGCCAAGCGAGCGCGTCGCGTTCTCGATGAACTGCACCCGCTCGTCGGCGGCGAACAGCGTCTTGCCCTTGCGCCAGGGGTGATCCACGACGCCGACGATCAGCAGGTCGTACATTGCCGAGGCGCGCGAGATCACGTCCAGGTGGCCGTTCGTGATCGGATCGAAGGTGCCGGGACAGACGGCGACGCGGTTATCGGGGGCCATCGTAGATGCGGATCAAGGTGTCTCCATAGCGGCGTTCGTCGGCAAGGTGCAAGCCCTCCAGCCCGAGCGACGCGCGGCGATCGCTCTCGACGATGACCCGCGCTCGCGGCGCGAGCACCGGCGGAAGCGCGGCGCACAGCCGGTCCCGCAGGCCTCTCCCCAGGCTGTATGGAGGGTCGACGAACACCAGATCGTATTGACGATGCTCGCTCTTTGCGTGCCTCAGAAAGGCATCGGCGGTCTGGTTGCGGACTTCCGCGTCGAGTTCGAGGCCTTTGAGGTTGCGCTGGATTGCGGCGATCGAGGCCGCGGAGTTGTCGACGAGGGTCGCGCTTTGGGCGCCCCACGAGAGGGCCTCGATCGCGAGCGCACCCGAGCCGGCGAAGACGTCCAGTACGCGCGCGCCGTTGACGTCGTGAAGGATCGAGAAGAGCGCCTCGCGCACCCGGTCCTGGGTCGGGCGGGTGCGACGCCCTTTGGGCGCGTGGAGCGTGCGACCCTTGAGCGTGCCGCCGACGACTCGCATTGCCCCCTCTATGCCCGGATCGGGGCGAGCGCTTCGTCGCCGTAGCGCTCTCTGAGGGCGTCCTCGAGCAAGGCGTGCTCGGGTTGCTCGAGCCGAGGGTCGGCGTCGCCGATCTGCTGCGCGTGGAAGCGAGCACGCTCGAGCAGGGCGGCGTCGCGGGGCAGCTCCGCGGCCCGGAAGTGGGCCAGCCCGTGCTGGCGCAGGCCTGTCAGCTCGCCCTCCCCGCGCAGGCCCAGGTCGATCTCAGCGAGCTCGAAGCCGTCCGCGTGGTCTCGCAGCGCCTGCAGGCGGGCAGCGGTCTTGACGCCGAACAGCAGGCACAGAGAGGCATGCGGGCCACGGCCCACCCGCCCGCGGAGCTGGTGGAGCTGGGAGATGCCATAGCGATCGGCATCCTCGATCAGCATCACCGTGGCGTTGGGGACATCGATCCCGACCTCGATCACGGAGGTGGCGACGAGCACGTCGACGGCCCCGCCGGCGAAGGCGGCCATCGCGGCCTGCTTTTTTGCGGAGGGCAGCTGACCGTGCATCAACACAACCCTGAAGTCTTTGAGCTCCGTGGTTCTCAGCCGCTCATACTCCTGGGTCGCCGCGCGGGCCTGAAGCAGATCCGATTCCTCGACCAGCGGGCAGACGACAAAGGCCTGGCGCCCCGCGCGGAGTTCCTCGCGGATGCGCTCGTAGGCGCGAGCGCGCTCGCCGGCGCTCGAGCAGACAAAGGTCTGCACCGGCCGGCGGCCTATTGGCAGCTCGCGCAAAACGGTGAAGTCGAGGTCTCCGTAGTTGGCCAATGCAAGCGTGCGGGGAATCGGCGTGGCGCTCAGGTGCAGCACATGCGGGCTCTGGTTTGGGGGTGCCTTGCGGTCCAGCGCGACCCGCTGGGAGACGCCGAAGCGGTGCTGCTCGTCGACCACCGCGACAGCGAGCGAGGCGAAGCGGACCGGATCCTCGATCAGGGCGTGAGTGCCAACGATCAGCTGCAGTTCGCCTGTGGCGAGCTTCCCGAGCAGGTCGTTGCGTCTGCTCGCGGGGGTCGAGCCGGTGAGCAGCCCGAGCGCGAAGGCAGTCCCGGGAAGGAGCGACTGGATGGTGGAGAAGTGCTGTTCGGCAAGCGTCTCAGTGGGCGCCATCAAGACCGCCTGGCGGCCATCCTCGATCGCCCTCAGCATCGCGTAGAGGGCGACCACGGTCTTGCCGGAGCCGACCTCCCCCATCAGCAGCCGCTGCATCGGCCTTGTGCTTGCGAGGTCTGCGTCGATCTCCTCGAGCGCGCGCGCCTGGTCGCCGGTCAGAGCAAAGGGCAGCAGCTGGGCGAGCCAGCGGTCGGTGAACTCACGCGGGGCCTGGATCGCGGGGGCCGCCGCGGTCTGGCGCGCCGCTCGCCTCCTGCGCAAGGCGAGCGTGAGCAGCAGCAGTTCCTCGAACGCGAGCCGCTCGCGGGCGGCGCCGTTTTCCCGGGCGTTTCCGTCGGCGGGGAAGTGCAGCGTCCTCAGCGCGGCCTGACGGTCGGCTAGCCGCTCGCTCGCGCGCACCGCGGCGCACAGCGGTTCCACCATCTCGTTCAGGTCGCGCTCGTGCTCGCTGAGCAGCGAGTGGATCTGGGTCGAGGAGAGCCCGTCGGTGGCCGGGTAGTGCGAGATGAGACCGGCCGTGCCCGCCGTGGCCTCGGTGGTGCGAGCGTGCGCCTCGACGTTGAAGCGCCCCCGCGACCGGAGCCGTCCATGGAGCAGCAGCCGCGTCCCCGGGGGGTAGCGCCGCACCAGCCAGGGCTGATTGAAGAACGTCGCCCTGATCGCGCCGGTGCCGTCGGCGACTAGCGCCTCAACCAGCGGCCTCATGCCGCGGCGGCGCACCGAGCGCGAGGCGATCGACCGAACCTCGACGACCACGGTCGCCGCCTGACCAACTTCGAGTTGGGCGACCGTGCGGGCCTCGCGCTGGTCGCGAGGGAGATGCCAAAGCAGATCTGCCACGGTCTTCAGTCCCAAGGTCTCCGCCGCCCTGCGCGCCTTCTGGCCGTCGACGTGCAGCGGCTTCGCGAGCCGGGAGGGCCGCGGGTAGCGGACCGGAGCGTCGCGTAACTCCTCGGGCGTGAGCGGACGCTTGGCAGCAAAAGCAGTCGCCGGCATGACCTCCGGGGATGATGATGGGAGGGGCGGCGACGTCGATTTGGCGGGCACGCCCGGGTCCCTGCGGGCTAGACCTGACTTTCGCCACGAATCAGAGCGTGATTTGGCGGCGAGTGGCGAAATGCATGCATGCGATGCAGATGGCAGCGCGCGCCGATCGCGGCCTCCGATTCTGTGCGCAATGCATGCTCGGGGGGCGGCCGCGGCGGTGCTCGGGGGGCGGCCGCGGCGGTGGTCGGGGGGCGGCCGCGGCGCTTACTCGCGCGCGCGGCCGCGGCGCTGAGGGTGCGGTCGGGTCGCTACTCCGCCGCGAGCAGCCACCAGCTTCCACGCTGGCCGCCCTCGGAGAGCTCGAACTCCACCTCGCCCGCGGCGAGCGTCTCGACCGTGCGGTCGTCGAGCGGGGCGTCGATGCCGCGCAGGCAGGTGATCAGCTCAGCCCCGGCGGCGAGCCGTTCCAGCACGGACCGCAGCGCCTCGCGGGGCGCCCCCCACGCGACCAGTTCGTCGTCGACGAACCCGATCGCGTCGCCTGCCTGGTAGCGGCCGTCTGCGTCGTCGGCGGTTGCCGCGGCGACCGAGCCGATCGTGACGCGCGCCAGCGTCTGCGCCATCAGCTCCGCGTTGTCTTTCGCCTCGCGACGAGGATCGAGTACGGCCGCGGCGGCAAGTCCTGCCTGGTCCGAGCGCGAGGCTACGACGAACACTGTCTTGTCCGACAGATCCGCGGCCCGGCGCGCTGCCGGCAGCAACTCGGGCGCGTTTGGCAACACCACCACCTGCTCGGCATCGATCGCGTGAATGGCCGCCAGCAGGTCGTAGGGGGAGACCGCGCGCGCCCCCCCGGGACGCCCGTTGATCGCGCCGGCGGCGTCGACCACGCGCGCGCCAAAGCTCTCGAACAGGGATCGGATCCCAGGTCCGTTCGCAACCGCCACGAGCCCCGAGGTGACGCGCCCGGACGTATGCGCGATTGCCTCCTCGCTGCGTGAGGCGGGCGCGCGCATGTCGGCGACGTCGAGATGGGAGACCGTGCCTGCGTCGGTGAACAGCGAGGTGGCGGCCTTGGGATCGTCGGTGTGGAGATGGACCTTCAGCGTGGCCGAGTCCCCCACAACGAGCACGGCGTCACCCAGTCCCTCGAGCGCGGAGACATATCGCCGGGCTTCGAGCCCGTTGCCGGTGACGGCGAAGTTCGTGCAGTAGCGGAAGGTGCTTGAGGTGTGCTGAGGATGGGAGACGCGGGCAACGTCAGGCAGCGGCGGGGGCGCGGGCGCAGCACCGCGCAACGCGGCCGCGATGCCGCTGAGCATCACCACCACCCCGTAGCCCCCCGCGTCGACCACCCCTGCCTCTCGCAGGGCGGGCAAGATGTCGGGTCCGCGCGCGAGCGACTCACTTCCGGCCTCAAGCGCACGCTCCACGAGTTCGGCGATCAGGGCGTTCTGCTCCAAGGCGCCCGCGTCGGCTGGGAGGCGTGCCGCGGTGGTATGTGCAAGCTCCGAGGCCATGCGGGCGCCCATCTCCCGCACCACGGTCAGCATCGTCCCCTCGGCCGGCGCGCGCACTGAGCCATAAGCCTGATCGGTCGCGCGCGCCATCGCGGCGCAGATCAGCACCGGGTCCACCAACTCTCCCGGACGGCTCGCGAGCTCCTCGGCGGCACCCCGAATGAACTGCGAGAGGATCACGCCCGAGCTGCCGCGGGCACCGAGCAACGCCGCGCGTGCCACCGAGGCGACGATCTCCGCGCGATCGATCTGCTCGATCGCACTCTGCTCGGAGGCGGTCGCCAGCCGGTCAAGCTCCTGGACCAACGCGCGTAGCGTGAGCACCATGTTGTCGCCGGTGTCGTGGTCAGCCACCGGGTAGACGTTGAGGCTGTTGACCTCCTCGCGGTAGGCCTCGAGCGCCACCAGCGCCGCCTCGATCACCGCGCGAAAACGGACGATGCTCGGGTCAGACATAACGCGAGGCTATGTCATCGGCCCAGGCCGGACAACTCGACCCGGAGTTCTGGAACAGGCCCTAAGCGGCCTTGGTGACCTTGCCGGCCTTCAGACACCGCGTGCAGACGTACACGCGGCGCGGTGTGCCGCCGTCGTCAATGCGAACCCGCTGAAGGTTGGGGTCAAAGCGGCGCTTGGTCGCCACCATCGAGTGGCTGCGGCTGTGACCGAACGCGGGGCCCTTTCCACAAACATCGCACACCTTTGGCATGGCGGGCGAGTATAGCCGCGCGTCCGCGGCCGGCCGGCCCTGAGCCCGTATAGCCGCGCGGTCGCGGCCGGCCCTCAGCCGGCGGCCAGCCGTTTCTTGACGCTGAGCGCCGCCAGTGCGGCCGCGGCCGCCTGGCGGCCGGTGTCGCGCTTGGAGCCTCCGCTGACGCGGTCGAGCGCCTGCTCCATGCTGTCGACCGTGAGGACGCCGAAGCCGCACGGGACACCGGTTTCGAGCTGCACCTGCTGGATTCCGCGGGCCGCCTCGTTGCACACGTAGGCGTAGTGGTCGGTCTCCCCACGGATGACGGCACCCAGGCAAATGATCAGCGCGTAGCGACCCGAAAGAGCGGCGTATTTGGCGGCCAGCGGGAGCTCGAACGCGCCCGGAACCTCGAGTACATCGGCTTCATTGAACCCTGCCTCAGACAACTCGGCGCGCGCCCCCTCCTGCAGCCGGTCGGCCAGCTCGGAGTAGAAGCGCGCCACGCACAGGGCGACGCGGCCGTCGCCCCCGACCGACTCAGCGGTCATTGCTGCGTGTGCCGGCGGTCGGCCTCCTGCTCGGCGTGGAGCATCTCCTCGTCGAGGGCCAGCCCCTGGTGATGCAGGATGTGGCCGAGACGGTCGCGCTTGGCGCGCAGGTAGGCCTCGTTGTGGGGGTTGGGGAGGTGCTCGATCGGAACCTGATCGGTCACGGAGAGCCCATAGCCGGACATCCCGGAGATCTTCTTGGGGTTGTTGGTGAGGATCCGGATGCTGGTCAGCCCGAGGTCCGAGAGGATCTGGGCGCCGATGCCGTAGTCGCGCAGATCAGCGGGCAGGCCGAGTCGCAGGTTGGCGTCGACCGTATCGAGGCCCTCCTCCTGGAGCTTGTAGGCGCGCAGCTTGTTGAGCAGGCCGATGCCGCGCCCTTCCTGGCTGAGGTACAGCAGCACTCCGAGACCCTCGCGCTCGATCATCGTGAGCGCCGATTCGAGCTGCTCGCCGCAGTCGCAGCGCAGGGAGTGAAACACGTCTCCGGTGAGGCACTCGGAGTGCACGCGCACGAGCACGTCGGGCTTGCCGGCAACCTCTCCCTTGACTAGGGCCACGTGGTGCTTGTTGTCGATCAACGACCGGTAGCCGATCGCGACGAACTCGCCGTAGGCAGTGGGTAGCGAGGTCGAGACGACCCGCTTGACCAGCTTGTCATGGCCCCGGCGGTAGGCAATGAGATCGGCGACCGTGACCATCTTCAGGCCATGGCGTTCGCAATAGCGCCTGAGGTCAGGGACCCGCGCCATGGTGCCGTCGTCGTTCATGACTTCGCAAATCACGCCAGCCGGGATGAGACCCGCGAGGCGAGCGAGGTCGACCGCCGCCTCGGTCTGTCCCGTGCGCTCGAGCACGCCGCCCGCCCGCGCCTTGAGGGGGAACACGTGCCCAGGCTGAACCAGATCGCGCGGCGACGAGTTTGGATCGACCGCGACCTGGATGGTGCGCGCTCGATCGTGCGCAGAGATGCCTGTGGTGACGCCCTCGCGCGCCTCGATCGAGACCGTGAAGGGGGTGGCGAAGGCCGATTCGTTCTTGGCGGCCATCAGGTCGAGACCGAGCTGATCACAGCGGTCTGGAGTGAGTGCGAGGCAGATCAGCCCGCGTCCCTCTTTGGTCATGAAGTTGATCGCCTCGGGGGTCACGAACTGGGCGGCGATCGTCAGGTCTCCCTCGTTCTCGCGGTTCTCGTCGTCGACCACGACGACCATGCGCCCGCGCCGGATCTCCTCGATCGCCTCCTCGATCGTCGCAAACGGAGCCTTGGTCGAGCTCATCGCGCGGTCAGCCGTTCGACGTATTTGGCCACCAGATCGACCTCCAAGTTGACGCTCGCGCCTGTGCTCAGACGCCCGAGCGTGGTCCGGTTGAGCGTTTCCGGGATCAAAGAAACGGTAAAGGATCGCTCACTAAGGCCCACCACTGTGAGCGACACGCCGTCCACGGCGATCGAACCCTTCTCGACCACATAGCGCAGCAGCTGCGGCGGCGCCTCGATCTCGATCGCGCGCGCAAACCCGTCAGCGCGCGTCGCGCGCACCGTCCCGAGCCCGTCCACGTGGCCCTGCACGATGTGCCCGCCGAGCCGGTCGGCAGGGCGCAGCGGCAACTCCAGGTTGACGACGGTTCCCGGGTCGGCGTGAGCGAGCGAGCTGCGCGACAGCGTCTCGTTCATCACCTCGGCTTGAAAGCGGCCGTGATTCACGGCGACCGCCGTGACGCAGACGCCGCCGACCGCTACGGAATCGCCTTCGTGGAGCTCATTCGCCAGCGCGGCCGCGACGGTGAGCTTGACGCCATCGGCGTGGCGATCGACGCGCTCGATGCGCCCGAGCTCCTGGACGATGCCGGTGAACACTAGGTGGTTGTACCTGCGGGCAGGGTCACCTGCTCACCATTCCTTCAGGCGAGCGCGGATCTGCACGTCCTCCCCCACTCGCTCGACGTCGAGCGTCAACGCCCGCACTGCCTCGGCGATCGCCTCCGCGCCCTCGCCCTCCACGGCCGAACGCGCGGTGCGCCCGCCGAGCACGATCGGCGCCAGAAACAGTCGTATCTCGTCGATTTCCCCGGCATCCAGGAAGGCGCCCGCCAAATGGGGGCCCCCTTCAAGCAGGATCGACGTGATGCCAGCATCGCCCAGCTGAGCGAGCGCTGAACGGACGCGCGCGGTCTCGTTCTCGCCAGGCGCGACGAGTACGTCGGCGCCGTGCGTCTCGAGCGTGTCCGTGGCGGCTCGCGGAGCGGCACGCGAAACCACCACCGTCAATGGCACCCCTGGAGTGTCGCGCACAAGCTGAGAGTGCGGTGACAACCGAGCCAGCGAGTCGAACACGACGCGCCGGGGCTGGCGAGAGCCACCCTCGAGCCCCGTTGTCAAGACCGGATCGTCCGCGAGGTGCACCGTCACGCTTGAGTCGTCAGCGGGAAGCGCCGCCAGGAGCGGGTCGTCAGCGAGGCGCGCCGTCAAGCGTGGGTCGTCCGCCAGCGCGGTGCCGATCCCGACCGCGACAGCGTCTACCTCAAGCCGCCAGCGGTGCACGAGCTGGCGGCTGACCTCCGACGAGATCCACTTCGAGTCACCGCCGCCGGTCGCCACCTTGCCATCAAGTGTCATCGCCGACTTGAAGAGAACCCACGGCCGGCCGGTGCGGGCGTGCTTGCGAAAGGCCTGGTTGATCAACCGGGCCTGGGCCGCCAGCTCGCCATCGGCGATCTCGACCTCGATCCCTTCGTCGCGCAGGACGCCGAGTCCGCGACCATTGGCGTGCTCGCTTGGATCGTCGGATCCCACGACCACCCGCGGGATGCCGGCCTCGATGATCGCGTCCGTGCACGGGGGCGTCTTGCCGTGGTGGGCGCACGGCTCGAGCGAGACATACATCGTGGCGTCGTGCAGGTCGGCGCCGGCAGCCGCGAGGATCGCCTCGACCTCTGCGTGCGGCGCGCCGAAGGAGGTGTGATAACCCTCGCCGAGCAGGACATCGTCGCGCGCGATGACTGCGCCCGCGAGTGGGTTTGGGCTGACCATTCCTCGGCCCCGCTCTGCGAGTTCGATCGCGCGGGCGAGGTAGCGGCGGTCGGTCTCAGTGCGAAGGGTCACGAAGCTGCTTCTCGGGGTGCAGCGAGCATATCCCCTGAGGGATCGCCTGCCGAGACTGCGGGACCGCCTGCCGAGACCGCGGCAGCTCGTCAGCCAGCGCGTCGGGCGCTCAGCCGAGCGACTTCAGCTGCTGGCAGGTGGGTTCCTTCGCCGCCGCGGCATGCAGCTGCGGGTTCTTCTCGGGCGTGACCGCGTTCATGCTCGCGATCGCCTGCTGCACCTGTGCCTGGACGCGGGACCCCGCGGTGTTGAACGCGCTCTTGTTCGTGGTGGGTATCTTCTGCGCCTGGCTGGCAGCGGATGAGAGCCCGCGAGCGGCACTCGAGAAGGCGCCCACGAGCTCCTGCGAGATCTTGGTGCCGTTCTTCACGGACGGCGTCCCGGCCGCCTTCAGCTGGCTCTCGGCACGTTGCGTGGCGTGCAGGATGCCGGTGACGAATGCCGTGTAGGCGGTCTTGGTCTTTTCCAGAGAACCCTGGGACTGTGTCGCCGACTTCAGCGTTGCGCCAACGCCCTCGATCGTGTGGAACCAGGTCGATGCCGCTCCACAGACCGACTTCACATAGGTGGCCGCGGACACGGCGTTCGACGACGAGGACGACGAGCCACCGCAGCCGGCCACTGCGATCGCCACAGCGGTCGCTACGGCCAGCGTCCATACCCTCGAATTGCGCCTACAGGCTCGGATTGCACCGGACACCCGCCTCAATCTAGCGACGGGGACGGTTTCTTGCGCGGTGGTCGGACGCTAGGTCAGCTGCCGACCAAAGCGCCGGCCGCCGACGCGATCTCCGCGTAGGCCGCCCCCGGGTCGTCTGACTGGAACACGGCCGAGCCGGTTACGAGCAGGTTGGCGCCGGCCTCGGTGCACGCAGCGGCGGTGTCGCGGTGAACGCCGCCGTCTACCTCGAGTGCGACACGTTCGGGCAGCTCGGTGCGCATGCGACGCAGCTTGCCGAACGAGGCCGGAATCAGCGACTGGCCACCCCAGCCCGGGTTGACGCTCATGCACAGGGCAACGTCGATCGCGTCGTCCGCGACCTCCGACAGCGCGCTTGCCGGCGTCGCCGGGCAGATCGCGGCCCCCGCGCCAGCGCCGGCTTCACGGATGCGCTGCAACGCATAGTGCAGATGTGCTGTCGCCTCGGCGTGGACGGTTATGTTGTCGGCCCCGGCCCGCGCGAAGTCGTCTACGTGGCGCTCGGGTTGTTCGATCATCAGGTGCACGTCGATCGCGGCGCCTTCGCGGTGAACCAGGTCGGCGATCGCGCTCACCGCCAACGGACCAAAGGTGATCGGCGGCACGAAATGGCCGTCCATGACATCGACGTGGATGATCCGCGCTCCAGCCGCGAGCACCTCCGCGACCTGCGAGCCGAGCCGCGCGAAGTCCGCCGAGAGAATCGACGGGGCGACGCGCAACCCTTGGAAGAGCGGGGAGATCCGATGGGCGCTGGTGTCCGTAGCGCTCTCGGGCGGTGCGCTCACACCGCCCTCAGCATGCTGGCATGGCAGTGGTTGCAGGCCACCGCGGCTGTGCTCGACATGCGCACGATCGTCGAGTGCTCGCCGCAGTTGGGACAGACCGAGGTGAGCTCGTAGCGGCGCAGGCACCACATGCACCGGTAATGGCCCGCCACAGCGGTCGGCCGAAGCCAGTCCTCGCCGCAATTCGGGCACACCGGTCCGGTCCGATCAGGCTCAGTCCGCTCTGGCTGCTTCACCGCCCGGCTTAGGGTAGTGGCTGGCGCCACGAGAGCCCGCCCCGGTGGGTCTCATCCGCGCCAGCGGTCTCACGATTGCGCCGACGAGCCCGCGCCGGCGGGTCTCACGACCGCTCCAAACGCGCGATGAAAAACCCGTCGGTACCGTCGCGGTGCGGAAGCAGTTGGGTGGCCCCCTGCACGTGAAACTCGGGATGGTCGCGAGCAAACGACTCGATCACCGAGGTCGTCTCCGCGCGCGTGAGCGTGCATACGGAATAGACCAGCACGGACCCGGGCGCGGTGGCGGTGGCCGCCGCCTCGAGCATTTGCCGCTGCAGGGTCGCGAGCTCCTCGATCTGGCTCGGGTTGATCCGCCAGCGGATATCCGGCCGTGACTGCAGGGTCCCGAGCCCTGAGCAGGGAGGGTCGAGCAGGACGCGGTCAAACGGCGCTCCCGGCCACGGCCGGGTCGCGTCGCCGATCTCCACGCGCACGCAGCCGGCACGCATGCGCTCGCATGTCTCGCCGAGCGCCCTCGCTCGCCCTGGGTGGCGCTCGACCGCGACGATCTCCCCCTGGTCCCCCATCAGCGCGGCGAGATGGCTGGTTTTGGCTCCGGGCGCGGCGCACAGGTCGAGCACGCGCTCCCCCGTTTGCGGCGCGACCGTAAGCGCGACCCGCATCGAACCCCGCGACTGGCCCATGATCGCTCCGCGCCGCCACAGCTCCGAGCCCTGAATGTCAAACGGCCCCGCGAGCACCAGCGCCTCGGGGATGCCCTGCCCCGGCCGGGACGCGACGGGTAAAGCGGCGACCACCTCGGCGGGCGTGGCGACCAGCGTATTCACGCGCAGCGCGGATTCGGCCGGCTCGTTGCACACCGCGAGCAGTGCGCGTGCCTCATCGGCGCCAAGCTCTTGCCACAGCTGCTCAGCCAGCCAGAGCGGAACCGAGTGCATCTCCGCCGCCGCCTCTGGCGTTTCGTCGCCAAGGCTCGCGAGCAGCTCGGCGGCCTCCCGCGCGGCCCGTCTCAGCACCGCGTTGACCAAACCCGCGGCCCGGGCGCCGGCGGGCTTCGCGAGCTCGACCGAATCGTTTACGGCGGCATGCTTGGCGATCCCGTCGGCGAACAAGAGCTGGTAGAGCCCCAGTCGCAGGGCCGCGAGCGTCACGGGGTGAAGTCGCCGCGGGGAGCGGGCGGTGAGCCGCTCTGCGATCGCGTCGAGGGTCGCGCAGCGCTGCACCGTTCCGTAGGCCAGTCGCATGGCGAGGGCGCGATCGCGCGCATCCAGGCCGGCCGCCTCGGCGCTCAGCGCTCGGTCGGCGTATGCCCCCTGCTCGAATACGCGCCGCACCACCTTGAACGCGCAGCGGCGCGCAGGAGCGACCGAACGGCTGGCGGTCGCGCTCATCGCCTGAGCCCCTTCACCGCCTGAGCCCCCTCACCGCCTGAGCCCCCTCATACCCTGAGCCCCCGCAGATATTCCTCGCCGCTCATCGCGCGGCGTCCCGCTGGGTGGACCGCGACGAGCTCGAGCGCCCCCTCCGCGCAACCCAGCACCGGCCTCGAGCCGGTCAGCGACAGCTCCCCGGTGGGCGGCCCAGCGTCGATCACCCGCGCCGCATGAACGCCGAGCAGGCTCCCGTCGTCGAGCTCCAGCTGGGCGCCAATATGCGGGCTCAGCGCGCGCACCAAGCGCTCGAGCGATGCGGCTGCCTGGTGCGGATCAAGGCGCCGGTCCGCGGGCGAGATCTTCTCCGCATAGCTCGCCGCCGCCTCGTCCTGAGGCTCGCACGCGGGACGCTCGTCGAGCGCCCGCACGAGCAAGGATGCCCCCAGTTGCTGCAGCCGCGCGGCCAGGGTCCCGTAGGTGTCGGTCTCCTCGATCGCCTCTGCGGCCTGAAGACATACCGGTCCGCTGTCAAAGCCCTCGGTCAGACGCATGATCGACACGCCTGTCTCGCGGTCACCGGCCATGAGGGCGCGCTCGATCGGGGCCGCCCCGCGCCACCGCGGCAGCAGCGAGGGGTGCACGTTCAGGATGGGGTACATCGCGAGCAAGGGCGGTTTGATCAGCGCCCCGAAGGCACATAGGCACAGCACCTCCGGTTGCTGCGCCGCAATCCGGGCGCGCGCCGCTTGGTCGTTGACGGATTCGGGCTGACAGAGCTCGAGGCCAAGCCGCCGCGCCGCGTCGGCCACCGGAGGGGCCGCCATGCGCCGCCCGCGGCCCCGCGGACGATCGGGTCGCGTGACCACCAGCGTCGGGCGGTGCGGCGACTCCGCCAGGCGTTCGAGCACCGCGGCCGCAAAAGCGGAGGTCCCGAGGTAAATCGTCCGCACGCGCGAGGGCCGCTACGCAGCCTCAGCCTCGCGCAGCGCGCGCATGGCCTCCTTGCGCTGCTCGCGCGGGGTGCGGTCGAGGATCAGGACGCCATCGAGATGGTCGATCTCGTGCTGGATCACCCTGGCCTCGAGTCCGGAGGCCTCGATCACAACGCCCTCGCCGAGCTCGTTCTGGCCGC
This sequence comes from Solirubrobacteraceae bacterium, assembly GCA_039583645.1. Lineage (GTDB taxonomy): Bacteria > Actinomycetota > Thermoleophilia > Solirubrobacterales > Solirubrobacteraceae > Palsa-465. The sequence goes on from JAVKSP010000025.1 coordinate 18,482, forward strand.
GGACACGAACGTGAATCGGACGCTCGACCTCGACCAGCACCCCCGGCAGGCTTAGGCAGCCCTCCTCGGCAATCTCCTGGTCCCGGCCCGTCCATTCGAGCTCAGGATTGATCAGCGCAGCCGGACCCGCCGCGGGGGGAACCCGGTAGACCAGCAGGCGGTGAAGCACTCCCAACTGGGTGGCCGCCAGCCCGACACCGAGCGCGCCGTCCATGATCGTGCCCATCCGCCGCACCTCCTGGCGCAGCGCCTCGTCGAAACGGTCGATCGGCCGCGCACGCGCGCGCAGCGAGGGGTCGCCGAACTTGCGCACCTGGGCGAGGGCCTCGGCGCGCCGGGCCGCCGTTTCCGGGTCGAGTCCAGGCTCCTCGTGCTGGACCTGACCCTCGATCTCCGGGTCGGCCGGGAGGCGCTCGTCACTCACACGATCAGTTTAGGGCGAGCCCCTACCGCCCGGCCGGGCTATTCGGGTTCAGACGGGGTCGACGTCAACGGATACGTTGACCGCGCGCGCCACTGGCTGGCGGATGAGCCCTTTCACCGCCTCACCCACTGCATCGATGGCGGCAGCGCGGTCATGAGCCTTGACGAGCAACTGTCGGCGCGCCCGGCCACGGAGGGCAAACAAGGGCGCCGGTCCCAGCACGGTTGCCTGCGGCGGTTGGATGCGCGCCCGCAACGCGGTGGCGGCCGCGTGTGCAGCGCTCGAATCCACAGCGGCGCACACGATCCGGATCAGCGATGCGAAGGGCGGGTATTCGAGCGCGCGACGGCGCTCGAGCTCGTCGGCCAGAAAGCCGTCGGCGTCGTGGCGCGCGGCGAAGCTGATCGCCCGTGCCTGCGGAGCGAAGGTCTGTACCAGCACGCGCCCGCCGCGCTCGCCTCGCCCGGCTCGCCCCGCGAGCTGGGTTATCAACGCAAAGGTGCGCTCCTCGGCACGGAAGTCTGGAAAGCGCAGCGTCTGGTCGGCGTCGAGCACGACGCCAAGCGTGACATCGGGAAAGTCGTGGCCCTTGGCAACCATCTGCGTGCCGATCAATACGCCCGCCGGCGCGGCCGCAAAACGCTCGAGCGCCCGCGCGCGGCCGTCGGCCGTGGCCTCGTCGGCGTCCAGGCGGACGACCTCGAAGCGCTCACCGGCGAGCGCCTCGTGCAGTTCGTGCTCGAGCCGCTCGGTTCCGGCGCCGTGGCGCGCGAGGGTGCTCGAGCGACAGCGCGGGCAGTGCCGGGGGTTGGGCGCCTGGTGTCCGCAGTGGTGGCAAGCGAGCTGACCCGAGCGATGCAGCACCAGCGCCACCTCGCAGTTCGGGCACATCCATACCCAGCCGCACGACCGGCAGGACAAAAAGCCCGACCAACCGCGCCGGTTCAAGAGCACGATCGCCTTCTCGCCGTTACGTTTGAGGTCGCTGAGGGCGGCGCGAGTCTCGGGATGAAGCGGATGGTGCTGGCCGCGCATGTCGAGCAGGCGCACCGGGGGAAGCGGCCGCGAGTCGATCCGCTCGGGCAGGCGTAGCCGACGCCCAGCGTGGGCCGTCTCCGGTCGGGGCGTGGCGGTGCCGAGCAAGAGCAGCGCCCCATGCTCCAGGGCACGTCGTTCGGCGACGGCCCGAGCGTCGTAGCGAGGATCGCCCTCGTGCTTGTAGGAGGCCTCGTGCTCCTCGTCCACCACCACCAGCCCGAGCTGCGCAAGCGGCGCGAACACCGCCGAGCGGGGCCCTACGCAGACCTGGGCTTCCCCACGCGACAGGCGCCCCCACTCGTCATGGCGCTGGCTCGGGCGAAGGCCGGAGTGCAGAACCGCCACGACCCCTCCGAAACGGGCCCGAAACCGGCCCACAGTCTGCGGCGTAAGCGCGATTTCGGGCACCAGGACGATCGCGGTTCGGCCCGCCGCGAGCGTCGCTTCCACGGCTCGCAGGTAGATCTCCGTCTTGCCGGACCCGGTCACACCGTGGAGCAGGAACCGCTGCTCGCCGTCACGCCGCGCGAGCGCATCGAGCACCCGCGCGAGCGCTTCGCCCTGAGCGGGCGTCAAGTCCGGCCGGTCAGTTGCCAGTGGCGATCCGTTGTCAGTCGCGCTCGGCTTCGGACGGCGCGGCCGAACCCGTCTGGCAGCGCCCGGGGCCAGCACCAGGGACAGCGCCCGAGCGGGCGTCGAGCAGTACTCGCGCGCCATCCACAGCGCGAGCGCCACCAGATCGGGAGGAACGACGTCCGGCAGCACAGCCTCTGGCTCGGCGAGCCGCTCCGGCTCGACCTGCGTGGTATCCGCGAGCTCGACGACCACGCCCACAGACTTGGTGCGCCCGAATGGCACCCGCAGCAGTGAGCCGACGCCGACCGCAGCGTGGTTCTCGCCGAGCTCGTAGTCGAATGGTCCGCGGATCGCGCGGGTGCGGGTGAGCGGCTCTACACGGGCGATACGCATCGCCCGCCCCACACTAGAGCGACCGCAGGATGACGACCCCAGGGGCCCTGACCGCAGGATGACGACCCCAGGGGCCCTGACCGCAGGATGACGACCCCAGGGGCCGGGGCTTGAGGCCGCCCCGCGCCGGCGGCCGCACCCCGCCTGCTACGCCTCGACCACCGAGGCGTTCAATCCCGCGGCCGCGCGCAGCTCGGCGGCCTTATCGGTCCGTTCCCAGGTGAAATCGTGGTCCTCGCGGCCGAAGTGGCCGTAGGCGGCGGTCTTCTGGAAGATCGGTCGGTGAAGACGCAGGTACTGCCGGAACGCTCCGGGACGGAGGTCGAAGTGGTCGTGAATCAACTCGAGCAGCCGCGAGCGTGCGACCTTCTCCGTGCCGAAGGTCTCGACCATCACGGAGACCGGGTGCGCCACGCCGATCGCGTAGGCGACCTGGAGCTCGACGCGATCGGCGAGCCCCGCCGCGACCAGGTTCTTGGCGACGTACCGCGCCGCATAGGCCGCTGAACGGTCGACCTTCGAGGGATCCTTGCCAGAGAACGCGCCGCCGCCGTGACGAGCCATTCCGCCGTAGGTGTCGACGATGATCTTGCGACCGGTCAGCCCGCAGTCACCCATCGGCCCGCCGATGACGAAGCGGCCCGTCGGGTTGACGAGGAAATGCTTGGCGAGCTTGCGGGGGTCGTACAGGTGCGGGGTCTCGTGCAGCACCGGTTCGACCACGTGCTCCCACAGGTCATCCTTGAGCAAGGACTCGGCGCCGTCGCGATGCTGGCTCGAGATCAGCACCTTCTCGACCTCGACGGGCCAGCCGTCCGCGTAGCGGACCGTCACCTGCGTCTTGCCATCCGGGCGCAGGTACGCGAGTGTGCCGGACTTGCGCACGTCGGCCAGCCGCTTGGCCAGCTTGTGCGCAAGCGAGATCGGCATCGGCATCAGCTCCTCGGTCTCGCGCGTGGCGTAGCCGAACATCATCCCCTGGTCGCCCGCGCCGGCGAGATCGAGTTCGTCGTCGTCCGAAGGGTCCGTGCGGGCCTCGTACGCGCGGTCGACTCCCTGCGCGATATCCGGTGACTGCTTGTCGATCGCGTTGATCACGGCGCAGGTGTGGTAGTCGAAGCCGAACTCGGCGTCCGTGTAGCCGATGCGCTTGATCGTCTCGCGGGCGACGCCGGGGATGTCGACGTAGGTCTCGGTCGTGATCTCCCCGGAGACCACGACGAGCCCAGTGTTGACGAGCGTCTCGCAGGCCACCCGCCCCGTGGGGTCATCGCCCATGACGGCGTCGAGCACGCCGTCGGAAATCTGGTCGGCGATCTTGTCGGGGTGCCCCTCGGTGACGGACTCCGAGGTGAACAGGAATTCGTTGTCGGAAAAGGCGGTCATTTGATCTGAAGCGTTATCTCCGCGGTTGAGTCGGCGCGCCCCCTCGTCGTCTCCAGGCCGACCGCCCGGATCGTCTCGAGATCCGGTCGCAGCGTGCGAAAGCTTGCGCTGCGGGTCATTCCCGTCCGCTCGGCGAGGCGCACGAGCTGGCTGAAGTCGAGAAAGACTAACGACGTTACGGGGCGAGGTTGGTCCGGCAGAGTCTGCTGGTAGCCGGGCTCCTGCGCGACAGACCCGGTGTGGCGGGCCACCATCCCGAGCGCGTCGATGCTCGTGGAGACGACGATCAAGCCATGGAAGACCGCGTAGGCGAGGTTCAGACCCGGCGCGAGCGAGACCTGGTGGGCCGTTATGCCATCGATCTGCCGGGCGTTGAACTGCGGCACCTGGCCCGACCCCTGGTTTGGAGCGGGAAAGAGGTTCGCGAGCGGGACTTCGAGGTTCGCGAGTTGCTCTCGCACCCGCGCCTGCTGCGAGGTGCGGGTGACCACCACCAGAGCGGGGGAGCCGGTGGAGGTGCTCCCGAGCGCCACCGCCGTCTCGCCCGCGAACAGCTTGTCGAGCGCGCGGACGTTGACGCCCTCGGCGGCGAGCGCTATGCCCAGCCGGTGCAGGAGCGTTCCCAGCCGCCCGCCGACACCCGCGGCGGCACTGGTCCCGAGCACCCGCGGTGCGGAGCGCGGGAGGTTCATCAGGTCAAGCAGCATCAGCGATCCCTTGGGCAGCACCTGCGCCAGCGAGGGCGTGAAGGCCGGACTCGCGGTCGACGCCGCAAGGCGGGGATCAAACGCCGTGCGCACATACACGCTGGCCCCGGCGGAGGTGGGCGAAATCGAGATCGTGGTCCCGCTCACCCCCGGCTGGTAGAGGATCGCGCCGAGCGCCCCGATCACGCCGCCTTGGGCCGCGAGCAGGCGCGTGATGCCCTGGCCGGAGAAGTAGGCGTCGATCACGCGTCCGGCCGGCTCGCTGGCGGCGGCGCGCGTGTAGCTGCTCGTTGCCGCGAGCGATGGCCGGCGCCCGGCGGCCGTGTCAATCGCGGCCTCAACGCTTGCCGCCGGGCCGACCACGAGGTAGTGGCGCACGAAGGCGAGCTCCGTCCCGGTGTGAAGCCGGTACAGCGCCACCGATCTATAGCTGCCCGCGGAGGTCGCGCCCGCCCGGGAAAGGAAGTGCTGCGCTGCCCGGCGGTCGCTGACGGCCAGCACGATCTCCGAGCCGGCGGTCGAGCTACGAGTGCCCAGGAACGCGATCGCAGCCTCCTTGCCCAGCCAGGGACGGATATCCGAGTCGTAGCTGATCTTTGTGCCGCCGCCCGCGATCTCAGCCAGCCGCGTGTCGACGATTGCACTCAAAGCTGGGAAGGTCGGAAAGCGCGACGCGACCGAAAGCGCGCTGCGGACCGATGGCCGTGCCCGGTCGGTCGAGACGTGGATGTACGCGAGCGCGGTGCCCGGCACGACCTGCGCGGCCCCCGTGGCGGGCGGCTCGACTGATGAGGAGGTGATCACCACGACGGCCACCACGATCGCCGCGACCGTGACCAGCAGTGCCAGCGCACCGACACGGCCACGCCCGCTGCGCAGCAGCGCCCCGAGCCCGGCGCGCGCGTCCTTGACCGCTGTGCCCACGCTAGGAATAAACCACCCCCGCGCGCCGTTCGCGCCGCTCGACGAAGTCGATCACGACCGGCACGCCCTCCAGCCGAAAGCGTTCGCGCAGCCGGTTCTCGAGGTAATACGCGTAGTCGCGAGTCACCCGCGAGCGCGAGTTGACCTGCACCGAGAATCGCGGCGGACGCACGCCCGTCTGAATCATCATCAGCATCTTGAGGCGGTGCCCATGCGGGGCGGGGGGCTGGCGCGCGGCGACGACCTCGCCGAGAAAGCGGTTCAGCCGCGGCGTCGGTATGCGTTCCGAGCGCCGGTCCGCCAGCGCCAGCGCTTCCACCAGCAGCCGAGTCACGTTGCGGCCCGTCATCGCGCTGGCGGTGAACACGCGCGGGCGCAGACGCAGTTTCTGTGCCACACGCGCCCGCTGGTGATCGAGATCGATATCCGGCCTCAGATCCCATTTGTTGAGCACGAGCGCGGTCGCGGCGCTCGAGCGCATCGCGAGCTCGGCGACGCGCAGGTCCTGGGTGGTGACGCCATCGCCGGCGTCGCAGATCACGAGCGCGACGTCGGCGCGCTCCGCGGCGCGGCGCGAGCGCAGCGCCGTGTAGTACTCGAGCGATTCGGAGACCTTGGCCTGGCGGCGCAGGCCGGCCGTGTCGACGAGTACCAGCTCACGCCCGGAGAACGTCAGCGGGAGATCGATCGCGTCGCGGGTTGTGCCTGCGAGCTCGGAGACGATCACCCGCTCCTCGCCGGCGAGCTTGTTCACGAGCGAGGACTTGCCGACGTTGGGCCGTCCGATCACAGCCAGCCGAACGATGTCTTCGCTCTCGGGGGCTTGACCGTCGCTTTCGGGCCCGGTCGCGACGATCACGTCGAGCAGGTCGCCCGTACCGAGCCCCTGGGCGGCGGAGACGGCGATCGGGTCGCCTAGACCGAGCGCGTGAAACTCGGCGATCAGCGGCAGCTCACGCGGCGAATCGACCTTGTTCGCGGCCACCACGACCGGCAGCGGCGCCCGCCGCAACAGCTCCGCGAGCTCGTAGTCGCCCGGGCGCGCCCCCGCCTTGGCGTCGACCACCAGCACCGCGACGTCGGCCTCGCTGAGCGCCAGCCGCGCCTGCTCCTGTACTTGCTGGGCGAGGCGGTCGGAGTCCTCGAGGTCGACGCCGCCGGTGTCCAGGAGCGTGAGCTCGCGGCCGTTCCAGTCGGTGGCGATCTCCTTGCGATCGCGGGTGACGCCGGGACGGGCGTGGACGATCGCCTCGCGACTCGCCGCGAGCCGATTGACCAGCGAGGACTTGCCCACATTCGGATAGCCAACAATCGCGACCCTCATTTGCGCCGTGAGCGTAGCCGCGCGCGGAGGTATGACCGGCTAATGAAAACGAACGCCCAGCAACCGCCCAACTCGAGATAGGAAATCGCCCCCTAGCAGCGGCTTCTGTCGCACGCCCCGGATGGTCAGGGTGACGGGGTTGCAAGCGTTCGAGTACGGATACTCGTCAAGCTTCGCCTGGGCCAGCAGTCGACCGCCCGCCCGGGTGCGGAATCCGAAGCTGACCACCGGCGCCGCCGGCAGCGGCGGGCAGCTGGTCGCGCCAGGTTGCACGACCAGCATCTGGTTGACCCAGCCGATGATCTTGCGCACCTTGGCCGGAGCCGTCACCTCGCGCGACACGGGCCGCGGGTATCCGGGTAGGCGTCCGCTGCTCACATCGATCTCCCGCACGCCCGCCGGTATGCGCTCGCTGGCCGGCCGCGGCAGCAACCACACCTCCTGCGCGTCGACACGGATCCCGGTACCGCCGCCGCGCAGCGCGACGAGGTTGAACAGCACTATCCGCGATGAGGTCACGCCCTGCACCGCTGGCATCGAGAACCCGAGCGTGTGGTTGCGCGGAACCCCCGGCCCTCCCTGCTGACCGAACTGGGTCAGCTTCGACCCCGCGGGCGGATGGGACTTGACGAAGGCGATCGCCGACGGCAGCGCCCCGGGCGAGCGCCACCAGCCATGAAGATCGACGAGCGCTCCGGAGGACCACTGCGGCGGCTGATGCAGCAGCCTGCCGTCGCCATGCGGCTCCTGCGTTAGACGCACGGACCCGGCCGGCAGGACGACGCTATCGAGCAGTCGCTCAGCGTCGCGCTGGGCGACCTGCTTGTTCGCGGGACCGCTGGTCGGCGCCGCCGTCTGCTTGACCGCGACGCTGGTCCCGCACCCCGCGAGCGCCAGAGAACACAGCAGCCACGCAGCCCGAGTCACGTAGTGAGACTACGACCGAGCGGCCGGCTCGTCACGCGCCTTGAGCGCCAGCTCAACCACCCGCGTTACGACCTCGTCGGGCGTCATCCGAGTCGTGTCGAGCACGACAGCCCCCGGCGCGGGGACCATGGGCGAATGGGCGCGGGTGCGGTCGCGCTCGTCGCGGATCGCCTGCTCTGCCAGCACGGTCTGGGGGTCGGATCCGAGCTCGAATGCGCGCCGCCGGGCTCGCTCCTGCGCATCCGCGGTCAAAAACACCTTCAGCTCCGCCTCGGGGGCGACCACCGTGCCGATGTCGCGCCCCTCCGCCACCCAATCCCCCCCGGCGATCAGCCGCCGCTGGAGCGCCACCATCGCCTGGCGCACCGAAGCATCGGCGGCCGCGCGCGAGGCGGCTTCCGAGACGGCCGGCGTGCGGATCTCCGCGGTCACTTCGCGTCCATCCAAAAAAACGCGCTCCCGGGCCTGCTCGATCCGTACAGCCGTTGCGATCGAGGCCGGATCTACACCCTGTTGGAGCCCCGCGAGCGCCACAGCCCTGTACAACGCGCCCGAGTCCAGATACCCGAACGCAAGCCGTCCGGCGACGGCGCGCGCGACGCTCGACTTACCGGCCCCGGCGGGCCCGTCGATCGCGATCACCATCGGGCCGAGAGACCAGACTCGGAGATAACGCACGTATAGCCCCCAAAACATCCAACCGTCCCCACCGACCTCACGTCACCAGCCGCTCCAGGTCCGAGACAAACCCCGGGTACGACACCGCCCCGCAATCAAAGCCGAGCACCTCGACCCCCTCGGCGGAGGCCAGCCCCGCGACGGCCCCCAACAGCGCGAGCCTGTGATCGCCGCGGGCCTCGAGCCGCCCGCCGCGCAGACCGCCGCTGCCGCGCACGGCGAACCCGTCGGGCAGCTCCTCGATCTCTGCTCCCAGCCCGCGCAGCCCGGACACCACCGCCGCCACCCGGTCTGACTCCTTCACACGCAGCTCGGACGCCCCCCGCACGACGGTCTCGCCCTCGGCGAAGCAGCCCAGCAGCGCCACCAGCGTCAGCTCGTCGATCGCCAAGGCGACCTCGTCAGGGTCGACGGTCACGCCCTCGAGTGGGCAGTGGCGCACGTCGATCTCGGCCACCGGCTCGACCTCGCTGAATGACCCGGGCGGCTCGAGCTCCGCCAGCACGATCGCGCCCATGCGCTCCAGGATGCGCAAGAAGCCCGAGCGGGTCCAGTTCACGCCGACGCCCTCGAGCAGCAGGCGCGAGCGCGGCACGAGCACCCCCGCGGCGATCAGGAAGGCGGCCGAGGACAGATCACCCGGAACCTCCACGAGCTCGAGCTCGAGCTCGTCGGCGTTGCCGACCGTTGTCGATACGCCTCCTCCGTCGAGAAAAACGCGCTGCACCGGCGCGTGCGCGCGCGCCACCATGCGCTCGGTGTGGTCGCGCGTCGCCACCGGCTCGATAACGGTTGTCGAGTCGGTGGTGAGTCCGGCCAGCAGCACACATGACTTGACCTGCGCGCTGGCGACCGGCAGGCGGTACTCGATGCCCGAGAGCTCAGCTCCCTCCACCGTGAAGGGCGGGTAGCGGCCCTCGCGCGCCTCAATGCCCGCCCCCATCACCGCCAGCGGCTCGGCGATGCGATCGACCGGCCGGCGCCGGATCGACTCGTCGCCGTCGACGGTGAAGCGATGCCCACGCTGGAAGGCGAGCCAGCCGGGCAGGAGGCGCATCAACGTGCCGGCGTTGCCCACGTAGATCGATCCGGTGGGGGCCTGCACGTTGCGCAGCCCTCCCCCCCGGATCACGAGCTCGGAATCCCGCGCCTCGACGGCCGCGCCGAGCTGTTGGACCGCTGTCAACGTCGCCTGCGTGTCCTGCGCCTGCAGGTAGCCACGGATCCGGACCGGCTCCGAGGCCATCGCGCCGATCAGCGCGGCGCGATGCGAGATCGACTTGTCCGAAGGCGGTCGCAGCGCGCCGCGCAGCCCCGAAACCGGACCGAAGCGCGCGTTCACCGCGAACCTCCGAAGAGCTGCGCTCGCGCCGCCGCGGCGGCCTCGTTGAGCGCCGTCAGGCGAACCGCATCGCCGGCCGCGAGCGCCGCGCGGAACTCCTGAAGCGATTCGATCGAGCGCCCGATCGCCGCATCGAGGAGATCTGCGTTCTGCACGTAGATGTCAGTCCAGATCGCGCTCGGCGCACCCGCCACACGGGTGATGTCGCGGAAGCTCGGACCAGCGGCAAAGGGCGGATCGCCATCGGCGCTCGGCATCGACGCCGCCTCACACACCAGCGCGTTGGCCAGTACGTGGGGCAGGTGCGAGACCGAGGCCATGAGGCGGTCATGGCGCTCGGCCGAGACGGGCGAGGGCCGGGCGCCCAGCCGCACCAGAATCTCCCGCAGGCGCTCGAGCGCGTCCGGAGCGGTGCGAGCCGACGGCGTGAGGTACCACGCGGCGCCGTCGAAGAGGTCAGCGCGCGCGAAGCTGGTGCCGGCGTGCTCGGTGCCCGCCAGAGGGTGCCCGCCCACAAATCGCGGGTCATCGACGCTCGCCACGAGCGCGCGCTTGGTCGAGCCGGTGTCGGTGACCACAGATCCGGCCGGGGCGGCCTCGAGCACCGCGGCCACGGACTCCATCAGGCTGCCCACCGGCACCGCCACAAACACGACTCCCGCGTCCGCCACGGCCTCGGACACGCCGGCGCAGGCGCGATCGATCAGACCCCGTTCCAGAGCCAGTTCGAGCGAGCGCGCATCGAGGTCGAACCCGGACACGACCGCGCTCAGCCGCTCGCGCGCGCTCACGGCGATCGAGCCCCCGATCAGCCCGACCCCGATGACCGCGATCCGCATGTCCAACGGCTAGGCGGCGAGGCGCGTTCGTCGGACGCGAACCGCCTGCGCGAGGTCCTGGAGGACCTCCACGGTCGTGGTCCAGTCGATGCAGCCGTCGGTGATCGATTGGCCGTAGGTGAGCGGGCCTGAGCTCGGATCCTGACGCCCCGCGACCAGAAACGATTCGAGCATCACCCCCACGATCGCGCGGTTTCCCTCGGCGATCTGGCGCGCGACCTCGGCGGCCACGAGTGGCTGCCGGGTGTGGTCCTTGCCGCTGTTGTCATGCGAGACGTCGATCACCAGTCGCTCGCGCAGTCCGGCGCCGCGCAGCAGCCCGAGCGCAGCGGACACGCCGTCCGGCCCGTAGTTCGGCCGCTCGCGACCACCGCGAAGGATGATGTGGCAGTCGCTGTTCCCGCGCGTGTAGAGCACCGCCGGCGTGCCGTCGAGATCGATGCCGGCGAAGGCGTGCGAGACCCCCGCGGCCCGCACCGCGTCGACCGCGACCTGGACGTTGCCGTCGGTGCGGTTCTTGAAGCCGACCGGCATCGACAGGCCTGACCCGAGCTGGCGGTGGATCTGGCTCTCGGTGGTGCGGGCGCCGATTGCGCCCCAGCACACCGTGTCCGAGATGTATTGCGGCGTGATCGGGTCCAGAAACTCGCACCCCACAGGCAGTCCCAGAGCCAGGACCTCCAGGAGCAGCCGGCGAGCCACGCGCAGGCCGGTGTTGACGTCGCCCGAACCGTCGAGATAGGGATCGTTGATCAGGCCCTTCCAGCCGGTCGTCGTGCGTGGTTTCTCGAAGTACACGCGCATCGCCACGCACACCTCGTCGCCCAGACGGCGCCCCAGCTCGCTGAGGCGCCGGGCGTAGTCAAGCGTCGCGTCGACGTCGTGGACGCTGCACGGGCCGACCACGGCGAACAGACGGTCGTCGGCGCCGTTGAGGATCGCCTGCAGCGCGGCGCGGCTGCCCACCACCGTCTCGACCTGGTGGGGTGCCAACGCGAGCTCGTCGAGCAACTCGCGCGGCCGCACCAGCGGTACCAGCCCCTCGATCCTCTGATCTCGAACAGCCTCGCGCGGAATCGCGCCCTCGGGGACTCTGCGCCGCCCTGGCGCTCCTGGTATGTGGTCGGCCGATCTCGTCACGATCATCGTCTCAGTACTTCCTTTCTGCGCCTGGAAACTGTACGGAAGGGCGCGCGCAACGGCCGCGCGCGGGGAGCGACAACGGCGCTCGGCCTACCACCGGATGGCCCGCATCAGGGACCGCAGCGAGTTAGGACCGAGCGCCTAGATAAATCGCCAGGCCCAGGCCGCGAACCGCTGATAGCCGCACCAGTAGCTGCCCGCTGAGCGGGCGCTCGAAGACAAGGTGGCGCGGCCGGATCGCATGCGCGAGCCGGTTGTACCAGACGATCGCCGCTACAGCAACTCGCGCAGGGCCTCGACGAAGCGGGCGTTCTCGTTGGAGGCGCCGACGGTCACGCGCAGCGAGCCCGGGCCGCCGAGCGATGATCCCGCGCGAACCAGGACCCCTCGCTCCGCCAGTCCCGAAACGATCGCGCGCTCGCGCTCGGCTGCCTCGTCCCCTTCCGCCACGTGGATCCACAGGAAGTTCGCGTCCGAGGCGGCCACGCGCACATCCATCTCCGCGAGTTCCTGCTCGAGCCCCAGTCTGGCCGCGAGTGTGCGCTGCACCCGCTGCTCGACGGCGTCCTGGTGTCGCAGCGCCTCCACCGCCGCGGCCTGCGCAGCGACGTTGAGGTGGAAGGGCTGGCGCAGCTGGTCGACCGCCTGGCGGAAGTCGGTAGCGCCACACAGGGCGTAACCGGCGCGCAAGCCGGCGAGGCCGTAGACCTTCGAGAAGGTGCGCAGCACGACCAGATTGGGCCATCTGCGCAGCAGCTCGACCGAGGCATAGGTGTCGCCCAGCGCCAGCGAGAACTCGGCATAGGCCTCGTCGAGGATCACGCACACGTGCGGGGGGCAGCGCTCGAGCAGTCCCTGCACCTGCTCCAGCCCCACTGCTGTCGAGGTTGGGTTGTTGGGATTGCAGATCAACACCAGCCGCGTGGCGACAGTGATCTCGTCCGCCATCCGCTCGAGTTGGTGGCGATCCTCCGCGTCGAGCGGCACCTGGATCGCGCGCGCGCCCGCGGCCGGCGCCAGATGCAGGTACTCGCTGAACGCGGGCCACGCGTAGACGAGCTCCGCGCCCGGCTCGAGCAGCGCCTCGCCGGCGGCCAGCAGGATGTCGCAGGAGCCGTTGCCGAGCGCGATCCGCTCTGGTGGCACGCCGTAGCGATCGGCGAGCGCGCGCCGCAGCGGTTGGTAGCCCGGGTTCGGATAACGATTTGAGCCCGCGACCGCGCGGCTCACGGCCTCAGTCACCTCCGGCAAGGGCGCGAAGGGCGACTCGTTGGAGGCGAGCATGGCCACCTCTCGTCCCAGGTCGTACCCGGCGGCGACTGGATATTTCGGGATCCTGCGGATCCGCTGCGCGAATTCGAGCGCCATCTGCGAGCAGGCTACTGCGCCGCCTCGAGATCGCTGCGCAGCGCCCGCGCCTCCCCAAGGTAGGTGTGCCGCGGGGAGTGCTCCTCGGGGCCGTAGTAGTGGACCAGCACGCGGATCACCCGCGGCAGGGAGCCGGGCACCGCGATCTCGCGCGCGCAGAGCAATGGCACGCGGTCCAGCCCCAGACGCCGCGCCGCGACCGCGGGGAACTCGGCGTCGAGATCGGCTGTCATCGTGAAGATGCAGCTCACGATGGCCTCGGCAGCGAGCTTGTTGCGATCCATCAACTCCCGCATCAGCTCGTCTGTCGCGCCAAGGATCGCGTCCGCTTCGTTGCGTCCGACGGTGGTGGCGCCTCGGAGCGCGAACAGGCGCATGGGCGCGGCATTGTGGCAAATGGACCCGGGC
>JAVKSP010000026.1:0-31799 GCA_039583645.1 Solirubrobacteraceae bacterium
GACAGGCCGGAATCTCCATCGCCCGGCCACGTTATCCCTGCAACCGGACGCATCCACTCAAATCGAGTAAGGACATATGTTCGTGACAAGCGACGGCAGCGCCTACGCCCGCTTCAGACGTGCGCTTGAGATCGGCAACGAGATGCTAGTGCTCGCCGCCGCGCGCGAGCTGCCCCGCATCGCCCTCGACGACGCGCTCCGGATCTGTCTTGTATTGCGGGAAGGCGACCCGGACCGCTATGAGCGCGCCGCAGTTCGCTGGCTGGGCCGCTTCGCGCTCGAGGCTCAGCGGGTCACGATCGATGCTCTGCGCCTCGCGGCCGACGCGCTCGATGCGCTGCCGACGCAGCCCGGCGAGGCGATGGAGCGACTCCAGCGCTTGTGCGTCACGCACGGGGTCGGCTGAAGAGGCGTGCAGATCCGCGGTCGCAGACGTAAACATTGCATCGATGGCTGCTCAGCGGATAGCAGTGGCGGCGGACCCCGAGCGCGAGGTCGTTCTTGTCGGCGGAGGCATCGCAGCTGCCTCCGGGCTGGTGCTGCTGGCATCGCTTTTTGTCGAGTGGTACCGGGGGCCAACGTTCTGTCTCTTTGCGGGCTGCGCGCAGGCGACCACGACTGGCTGGACGGCCTTGGGGCTCGGCAGTGCCGTGCTCGCGATCGCAGCGGTCGCCGGGACGCTGCCGCTTGCTGGCACCTTCGTCCCCGGCCCCGCGACTAGACGTCTGGCTGCGCTTTCAGCAGCCGCAGGGTTGGGCGCGGCGTTGCTGGTCGTGTTTCGGATCGCACGACCGCCCGGCCCGCTGCTGAACCAGTCACGCCTCGCCGGACCGTTCATTGCGCTGCTCGGTGCGGCCGGAGTCGCTGGTGGGTCGGTGCTCGCCGGAATTGGCCGACGGATCTTTGAACCGCTGACCCGCCCCGCAGTTCCGATCGCCACCATCGTCCTCGCGAGTGTGACGGTCATGATCTCGCTCTTACTGCCGTGGGTGCGGCGGGTCGTTATTCCCATCGACGGACATCCCGCGCCCCTGGGCGGCGCCGTGCAGACGGTGTGGCACGTATCGCCCACGGTTGGGGTGCTGCTGTTACTCGGGGCGCTGGCGATCGCCTGCGCGAGCGGCTTGGTTGCCGTCATTCGCTGGCGCGCGGCCGTGTTCGCGCTCGCCCTCGGGGGATGGGTGGCCGCCGCGATCGAGACCGCAGCGACGCCGCTCGTCGTCCATCTCGCGCTACGCGGGTCGGACGCGTCCGGGTTGGTGGCGTACGAATCGGGCTACTACGTGTGCCTTGGTGGCTGCGCGGCGATCGTGCTCGCCGGCTTGTGGGCGGCTCTGCTCAACAAGTAGGTATCTGGTGCTGAGCCAGCGCCGTCGCTACTCTCACATATGTGGGTGAACTACAGAAACGCGGCAGCTATACGCCCCGGCGGGCCCGCGAACGGCGCGCCTATCAGCTCGTGGTTGCGGGAAGCGTCGCCGGAGCGGTGGGGGTCGTTGGAGTCGTGCTCGCGATCACCGGCCTCATCGGCGCCGGGCTGCCAATCGTCGCCTTCATCGTCGCCGCCCTGTGCGTGGTGGGTTTCATGCGCACGGTCGGTAGCCGGTAGCGTCGCGAGTTAGCGCGCTACCAGATTTACGGAAAGGGGTCCGAAGCGCAGCAAGGTCGCCACGGTTTTTGCTGACTGGGTCGTGAAGCCCCCGCTGATGTCGGCGCCTCCGGAACCGATAATCCCGTTCGGGTACTGCTGAAAGTCGATCTGGGGGATGGTGATCAGCCGCTGGTCGAGCGCGACCGCGAAGTGCTCGTTGAGCGTCTGGCCCAGTCCGCTGACTAGGGCTCCGCGCCGCGCGACGTCGGCCGTGAGCTGGTGAAACTGGGTCCTTCCCTTGGCGGTGAGGCCGAAGGTGACGTCCGGGTTGCCGGCTTGGTCGGTCGCGGCGTGCGGATTGGTGATTTCGTTCCCGGATAGGGCTGCGTCGTCCCTGAGCACGTAGAACTGGGCCGAGGAATTCCAGATTTGTGGCGCGCGCGAAAAGCTCGACGACACCGCCTCGAGCACGACGGTTCCCTGCGGGACCACCAACACTTGGCCTTCCGATCTCCTGACGTGCTTGGGCAGATCCCGGTAGAGCGCCCGGAGGCTCGGGTCAGGGCCCGAGAGCAGGCAGTGCTCGCCGGGCCCCACGCCGTAGTCTTTGCAAGCTGTGCTGTCGGGGGAGGCGAACATGTAGTACTGCGGACCTTGGCGGGTGTTGTCGGCGCTCACCCGGGCGGGCTGCCGGGAGGCGAGCTCGACGGCGTTGTATAGCGACATGCTGCCCGGGCCGGGCGTGCCTGCGCCTTGACTCATTCGCAGCGCGGTCCGGTTATGGGCCAGGCCGGCGCCGAGGGCGCTTGCGACCGTTGTGCCATCGGGCAGCAACACGTTCGCCTCCCAGTCGTAGAACTCGAGTCGCGCCGGCGCGGCTAGCGCTATAACCGCGGCGCGGCTTCTGTTTGGCACGCCACGTACGACGATGCTGCTTCCAGCACGGGAGACCTCGGCGCCCGGAAAAGCCGAGCTGAGGCGGAGCCGCAAGATGCCGATCGTGCGCTCGATCGCCGGCCCCAACGGGGTGCCAGGACTGAGCGCGGTGGCGTGGAACACAACCCTGGCGCCGCGTCCAGCGGACGCCGGGCCGCCAGGTTCACGGGTTCGGGTCGCCAGCAGTACCGCGGCGACGCCCACCACAACCGCAAGTGAGAGGCCGATGACGACGGCCGCAGCGCCGTGCTGGCGCAGCCGAACCCAGCGGTGGTCTCGCCGGCGCCGCTTTTTAGTCGCTGAGCGGTCGGCCTCGAGGCGCTCGAATTCCGCTCCGAGCTGTTCAAGGAAGCGCAGCTCGCTCATCGCGACAGCTCCCCTCGCGCCCGGTAGGGCTCAAGTGCGCGCGCGAGCGCGCGCAAACCACGCGAAACCCGCGCTCTCGCAGCCTGCTCTGAAACTCCAAGCACCCTCGCGACCTCCTCGTAGGGACGTTCCTCGATAACGCGCAGCTGAAGCGCCTCGCGCTGCTCCGCGCTCAACTGAGCCAGTTCACCGCCGAGCGTCGTCCTCAACTGCGCGAGCCCGGCGCGCTCCTCGATCGCCGTGACCTCGTCGTCGTGAACCGGCGGAACGCGGATTCCCAGGCGTTCCACCGCACGCCGCTCTACGCGCGCACGCCGCAGATACCGCGACACCTGTCGCCGCGCGACCGTGAACAGCCACGCGCGCACCTCCACCTCAGAGCGCCCCCGCAGCCGCGGCGAGGAACCGAATGCCTGCGCAAAGGTCTCCGCCGTCAACTCCGCCGCCACCCCAACATCGAGCGTGCGGCGCGCGAGGAAGACCAATACGGACTCTCCCTCCCGCGCATACATAGACGCAAAGTCCTCGCCGGCGTCCATCACACCTCAGAATGCCGCGAGCCACCAAAGCTGTGACGCAGCCACCCAAACCTCATCGGACGGCTAGCCCCACGCACCGCTTTGCGCGTTGTGACGACAGGCACGGCCTAGCCGTAGAGAACGAGGATGACCAATGTCGGGATGTCGTTGAAGACGCCGGCGCTGCTCGTGATGGTCGCCAGTTTGATGGCCGGCTGTGGCAGCGCGGGCGACACGCGTCCGCAGGTCGCTATCGGCGGCGCAGCAAGTTGCGCCGGGCTTAGCTCCTCTCAGCAGCTCGCGCGGGCCACGCTCGTGGTCGTTGCGACTGCGCTCGTCGATCCCACCAAGGAGTCAGGGTCACAACGGACACTCGTGTCGCCAGCGCGCGTGCGGATCGATCGGTACATCAAGGGCCGCGCCCCTGGGGTTGTGGAGGTCGAGACCGCTGTGTCTCCACATCACGGAGAACTGATTGTCAACGCGGACGGCATCATGCTGGCCGCCGGTCAACGCTGGAAGCTGTTCCTGACCGGCCGGCACTCGCCCTATCAGACATCGATCTGCGCGGGCAGCAAGCGGGTCGTTTGAGCTTCGCTGGGGGTGACTGGAGTCGCAGTTGTGCTCCGGGTCCGGTGGCGTAGCGCGATTCCAGTCAGGATCTCCTGTGCGATCCGCGCCCCGGCGAGTGCGGTGATATCGCCGAGCTCCGCCAGCGGGCTGACCTCGACCACGTCTGCTCCGACAAGCTCCACAGCCGAGGCGAGCTGGCGGCAGGCGGAAAGCAGCTCGAATGAGGCCATCCCGCCTGGCTCGGGCGTCCCCGTGCCGGGCGCGAACGCCGGGTCGAGCACGTCCACGTCGACGGTCAAGTAGACGGGGCCTGAGCCGACCCGCGCAAGCGTTTCAGCAAGCACCTGGTCGACTCCCCGCTCGCGCACATCGCGCATGAGGAAGCTCGTGATTCCCTGCTCGGCCTGCCAGGCGAGCACCGACTCGTCGGGCCAGTAGCCCCGAAGCCCGACCTGCACGTATCGGGTTGGGTCAACGGCTCTTGCCCGCACGAGCTGGAACATGATGGTTCCGTGTGAGCGCGCTGCGCCAAAGCACTCCTGGGCGGTATCGGTGTGCGCGTCGAAGTGCACGAGCCCAACCGGCCCGCGGGCGCGCGCACATGCGCGGATCGCGGGCTCGCTGACCGAGTGATCGCCACCCAGCACGAGCGGGGTCGCGCCTGCTGCGAGGATCGCCTCGACAGTACGCTCGATCGCCCCATGCGAGCGCTCAGGTTCACTCGGCACCACGCCGGCATCGCCGAAGTCGAGCACTCGCAGCTCGCTCTCGGCATCGATGCGCGCCTCCAGATGCCGGCCGCCCTGCGTGCTCGCGATGCGGATCGCCCGGGGTCCGTAGCGCGCGCCGGGCCGGCCGCTCACGAGTTCGTCGAGGGGAGCGCCGAGAATCGCTACGTCGATGCCCGCCAGGTCGGCGGGGTTCTCGCTATATGGGAGGGCGCCGAAGCTCACGAGTCCGGCGTACTCGGGCTTCTCACCGATCTCGGCCCAGCGACGGCGGGGATCAAGCATGGCTGTAGCTTTCCCGTGTGCGCTCGTCGCTCGCTGGTCCCAGCGCCTCGGGGCGTCGCCGGAAGTATGAGCCGAAGGCCATCGCGCTTGGGGCCAACAGCACGACACCCAGCAGCAGCGACCCGATCCCGATCACGATCGGCACCTCGACGCCCGCCAGAGGGTGGGCGTAGTTGACGAGCTGCCCCCCGATCTCGTGTTGCGAGTAGTGCATGAATGCCTTGACGAAGATGCCGCCAAGCGCTACCGCCCCGGCAAGCGGAAGCAGGCCAAGGCCGACCACCTGGCATACGCCCGCGAGCACCCGGCGCCGGTAGTAGACGACGCAAGCAATCCCGGTCAGGCCGTAGTAGAACGCGACCAGGAACCCGAGCGCCGTTATCGAGTCGCCGAGCACGCTCTGAGCGGGGTTCAAGAGCAGCAGGCAGACCGTCCACACCGCCGAGACCGATCCCATCGCGAGCGTCGACACCGACGGCGTGCGGAAACGCGGATGGATACGGCCGAACGCGGCTGGAAGGGCACCCCAGCGCGCCATCGACAGCGTCGTGCGCGCAGTCGGCATGATCGTCGTCTGCGTCGAGGCGGCCGTGGAAGTCAGCACCACGAACACGAGCAACTTATCCCAGGGACTCCCGAGCACTCTGGCGCCGAGCACGCTCAGCACATCGGTGGAGTGGTTGGCCAGGAAGCCGGGACCCGCGACCGCTTGGCTTGCCCCTGACACCAACACGAACACAACCAGCAGCAGCAACGTGGAAAGGACCGCGGCGCGCCCTGGGCCGCTGTGGGCATTGCGCGACTCTTCGTTGACCGTGACGGCGGCATCCCAGCCCCAGTACACAAACACACCGAGCAGCATGCCGTCCAGGAGTGCGCCGAACGAGAGATCGAAGGGATCGAGCCAGGCCAGTGAAGGGTGCAAAGAACTGGCTGTGGGGCTCGCATAGACCGTCACGAGCGCGGCGACCGCAAACGCCACCAGCAACGAGAGCTCCAATCCCAGCAGCGCCTGCTGCAGCCGAGCGCTCAGCTCGATCCCGCGGTAGCTGACCCAGGTCATGATTGCGATGAACACCACGGCGGCAATCGCCAGCGCAACCGCCGAACCCGCCGCGCTGTCCCAACCGACGAGCTTGAAGAAGTACTTGCCCGCGATCTCGGACAGCGTCGCCATCACGATCACGTCGGCGGCGAAGATCGCAAAGCCCGACAGCCATCCCACCCATGGGCCTAGCGCCCGCGTCACCCACGCGAACGTGGTTCCGCAATCTGGATCGGCACGGTTGAGCGCCCGGTATGCGACAGAGATGCAGAACATCGGCAAAAACGAGACCAGCAGCACGGCGGGTGCGTGCACGCCGACACCGCTCACGGCGACAACGAGCCCTAGGGTCGCCGCCATCGAGTAAGCCGGCGCAGTGGAGGCCACGCCGATTGCGAGGTTGGACAGAAAACCGATTGCGTCCGCGCGTAGCCCGTGCTCGGAGCTCTGGCTCGAGTCGACCTGATCGACCGGTATGGTTGTCGCCGCCTCCACTGTTTCCTCCTGAAGAAATCGGATGCACAACGATTATAGTAGATCAATGGCTCATATACAACTATTTTAGGCCCATGCGCGTCACGCCGCGGCGAATACCGTGAGCGCTTCTCCCCCTCCGGTTCTGGACGAGACCGACCGCGCGATCGTCGCGCTGCTCCAAGACGACGGTCGGCGCTCCTACGGCGAGCTCGGCAAGGCCGTGGGACTCTCGGAGGCGGCAGCCCGTCAGCGCGTCAACCGGCTGCGCGAGTCGGGAATCATCCACATCGTCGCGATCGCCGACCCAATCAAGCTCGGACGCACGGTCGTCGCCACGATCGGCGTGCGCGTCAGCGGCGATACGCGCCGCGTCGCGGCGCGGCTCGCGGAGCTCCCGCAAATCGAGTACGTGGTCATCACCGCCGGCTCATTCGACCTTGTCCTCGAGGTCGTGTGCTTGACGGAGGACGAACTGCTGGAGACGATCAATGACGGCATCCGCACGATCGAAGGGGTTCGCGAAACCGAAACCTTCATTCACTTGCGGATGCAAAAAGACGTCTACGCCTGGGGCAAACGGGCCTTCGCCCCCGGGGAAGGTGAGCGTTGATGCGGGAACCGCCGCACGGCTTGGTCAGAGCCCCCCGGTCGGCTGGCCGCTCCAGTACGCGCTAAAGCCGCCGCCTGTGCCGGGGAGTCTTTTCACGATGCGGCTCAGGTCGATCGAGCGGTGTGCGCCGGTCGTGTCGATCGTGACGAGGTCGCGCTCGGTGTTGCGGTAGAGCAGCCAGTTCCGGTGCCATTGCAGATCAGCGCCGCGCTCGCACGTTGTGAGATTGACGCGGGCGCCGTGTACCCGGATCGCGTTGCGCCCTCCGACGCGGAGGACATACACGCCCTCTGTGCCAAAACCGCCTGGTGCCTGCTCCGGTACGGCCGCGAACGCCACCGCGCCCAGCTGCGGAGCCATCAGCGGCCCGCCAGAGATGCTCTCGACCGCGCCACCGCTCCGCGGCAACGGCGTGGAGCCGAACACCGTGCCGTCGGTCCGCAGAAATATCAGACGACTGTTGCCCTGCAACTCAAGCAGGCGGCCGAGCGGCTGCAGCGATAGCGATGACGGCTCGGCCGACAGCCCAAGCCGTCCGAGTGAGGCCAACCGCCATGCACGCGTGCCTCGCGCCGCCATCACCACGCCGTGGGCTAGCCAATAGACGGTGCCGGTGGTCAGGTCGTAGGAGTAACCGAAGGCTTTCCGCTGCCGCCACATGGTCTTCACCAGCGCGCCGCTGGCGCTGCGCAGGATCAGCTCGTGCCCAAGGGGCCGGTAGACCAACAGTCCACCAGCGGTCCACCCGAGCGGGAACTCGCCGCGGGCGACCATCCGCTCGGCTCCCCCGAGCGGCGCGAGATATAGCTTGCCGTCGTAGGAGAACGCCGCGGTGTGCGACCCGACCGTGACCCCGCGAACGTGTTCCCAGGCAGTTCGATTCGGCTGCGGGAAATCGCCATGTGAGCGCCAAAGCTGCCTACCTCTGCGGCCAACCACCAGATGCCCGCGCCGGATGCTGTACCAGACGTCGGTATCCGGAAACCAAGCCGAGTCGTGCGGGAATAGGCTTTGAATCGCGGCGATTCGGCTGACCTGCCCGTCGCGGGCGATGCGATAGCTGACGCGGCGGAGCACACGGCCCCCGGCGACCGTGATCGGCGCAGGCAGGCTGATGCCGAGACTCGAGCGCCGGTACGTGCGCCCACGGGACGAGTTGTTGCCGAGCGAGGTCGACGCCAAGGCGCCGGCAGCCACCACGATCGCGAGCAAGGCCGCACCGATTATGCGCACACGCAATCGCATTGCCTCAAGGACGTGTGAGCACGACGTCTTTAAGCGATGGGGCGACACGGCGGACACGCAACAACCGCAGCTGCCGGTTGTAGATCGCGATCGTGCCGCGCAAGAGAGAGACGGTCACGACGTAGCCACCTCCCGCGGCGAGATCGAAGGATCCGTACGGCGCGCTGGCTCTCCGGATCACATGCCCGCTGGCGAGCGCGACTTGTTCGATCCGGCTGCCATAGCCACTGGTGAGGTAGGCGTAGCCGTCGGCGAGCACCACGTGCTGCGGGGGCGGTCCCACCGATACGCGATACAGCAGCCGGTGCGTGCGGGCGCTGAACACCCCGGCGTCCTGCGTACTGGCGGATGTGATCCACACCTGCCTGCCATCGGGAGCGAAGGCGAGTCCATGAGCGAGAAAGCCAGGATCGAAGCGCCCAATCAGCTGAGGTCGTCCAGCGTTGATGACTGGCGATGACGTGGGCGGACTCGGCCTCCCTTTGACGGTGCTGAGGATCGCGATCGTCTTGGCGGCTTCGCCCAGCGCAACCCAAACATGGCTTTCGTTTGGGCTGAAAGCCAGATGGTGAGCTCCTATCCCCACCCGCAGGCGAGAGAGGATCTTGTCGTTGTAGAGCCCGATCACGGTCAGCCTCCCGCTCTGGGCGTCGGTGAGGTACGCGTTTTCGGCGTCGGGCGAGAAGGCGACAGCCGGCGCCGATGCGAACCCGGTGAAGGTTTTGACCCGATGAACCGGGGAGCCGGTCAGGATCGTCGCTTCTCCCGATGACAGGCTGACCATGACCGGGGTACCCGGTGGGTCGGCGGCTAGGAACTGCGGCTCACCCGCGAGCCTGACCTCTCGCGCCACGCGACCGCTCGGGATATCGACGATCAGCAGGCGGTCCTGGGACGGGTCGGTCACCAGCGCCTGAAGCGGTCGGACGGCTGGGGCCGAAGCTCGCTTGGCAGCGCGTTGCGTGTTGTGTGCGGTGCGGTGGACCTTGCCTGGCGGGTGTTGAGGCCCGCCCCCGCCACACGCCGCAAGCCCCAGCACGCAAGCGGCAGCCGCGAGGACAGGCTTCGCGAGCCGGGTCACAGGCGCGCGGGATCCGGGCGTCTTCCGGACGCGGCCGCGGCGCTGGCTAACCGCGCGCAAGCGGCACCACCTTGATGCTGTCGAGCAGCGCTTCCATGCGGGCGATCGTCCGCCGCCCTGTGTGCGTCCCGAAGTGGACTTCCACTTGAAAGGCGCGCCCTGCCTCCCGGAAGCCGGTCAACCAACTCGGTCCCGCACACGCGTAGTGCTCGGCTGAGACCTGCGTGATCCGAAAGTGGGCCGGTCTGGGCGGAATCTTCTTGAGGTGCGCGCCAGCGGGGCCGTATTCCCACACGAACAAAAACGCGCCTCCGCGAGGCAGGTTGAGGACGTTCGGCTCTCCACATTCGCACGGATGCCCGAGCCTCACCGGAAACGATGCCACCGCCAGCGCCTGGGCGGGATCGACTACTTCGGTCAACCGTCTGTGGATCAGATGCCAGCCACGGGGGACGCGGACCCTTAGCGCGACGGCCGATGGAGCACGCGCGCTCACCGCCAACCGCCGGGCCGCGTTGCCGCTGCTCGCGGAGCCCGAGGCGATGAGAGAAAAGAGGGCGATGAGCGCCGCCGTCGCGAACCTGCGCACGTTTGGGAATACGGCGTTGAGCGAGAGTGAGGTCCCTGCTTCTGCCCGGCTCATCCGAACCCTGGGTGCAGCTGAGCGCTGCCGGCGAGCGTCGCGGTCGCGCCTTTCGACAACAACGCGCTCACCCGCACGCGGACCCATACGAGAGGACTGCCGGACCACCGGCTTTCCCCGGCCGGGAGGTGCACATCGAGCTGGCCGTGCCTGAGGCCAGCGTTGTAGAGGTACCCCAGCCACAGGTTCCTGTGGGGGTTGTGTGATGAGAGGCGCAGCGCGACCACTCGGCCGGCGAGCGCGACGGTGATTCGCTTCGCGGGGCGGTCAAGCCACACGCCGATCCCGACGCGGTCGCAGCTGATCGAATTGGGGATCCGACAAGACACGCCGAGGTACGGAAGTGCCGACATGCTGAGCTGCTGGGTGTTTGGTGGCGCCGGACAGCCCTTGGGGCTTGCCCCGATGGGGATCCCGAGCGGTATCGGCGGCCCGCCCGCCGACTCGACGCGCAGATGCACACACCCAGGGCCGGCGAAGAGAACCCCGCCACCGAACTTCTGCGCCCCACGCCCGCAAGCGGGGAAGCGGACCGTTGGACGTCCGTCGCGGATCCGCGCGAGCGGGGAGCCGAACCCTCTCTCCGGCGTGAACTGCAGCGAGAAACGTCTACGCGAGCCGGGGTCAACGGCCACCACAACTGGACGGTCGCCCGTGACGACGGCGATCGCCTTGCTACCAAGGGGGTGGGAGAGCTGGCGGCGACTAAGTTCCCCGAGGTCGGCGTAGTCGACGACCGCGAGCGTCACCGGGCCGGCCCGGTAGACACTCTCGCCGGCAAGGGGCAGCTTGGCTAGTCCCTTCTGGGCGCACGTCGCCGTGGGGATTGCTGCGGGCGAAGATGGGGAGCGATTGCGTCCGCCGCCGCAGGCTGTGACCACCCCGGCAAGCAGCGCGGCGAGCGCCGCCAACAGGGCAACGAGCGACAAGAACTCGCGCCGGCGGCCCGGGAGGCGCGCCCAAAGTGGGCTGCGAGACAGCGGAGACATCCTCGATGCCTACGGTTTGAGCGGCCGCGGAGGT
Organism: Solirubrobacteraceae bacterium; assembly: GCA_039583645.1. GTDB lineage: Bacteria > Actinomycetota > Thermoleophilia > Solirubrobacterales > Solirubrobacteraceae > Palsa-465. The sequence continues at coordinate 11,122 of JAVKSP010000026.1, forward strand.
CCACCCGCGCGAACGCGATTTGAGGGACCTCTTGCGCTCTCCGCCCCGTAGTAGCGATGATGTTGGGCGCTCGTGTTTCCCCCCGCTGAGCCGGTGCCGGTTGCGGCGGAGGCGCTGGCGGCCTCGGGGCCGCTTCCGCGCCGCGGCGTGCGACGCGTGCGCGGCGAGCGGGCGCTGATCCGGGGCGCGCTGGCTGGCTCGGAGGCCGATCTGGAGGAGCTCTTTCGCCGCTTCTGGCCACGCGCATATCGCGCGGCATACCTGATCGTGCATGACCATGCAGCGGCGGAGGACATCGCCCAGGAGGCGTTCGTGCGCGCCGTACGCCACCTCGATCAGTTCGACCGTCGTCGACCCTTCGCTCCATGGCTGGGCGCGATCGTCGTAAACCGCGCGATCGACTGGGCCAGAGCCCGGGCGGCGAGGCGGGAGAGCGTCGACCGAACGCTCGAGCCCGTTGCGGCACCGGACGCCGGGGGCTACTCGCACGAGGTGCTAGCGGCGCTGGCGTCGCTTTCACCCGAGCACCGCGCGGTCGTAGTTTTGCGCTACTTGCTCGAGTACACCCCCGGCGAAATCGCACAGGCGCTAGAGCTGCCGCGCGGTACGGTCAACTCGCGTCTCAGGCGCGGCTTGGATGCGCTCGAGCATAGGCTGCGGGAGGGCGAGCGGGCATGAACGCAAAGCGGGCGCTGTCACGGGTACGCGCGCCGGATGAGACAGGCGCCGAGCAGCGCGCCTGGGTGGTAATCCACACCGCCTACCAGGAGGGCTTGCCGGCGAGCTCGCGGCGCGTCCGCTGGCGATTCGCGGTCTTGCCGGTCCTGGTGGCGGTTGCGGGCGCGGTGGCGCTGTCGCCCGCTGGCGCCACCCTCGCCCGCTGGGTCAAACACACGCTCGGTGTTCCGCACGCCTCCAGCGCGCTGTTCTCCTTGCCGGCACCGGGAAGGGTCCTCGTGTCTGGGCCGGGCGGGACTTGGAACATCGCCGCCGACGGCTCTGCCCGCAGACTGGGGTCTTGGTCTGACGCGAGCTGGTCCCCACACGGCCTCTACATTGCCGCCGTCCGCGGCGACCACGTGGCCGCGCTCAACCCCCACGGCACGGTCATGTGGGAGCTCGCCCGCCCCGCCGTGAGCAAGCCACGGTGGTACCCGCCGAGCGGCTTCCGCGTCGCCTACCTGTCCGGTGACACCCTTCGTGTTGTCGCCGGCGATGGCAGCGGCGACCGTGCGTTGGCCACCGGCATCGCGGCGGTGGCGCCAGCCTGGCGACCCGGTCGAGCCGACGGTCCCTACGAGCTCGCATACGCCACCCGTGTCGGACAAGTGGTCGTGCGCAACGCGAGCACCGGGCGGCCGGCGTGGATGGCCCGTCCCGGGCTCAAACACATCCGAGAGCTCGCTTGGTCGGCAGACGGCTCTCACCTGCTCGTGCTGACTCCGACGCGCGCGTTGCTCTACAGCCAAAACGGCCGCGTGACCGCAACCTTCTCGCCCGGCGGGCCGACACTCGACGGATCGTTCTCGCCCGACGGACGCCAGCTGGCACTCCTGACCGGTGGCGCCGTCGATCGGGTCGAGGTGGGAAGCGTCTCCTCCGGTGCGTCCTCGCTCAGGCCCGTGTTTTCCGGTTCCGGCCTGCGCCAGCTCGCGTGGTCCCCGAATGGCCGTTGGCTGCTCGTGAGCTGGCCGGTCGCCGACCAGTGGGTGTTCGCACGCGTCGTCGGCGCGCCGCGCATTGCCGCCGTCTCACACATCGCCGGACAGTTCGGCGGACGGGTCTCGCCAGGAGGCGGGTTTCCGCGGCTGGACGGCTGGTGCTGCCAGCGCTGGCCGACCGGTCAGTGAGCCGGTCCGCGACCCACGGTCACAGGACCGGCTTCTGAGGCGACGTTCCGGGCGGCGTAATCGCGTGTTTGGGCGCGGCGATCGTGACGGGCTTGTTGTAGGCGCCGAAGTTCTCCTCGCTTGCAACGATCGTGGCCCTCGAAGCGTAGGTAGCTGCCGTCTCGCCACAGACGGGATCGGGCGCCCCGCCGGGCTGCGGTCGTCCAGTTTGCACCGACCGCAACGGCAGCGGCGGCCCGGACCGCGCTACGTAGAACCGTCCCGGAACACTGCCAGGTAAGCCGCCACGACTGACGATCACGGCCGCCTGGCGCCCGTTGACCGAAGCCATCCCAGCGAGCGCGATCTTGCCGATGTGGGACTGGCCGACACAATGAGCCAGCGAGCGGGGCTGTGTTAAGGCGTACCACGTCGACATGCCGGGAAAGCTCCGGCTCAGGCGCACCCACCTGCCGCTCAACGTCGCGGCCACCTGTGGGGCATGATCAAGCCAATAAGCGCGGTTGGCCATCACGTACACGTACTGGCCGACCATCACCAGCTCGCTTCGCTCCTCACCTCTGGCTACCTGGAGCCGCAACCTCCCAGGAAGTTCGAAAACACCATGGAGCGATGAGGTCGAACCGTCCAGGCCCTTCGCATAGCCCCAAATGCGAAAGCTGTGTACGCGCGACAGCGCGGCCGCCATTCGCACCAGGACCGTCTTCGCCGCGTTCTCTCCACCAGTGGTGGGCGTTGGCGTGGAGCTGCTCCACGTCGTCGACGTGGAACCTTGGAAATGCTTGGCAGCGCCGCCGCATGCAGCGACAGCGACCGCTAGGACCGCAAGAGGAAAGAGACGTCTACACGTGTGCATCGAGGAGCAACCTCAGCGCGTGAGGAGGCTACCCGCATCACTGTTGCGGCCGCCGCGGTTGCTCGAATCGGGGAGCGCGGTGCTCTCGCAGCGCCTTGGCGCCTTCGCGTATGTCTTCTCCCAAGAAGCTGAGCATTTCGTACGCGACGCTGGCATCGAAGGCCGGAAGCGCGCTCCGCAGCCAGTGGTTGAGCGTTCGCTTGGTCCAGCGCGCCGCCTGTTGAGGTCCGTTTGCCAGTCGCTCCGCGATCTCGAGCGCCTGGTCGAGAACGCGCGAGTCCTCGACGCATAGGCTGACCAATCCGATCCGTTCGGCCTCTGGACCGTCGATGAAGTCCGCCGTCAGCAAGTAATACTTCGCCTTGGCCATCCCGCACAACAGCGGCCAGAGAAGTGCGGCGTGATCGCCGGCGACCACGCCGAGACGCAGATGGCCGTCGCTCAGTCGCACGCCGCGACCGATCACGCTGACGTCGGCCATGAGCGCGACCGCCAAGCCGGCGCCCACCGCCGTGCCGTTGATCGCTGAGACGATCGGTTTCTCGCACTCGAGCATGTTCGTCACGAGTGCCGTCGCTTCGCCGGCCATCGCCGCAACCCGCCGCCAGTCGCCGCTCATACGCTCGATCATGTCGAGGTCGCCCCCGGCTGAGAACGCACCGCCGGCACCGGTGACGACCGCCACGCGGGTCTCCGGATCCCGCGCGACGTCGAGCCAGACATCCGTCAGTTCGCGATGGAGCCGCTCGTCGGCCGCGTTCATCCGCTCCGGGCGGTCAATCGTGATGAGCAGGACACCGTGGTCGCGGCGCTCGAGCGTCAGGCAGTCGTAGGAGAAAGCCGCCACCTCACCCCGCCATCGTTAGGCCGCCGCTGACGCTCAGCACCTGTCCCGTGATGTAGCCGGCGCACTCGGAGGCGAAAAAACAGATCGCGTGCGCTACGTCTTCGGGCGTACCCAGCCGTCGCATGGGCACCGCCTTCACCAGCGCCTGCTGCAAGCGCTCAGGCTGTGCGCGAAACAGCGCCGTGTCGGTGGGCCCGGGGCACACCGAATTTGCGGTGATCGCGTGACGCGCTGTCTCCCGGGCCAGCGATTTTGTGAACGCGACCACGCCTCCTTTGGCCCCCGCGTAAACCGTCTCGCCGCTAGATCCAACGCGAGCGGCGTCGCTGGCTACGTTGACGATCCGGCCGCCCATGCCACGTTCGACCATCGCCGGCAGAAAGGCATGGGTCACGGCGACGACGCCGACCAGATTGATTCGCACCACCCGCTCCCAATACAGAGCGTCGGTTTCCAGGAACGGGCGCGCCTCATCCCATCCAGCACAGTTGATGAGTACGTCGGGAATCCCCAGCTCGCTGATCACCTGCGTCGCGAACGAGCTGACTGAATCATGCGCGCCGACGTCGACGGCAAAGCCCCGCGCGCGCTGCATCTGGGCGACGGCGGCTTCCAAGCCAGCTTCATTCATATCCGCCGCAGCGACCACGCAGTCCTGGCGGATAAGCGCGATCGCAGTGGCGCGGCCGATCCCGGACGCCGCACCGGTCACTACAGCAAGCCGTCGTTCCGCGTCGCCCGCTTCGGGCATCGGCGAACGCTACCGCAGAGCCTTGGCCCTTTGAACTCCAGCGTCAACCCGTATGCGATTGCGACGATCAGTCGTGATGCGGCCGAGTGCCTTCGCTACGCGTGCCGTCAGGACGAGTCAACAGCAATAGGTGAGCATGAGCTTGCCGAGGAAAGCGACGAGAGGACTCAAGCGCTTGGGGAGTTTTCCTTCGAGCGAGAGGGGTGGCTCACCACCAATGTGGAGGGAGTACACGTAGTCGCCGGGCCCACTGACTCTCGATCTCACGTCGCGCGCGGTGGCGATCAGATGCCTCAGCCTCTCCAACCGAGAGGAGGAGAGCCGAAAGTGTCTCTGCGGCGCTCCCGCGATTTCGCCGATCAGAGACGTGAGGACTCCGCTTCCGTCTGGCCGGACGAAAACCGACTGCCACATCTCGCTCACAGGCGAGAAGCGCCGCATCGTTACGATCGCATCCCGGGGGGCCCGAACGAACGCGCCTTTGTGTTCCGCACCGGCCACGGCCGGCTGCTGGACACTCGTTTGCCGGTGTGCTGTTGCCTCCGCAGCCCGCCACGGTGACGAGGGCGAGCAAACAATATGTCGCCGCGAGGTTGCGCGGGTTCATGTGGAGTCTGGCGTCGTCACCGACAGCTACGACGCGCCCGGCGCTGAACTGTGATGCGTGCCAACTTCAGCAGCCTTCTCCTCTCGCTAGGAAGGAGAACGGGTTAGGCGTTAGCGTGGGGTGTTAACGCGGCGTGTGGCTGCTTAGCGAGTTGTTGGGCTGGCGGCCGGAGCGCTATGCCACAGGCACCGTGAACCGGATGTGAGTGCCCGGGCCATCCTGGGCGACCCAGATCCGGCCGCCGTGGGCCTCGACGATGGCGCGCGCGATCGCCAGCCCGAGGCCGGCGGATCCCGCCTTTCCCTCGATGCGCGAGGGCCCCTGTACGAACGGCTCGAAGACGCGCTCTCGCTCCCGTGGCTCGATTCCCACACCCGTGTCGGCGACTTCGATTTCGAGTGCCTCGCCGATCCCCGGCCACGCGCGGACAACCACGCTTCCATCGGCCGGGGTATGCCGGATCGCGTTCTGGATCAGGTTGAACAGCACCCGCTGAAGCTGCTCGGGATTGGCGCGTGCCGGACGAAGATCGCCCGGAAGCTCGGAGCGCATCGAGACGCTGCCGTCATTGGCCTGCGGCCGCATGGCGTCGATCGTTTCTCGCACCAACTCGTCCACGCGCACATGCTCCATCGACCAGCGAATGTCGCCGGCCTCGAGTCGCGACAGTTCGAACAGGTCGTCGATCAGCGAGCCGAGCGCGTGCACGTGTGTCGAGACCAGCTTCAGATGTTCTCGCAGATGCGCCGGATCCAGGACGTCGTCCTCTAGTCCATCGGCCAGAAGCCGAAGTGACGTGATCGGGGTGCGCAGATCGTGCGACACCGAGGCGACGAGCCTCCGCCGCGCGCGCTCCTCGGCGTCGACGCGCGCGACCATCGCCTCCACGTCGGCCGCCAGCGCCCCCAACTCGTCCTGACCATGCACGCCCACCATCACCTTACGCGCCCCCTCCCCCACGTCAGCCAGTGCCGCACGGACCGCGTCGAGATCCGTCAGCGCGCGCCTTGCCACCAGTCGCGCCGCACCGAGCCCGATCAGACCGGCATACCCGGCCGCGAGGGCCATGAACAGTGCGTCGTGGTCGGAGACGAACATGAGTGAGGCAAACAGCGCGACCGCAGCCGCGAGCTGGACGGCGACCAGGGCCGCCAGCGCTCCCAGGCGCGCACGCAGGCTCGCCGGGTGGCTCGCCAACAGGCCGGCGACGACCGCTGTGGCCACGCCCAAAGGCCCAAGGATCTCGAGCGTCTCAAAGAATGCCTGGTGTCCGTAGACGGCCCAGGCGATCGCTGAGACCGCGACTGCCGCCAGCACCGCGATCGCGACGTCAACGGCGGCGCGCTTCACGGCACGAACCTGTAGCCCACGCCCCACACGGTCTCGATGAATCGCGGTCGCTCAGGATCGGGCTCGAGCTTGGCGCGCAGGCGCCGCACGTGCACTGTGACCGTGGAGGTGTCGATGTAGAAGCTGAACTGCCACACGCGCTGCATGAGCTGCTCGCGCGTGAAGGTCTGGCCCGGATTGCGAGCGAGAAACAGCAGCAGGTCGAACTCGCGCGGGGTCAGTTCGACGCGCGCGCCGTCACGCAGCACGCGGCGAGGGCCGGGATCGATCTCGAGTCCATCGAATCTCAGTGGCGGTTCGTTGTCTGGCAGTGGCGCGAGCCGGCGCAGGACCGCATCGACGCGGGCGACCAGCTCCGCCGGGGAGAAGGGCTTGACCACGTAGTCGTCTGCGCCGAGCGTCAGGCCGGTGATCCGATCTGACTCCTCGCCCCGCGCCGTCAAGAGGATGATCGCGGTGCGCTCGCGGCCGTCGCGGCGCAGCCGCCGCATCACCTCGAGGCCGTCGAGGTCGGGCAGCATGAGGTCGAGCACGACCACATCTGGCTGCGCACTGGAGGCGCTCGAAAGCGCGTCCTTCGCGGTGCCGGCGACCTCCGCGTCGTAACCTGCCCGTTCCAGGTAGCGCGAGACGACATAGCCGATCGTCGGCTCGTCGTCGACCACCAGCACTCGCGCGCGCGCACGCTTCATCGGACCATTGTGATGCGGTCAGACGCCACGCGAAAGGCACGCGCACGGTTGTTCAGGAGTCCGTAATCGATGGCTTCCTGGATGCAGCACCGCGGGGCGATGCACCATCACGCGATGATGCACCACAACAAAGCGGGCTAGACGCCTGATGCGTATCCGGTTGACTCAGGCTGCATGCCTGAGCGCCGTGATTTCGTCGTAGGTCGTCGGGTCGTGAAGGGCTCCGAGCCCGAGGAGGGTTTGAAAGGCAGCCATTGGCGTGCCTCGCCGGTTGTGGCGGAAGACGAACTCGTCGAGGTAGACGGGCAGGTGCTCGTTGGAGACGCCGCGATGGGTGCCGTGCATCCAGGCCTTCAGGTTGGAGATCGCTCGATGCACCCGAGGTAGCAGTTGCTCGTCGGGCGCGGCACCTGTCTGTTTGCGTGGGCGGTGCTCGTAGCCGAGCTTGGCCAGGCCCGCGTAGGAGTTGAGCCCGTCGGTGTGAACGATCGCCCCCGGGGCCGTCGTCGCCTCCGTGAACGCCTCCAGCGTCTTCGCCCGCGAGTTGCCGAGCACCTGCAGGCGCAAACGCCCTGATCCATGCCCGCGGACCTCAATCGCGGCACCGACGAGTGCCTTCTTGCCGCGCTGACGGCTGCCTTTGAGGCCCTCCTCGTACCCGCCTAGCCAGAAGTCGTCGATCTCCACCTCGCCCTTCAAGCGCTCGCGCTCGGGAGCCACCATCGCCCGGCGCAGCTTCTGCAGGATCAGCCACGCCGTCTCATAGCGTGAGAGCCCCAGCTGTCGCTGCAGCTGCTTGGCCGAGATCCCAGGGTGATGGGTGGCGACCAGATAGGCGGCCCAGAACCAGGTGCGCAGCGGGGTGCGCGTCCGGTGCATCACCGTCCCGGCCGTGACCGAGGTCTGCAGAGCGCAGGCAGAGCACTCCCAGAGGTGCCGCCGCTCGAGCACCCAGGCGCGAAGCCCGCCGCAACCGGGGCAGATGAAGCCCTCCGGCCAGCGCGACACCGCGAGGTAGTCCAAGCACGCGGCTTCAGTCGCGAAGCGGTCCTGGAACTCCATGATCGTGCGCGGGAAGCCTGGCCGAGCCACAAGCGCACCGTACGGCGCACACCTGACGGAACCGGATATGCATCAGACGCCTAACACGCCTGCCACAGCGCGTCGTCGCCCAGCGGCCGGCGCGTGGCGCGCCTGGCGGCGACGAGCTCCAACAGCGCCCTTTCGGCACCGATCCGGTCGGGTGCGGCGTTGCCCGCCGCCAGTAGGGCCGCCACCTCCTGGGTGGTGAGCCCCTCGTGGAAGCGTTCGAGCAGCGGCGCCGGTGTCTCCGGGGGAGGTTCGCGACGCAGGGTCGGATCGAGATTGGCGACCAGCACGTCGTAGGCCTCTACGGGCTGGAACCCTCCCGCGACCATGCGCAGGCCATCGCGTTCGAAGACCACGCTGGGAGCGGTGAAGCGCACGGGACCGTCGGTGTTGGCGGTCTTGCCCTGCAGCTCCGCAGCCGAACCCTCGGCGCAGCGAGTCTCGGCGCGATCGCGCTGATAGGCCTCGACCACGTCGGCATCGTCGATGCGCGATACGAGCGAGCCGTCGAGCCCAGCGGCCTCGAGCGCCGCCACAAGCATGCCGTCGTCCTCGAGCACCAGCGGCGTGTTGAAGTTTGCGAGCTGGAGCGCGCGCAGCACCAGCCACTCCCGGCCCGGCTGGTCCAGGCGCGCGGCAACGATCGCCCGGCAGGCGCGCGAGGTCGCACTCAGCCGTGCCTTCGGACTCGGCGAGAACGGCATCCCATAGCGCTCGCGGAAGCGCAGCTGCCCGAGCGCCCCGCGCAAGGTGGTGTAGCCACGGGCCTCGTACTGCGCGGCGTCCTCGGTCAGACCGACGACCGCCAGGCGCCACTCGAGCTGGTCGCCGTAGCGCCATTGGATCACGCGCAGCGCGGGAATTGCCGAGTAGGCCCAGGGGCAGGCGGGGTCGGTGAACAGGGTCGCGGAGATCATGTCGCCACGGCCTCGAGCGTGTGGGCAAGGTTGGCGGCGGCATCGGCCCCGTCACCGCTCAGATCCGCTGCGCGGTGGATCTCGGCGGAGGCGAACCCGGCCTCGCGCAGCGCGCTCACCACGCCCTCCTCATCGTCGAAGTGGAGGTGGACGCGCCCGCGCACGAACACAGACAACATGACCCGAAAGACCCGTACTCGCAGGTTCTGCAGCTCGCCGATGTGGATGTCGGAGATGTAGGTTCCGTGCGAAAAGCGCCCTAGCGTGGCCGCAAACCGCCGCCACAGAGCCCTGACGGTGTCCTGCTCCAGGTAGCCGAGCAGACCCTCGGTCACGATCGCGACGCCGTCTGTCGGGTCAAGGCTCGCCATCAGCTCCTCCAAGCTTCCCGGCCCGCCCTCGCGCAACGCATCGAGCTCCTCCACGCGATGCCGTTCAGACAGCGCCCCAAGGCGAGCCAGCTGACCGCGCTTGCGTGCTGCCATCCCCGGCAGGTCCACCTCGATGTAGGTCAGGCCTTGGCCATGGCGGCGAGTGAATCGGAGCCCCCGGCCAGACATCCCGGCGGCCACCTCGACCACCAGCGTGACGCCGTGCCGTTCGATTGCCCGCTCCAGCAGAGCGTCGATCGCGCGGTGTCGCGCAAGCAGGTAGGACTCCAGCGTCCCGCCGCCGAGCAGGTCGCTCACGATCATCGTCGGACGCAGGGACTCGAACAGCAGCCGCCCCTCCGTTGTCGCCAGCTCCGGCGGCGAGAGCCCGTTGCGGGTCCACACGTACCCGGTGTAATGCGCGGTAGGGCTGATCGCCTGCGAGCCGTCGGGGCGGAGGATCGCCATGAGGCGATCGTACGCGTTGCCCTTGCTTAGCGGGCTCGCGCCGCGAGTATCGCCTCCAGCCGGTCAATCAACTCGGCCTGCGCGGGGTTGATCTTCTGGCGCGCCGCCTCCAGCGAGAACCATTCGGCGCGGTCCACTTCGGGGAATTGGCGAAACTGGCCCGAGTGAGGGGGCCACTCGGCAGCGAAGGTGTTGCTGGTCGCCCCGGTCGCATCGAGGTCGCCGGCCAGGGCCCACGCCCGTACGCGCTTGCCGCCCTTCTGGGTGATCTCGCCGAGATCGAGCACATCGCCGCCGGGCGGCGCCGTCCCGAGTTCCTCCTCGAACTCTCGCCTGGCACCAGCCAAAGGCTCCTCATCGGAGCCATAGGCGCCCTTGGGAATCGACCACGCGCCCTGATCTCGCCGTGTCCAGAAGGGCCCACCGGGATGGACGAGCAACACCTCGCACCCACCACGACCCATCCGATAAAGCAGAAGTCCAGCGCTACGCGCCTGCGTTTGACCTCTGGCCATCCCTTTCGCTTTCACCCCGACCGGTCGGCGTGAAGACCGGCGGTTCGCAGTCCGGGCGGTGTCGTAAACCCCCCGACGCGCAACCAACCCCACGTCGCCGCTACTGGCTACCAACCCCCAACAGTAGTTAGGGAACCTACTCGCTCAGGCCGGAGTGGTCAAGCGCCGCACTCGGTCAAGCGCCGCATCCGAGCGAGCGCCAAGTCTCGAATCAAGCCTGAAAGCGAAGTGGGGCGCGACAAGCGCGCCCCACTGAAACCTCAGCCTGCGAAGGCGAACGTCCACCACTATTTCTTGAGTGTGTATCCCTTCACGGGCTTGGTGAACGGCGTGACCTTGCCGATCGACGCCATCGACACCGAGAGCGTCCCGCTCATCGTGCCGTCCTTCAGGCTCTTCGTGACGCTGCGAGTGCCCTTGAAGGTGGCGGTTCCGCTCATGCCGTTCGAGCCGGTCAGTGTCGCGCTCCCCTTGCCTGAGAAGGAGTACGTGAAGTTCGACGACGGCCCGTCCACCGTGTACGTGTGCGTGAAGCTGTATCCGGATCCGTGTGAATCCGAAAAGATCGAGACCTGCGCCTTCGTGCCCGCTGTGGCGTATGCGCCAATCTTGGCGGTCGGAGGCGCCTGCAACTGGACGCCCTTGCTGGACGCCGAGCAGCTGTAGTTCGCGTTCGAGAGCGTCGCGGGGATCGACTTGATCGTGATCGTCTTGATCTTCCCGCCCGCCTTGAGGGTGAAGGTCCCCTTCAGGGTGCCGCGACGCGCCGTGCCGCCGGTGCCACTGCACCCCTTCGGAACGTGAGCGGTGAAGGTGGAGCCCTTGGGAGACCACTTCATGTTGAGCTTCCCTTCACTTTTGGCGAACGTCGCGGTGACCGTTTCCGCTGCGAAGGACTTGTCGGTTTTGATGTGGACGTTCTTCGTGAACGTGTACTGGTTCTTCTGGGTTGAGGCGCCCGAGGTCTTGTTCACGTTGGCGATGACCGAGTTGGCGTAGCGCCCGCCGTAGCCGGTTGGTGCTCCCTGCTGCACGGTGAAGTTCACCTTGAAATGGTCGTTCTTCGTGACCGTGTTGGTGATTATGTGCTGGGTGATTGATTTCGTGCGCACGTGCTGCGTTGCCAATACGCCCGCGGGAAAGCTCAGACCCGCCAGTCCGATTAGGCCGGCGCCGAGCACGAACCAACGTCTACGAATTCCGATGAGTTGCTTTGACATACGCACGAAAACGACAACCCCCTTCAGAGGAAACCCCGGTTATGGACGGACCCATAGTAGCGAGCCGCCTCCCCTCATACGTCACCCCTAGGGCTACGACCGCACCACCCTATGCGGCCAGCAATTCGGTCTGCTCGCGCGGCTCCTCCGCCGGTCCGGCCTGCGGGACGCGCTTTACCGCTGCCGGTTCCGCGCCCGTAGCGCGGAGCAGCAAGGCGGCGACCGCAGCTCCCACCAGGCACAGGACCGCGCCGACCTCGAAGGCCATCCCGAAGCCGTCGGTCATCCCCTGGGCGACCGGGGCGACGCCGTGCTCCTGACCTGCGGCGATCGCGCTCAGGATCGCCAGCCCCAGGGCGCCTCCGACCAAGCGGGAGGTGTTCAGCAGCCCGGAGGCAAGCCCGCTCTGCTGCGGGGCCACGCCCTCCATCGCAACGATCGTCGCCGGCACGAGCGAGAGCCCCATGCCGAGGGCCGAGAGCACGCCGCCGGCGAGGATCGCGCCGACGTAGGTCTCGCCGGGGGCGATCCCGCTCAGCAGCAGTCCCCCGGCCGCCGAGGCCAGCAGGCCCAGGGTGATCACTCGCCGCGCGCCGAAGCGGGCCACGACCCGCGGCGCGAGCGTCGAGCCCGCGAAGATCGAGAGCGTCATCGGCAGGAACCCGAGTCCGGCGGCGATTGCGCTGTAGTGCAGCACCTGTTGCATGTACAGGGTGAGGAAGAACCACTGCGGGAACAGGGCCGCGTAGAGCAGCACGACGACCCCGTTGGCGGCGCGCAGGTTGCCGAGCCGGAAGATCGAGAGCGGCACGAGCGGCGACGGCGAGAGCCGCGCCTCGACTACCAGGAACGCTCCCAGCAGCCCGATTCCAGCCGCCAGCGGGGCGATGACCTCAGCCGAGCCCCAGCCCACCGCGTCGGTGCGCACGATCGCGTAGGTGAGCGCGAGCAGCCCGCCGGTAACCAGGGCGGCACCAGCGAAGTCGAAATGGCGGCGGCCCTCAAAAGCGTCCGCGCGCGGCACCGCGCGCATGCCAAGTGCGATCACGATCGCGCCGAGCGGGATGTTGATGGCGAAGATCGCCTGCCAGCCCACCAGCTGGGTCAGCACACCACCGAGCAGCGCCCCCGAGGAGGCACCCAGCGCACCCAGCGCGCCCCACATACCGAGGGCTCGGTTGCGCTCCGGGCCCTCCCGGAATGCGCTCGTGATGATCGACAGCGTCGCCGGTGAAACAATCGCTCCGGCGAAGCCCTGCAACGAGCGCGCGGCGATCAGAGCGCCCTGCGAGGCCGCGAGTGCGCAGCCCAGCGACGCGAGCGCGAACAGCGCGGTACCGGCGAGAAAGATGCGCCGCCGGCCGAGCAGGTCAGCCAAACGACCGCCCAGCATCAGAAAGCCCGCGAACGCGATCGTGTAAGCGTTGACCACCCATTGCAGGTCGATGGTCGAGAAATGCAGCCCGGAACGGATCGACGGTAGCGCCACGTTCACGATCGCCACGTCGAGGATCACCATGAACTGAGCCAGACAGACGGCGAACAGCAGCCATCCGCGCCTGGAGATCTGGGGGATTGGTCTTGCTTGAGCCAGCTTTGCAATTGAAGTCACGGGGAGCATTGTGCGATCATCCTTATCCGGGTACAAGAGAGGAAGTTATCCTGGTAGTAGATGTGCCAGCTATGGTGGATCCTGAACTAAGGTGTGGCTGCTCACATCGGCAGATCGGAGCGAATTTCAATGACGGAGTCCTTACTCGCTAAGAAGACGAACGGGCAGCGCCCCGGGGGACCACCCGCCGCGAACGGCGCGCGCCCCACGGCGCTCGTCAATGGCAACGGCGAACGCCGCCGCGCCGAGCTCGCGGACTTCCTGAAGAGGCGCCGCGCGAGCATCACGCCCGACGACGTCGGCCTGCGCAGCGGCGGGCGCCGCCGCACACCCGGGCTGCGCCGCGAAGAGGTCGCGCAGCTCGCGGGAGTAGGGACCACCTGGTACACGTGGCTCGAGCAGGGGCGCGAGGTGCGCGCTTCGCTCGAAGTGCTCGAGGCGATCGCCCGGGCCCTGAGGCTGACCCCCGCCGAGCGCACGCACCTCGTGCTGCTGGGCCGTGGCGAAGATCCACCTCCCTGCAAGTCGCCCGCCGAACGCGTCTCTCCCACGCTCAAGCGCCTGATCGAGAACCTGGGTCCGAACCCCGCCTACGTGCTCGGCCGCCGCTGGGACTATCTGGCGTGGAACCGCGCCGCGGTGGCGCTGTTCGGTGACTATGCCGAGATCCCGCGCCCCGCCCGCAACCACGCATGGCTGATGTTCATGGACCCGGCGCGGCGAGAGATGCTCTCAGACTGGGAGCGAAGCGCGCGCCTGCTGGTGGCCAAGTTTCGCGCCGATAGCGCGCGTCACCTCGGCGATCCCGAATTCGAGCAGCTGATCCACGCGCTGCGCCAGTCGAGCCCCGAGTTCTGCCGCGCCTGGAAGAAGCACGAGGTCTCACGCGGAGGCGAGGGCCGCAAGGAGATCCACCATCCCGAGGAGGGATTGATGGTCTTCGAGATGGCGGTTTTCAACCCTCAGGAGACGCCCGACCAGCGAGTGGTGCTGTACACGCCGGTCGCGGACGAGGACACGCCCGCGAAGCTAAACCGGCTCATGAGCGCCAAGAGCAGCCGGAGGGCCCGCACGCCACAGGCGCGCGGACCCTCCTAAGCGGTTCAGCTGCTCAGAGCTTGCCCTTGGTGAGCACGGTGGTGCACGTGTAGGTGGCGCCGTGATCGGTGGTTGTGCAATTTATGGTCCCGCTGCCATGCGCCTTTGCGAGCTTGCGGGTGCCCTTGGTGATCTTGAACGTGCCAGCCAATGGGCTCGCCGTTGAATGTGAACCGGTCATCGTGAATGTTCCCGCCAGCCTGCCCCGGTGCGGGAAGTGGTCGTGAAAGGTGCCGCTGTAAGTGACCGTCTTCTTCGTACGGCTCAGCGTGTAGGCGAACTTCGCGGTGCCTTTGCGCGCGGGCTTGGGGCACTTGACGGAGCCGGTCATGGTTCCGGAGGTGGTGCCCGCGGTGTTGGTCATCGTGTAAGTGCAGGTCGCTCCCGCCTGCTTGCTGGCCAGCGCTGTCCCGCTGGCGCCAATTGCGAGCGCGGCTGTGCCGGCTAGCGATGCGAGTAGAAGGCCTCGCCTGTTCCCCATAGATAATCCCCTTTTTGGACGTTGGACTGTTCCCCGACAGTTCCCCCTGTTCGGGGGAGCCGAGTCTACAAGAGGGGGCCGGGCGGGGGCACCACTACAGGGTGGGCGCGGCCGGCTCGGTCACGTCGCGCGCCACGAGCCCGGCGTACACGCCGCCGCGCGCGAGCAGCTCGTCGTGCGTGCCGCGCTCGACGATCCGCCCCCCATCGAGCACCAGGATCTGGTCGGCGTCGCGCACGGTCGAGAGACGGTGCGCGATCGTGATCGTGGTGCGACCCTGCGACAGTCGCTCGAGCTCGAGCTGCACGGCGGCCTCGGTCTGGGTGTCAAGCGAGCTCGTCGCTTCGTCGAACACCAGCACCGGCGGGTTGCGCAGAATCGTGCGCGCGATCGCGATCCGCTGCTTCTCCCCGCCCGAGAAGCGGTACCCGCGCTCCCCCACGACCGTGTCATAGCCCTCGGGCAATGAGACGATCAGGTCGTGGATGCGAGCGGTGCGCGCCGCCTGCTCGATCTCGTCGTCGCTCGCCTCGGGACAGGCGAAGCGCAGGTTCTCGCGCACGCTCGAGTGAAACAGATAGGTCTCTTGCGAGACGACCCCCACCGCCTGAGCGAGCGACGCCAGAGTCACCTCGCGCACGTCGACGCCGTCAATCGTGACCCGTCCGCGCTGCGGGTCATACAGCCGCGCGACCAGGTACCCCAGCGTCGTCTTGCCCGCGCCGGTCTCGCCCACGATCGCGGTCGTGGTGCCGGCCGGGATTACGAGCCCGACGTCCTCGATGGTCCACGGGCCCTGCTCGGAGTAGCGGAACCACACGTCTTCGAAGCGGACCTCCCCCAGAAGCTCCTGCCGCCGAAGGCGCACGGCATCAGGCGCCTCGACGATGTCAATCGGCAGATCGAGGTACTCGAAGATGCGGTCGAAGAACGCGAGCGAGGCCTCGACGTCGGCGCCAACCCCCAGCAGCGACTGGATTGGAAAGAGCAGCCGGGTCTGCAGCGTCGTCAGCGCGATCACCGTGCCCAGCGAGATCGAGCCGATGATCGAGTGCTGGCCCGCCAGGAAGTAGACGATCGCGGGCTGAATCGCGAAGGTCATCTGGATCGTCGACATCAGCCAGCGCCCCGCCATACGTGAGCGCACCTCGAGCTCCGCGATCTCCGAGGACTCGCCGGTGAAGCGGTTGGCGAGATCCCCGCCGCGCCCCATGGTCTTCCCAAGCATGATCCCCGAGACCGACAGCGACTCGGCCACCAGCGCCGAGAGGTCCGCCAGGCGCCGCTGCTGGGTCATCGTGATCCCGCGGCGCAGCTTGCCGACCCGCCGCGTCAGATACACGAACAGCGGCACGAACACCAGCGAGATCGCCGCCAGTCGCCAGTCGAGCAGCAGCATCGCGACGATCGTCGCGATCACCGTGGTGGCGTTCTGGGCGATCGTGGTCGCTGTATTGGTCAGCACGTTGTCGAGCCCGCCGATGTCGTTGGCGATCCGCGACTGCACCTCGCCCGTGCGCGTGCGCGTGAAGAACGCGAGCGACATTCGCTGCAGGTGCTGATAGACCGCGGCGCGCAGGTCGTGCATGACGCGCTGGCCGACCGCGTTGGAGAGGTAGGTCTGCCAGACGCTGAACACCCCGGTGGCGATCGCGATCGCCACCATCCCGCCGACGCATTCGTCGAGCACCGTGGAGTTGTGCTTGAGCAGACCGACGTCGACCACCTCGCGCAGCAGGAACGGCGAGACCATGCTCAGCCCAGCCGAGAAGACGATCAGCAGCACCGCGGCGGTCAGCCGGGGCTTGTAGGGCGCGAACAGGCGCAGGATCCGGTGCCGGTCGCGCTCGCGCTCGGGGTCCATCAGCGGCGGCGGCGGCTCACGCCCGCGCAGCGAACGCATCCCGCCGCTGCCGGCCGATCCATGCGCCGCCCCGAAACCTCGTCCACCGACTGCGCTCATCGGCACCGATGATGGCAGCGTCCTCACGCGCGCAACGCGGCATCCACACCCGGCACCCCTAACCGGGAATACTTCCCAGCACCGTGGACCAGGCAAAAGCCCACCAGGGGAACGGCAGCCCGCGCGCCGGCGCAACCAAAAGCGACGCGCCGAGCGACGCCAAGGCCGCCCCCGCGGTCGCCGACGCCGCCGCCCCCACCCCCAGCCTCGACCACCCGCTCCCCGCGCACACCGAGGCCGCGCGCCGGCTCACCGGCGATCTCCAGCACACCACGAGCGCGTTCCCTCCCATCGCCGGCTACGGCTTTCTGTCGGACTGCGAGAACTTCGCGCTGGTCGCGCCGGGTGGCGGAGTCGAGTGGCTGTGCCTGCCGCGGCCCGACTCTCCGAGCGTGTTCGGGGCGATGCTCGACCGTGATGCGGGTCATTTCACCCTCTGCCCGGACCAGGTTGCCGTGCCCGCGTCGCGGCGCTATCTCCCGGGAACGATGGTGCTCGAGACGAGCTGGGGCACCGGGTCGGGCTGGATCATCGTCCGCGACGTGTTGCTGATCGGCCCCTGGCGACACGAGAGGGACCGCTCCCACACCCACAGACGCACGCCTACCGACTACGACGCGCACCACGTCCTGCTGCGCATGGTCAGATGCGTCAATGGCGAGGTCGAGCTGACGCTCGACTGCGCGCCGGTGTTCGAGTACGGGGCCAAGCCGGCGAACTGGGACTACGGCGACGGCGGCTACCACGAGGGCATAGCACGCGCCGAGGGAGCAGACGTGGAGCTGCGGCTGACCACCGACCTGCGGCTTGGCTTCGAAGGCCCCCACGCGATCGCGCGCCACCGCATGAAGGAGGACGAACAGGTCTTCTGCGCGCTGAGCTGGTCAGAGCACGGCGGTCCCACGACGCGCGAGGACGCCTACGAGCGCCTGGTCTGGACCGCCCACCACTGGCAGCACTGGCTCGACCGCGGCAACTTTCCCGATCACCCGTGGCGTTCGTTTCTGCAGCGCAGCGCGCTGACGCTCAAGGGCCTCACCTACACCCCCACCGGCGCGCTCGTGGCGGCCGCCACCACCTCCTTGCCCGAGACGCCGGGGGGCCAGCGCAACTGGGACTACCGCTACAGCTGGATCCGCGACTCGACTTTCATGCTGTGGGCGCTGGACACGCTCGGCTTCGACTGGGAGGCAAACGACTTCTTCTATTTCATCGCGGACGTAGCCGAGGGCGAGCAGGATCTCCAGGTGATGTACGGGGTGGGCGGTGAACGCGAGCTCGAGGAGCGGATCCTCGACCACCTCGATGGCTACGAGGGCGCATTCCCTGTGCGCATCGGGAACGGCGCCTACAAGCAAAAGCAACACGACGTCTGGGGCGCCCTGCTCGATTCCGTCTACATCCACACGCGCACGCGCGACGCGCTCGACGAGCGCGTTTGGCCGATCCTCGAGCAGCAGGTCGAATGCGCGATCAACAACTGGCGCGAGCCCGACCGCGGCATCTGGGAGGTCCGCGGCGAGCCCAAGCACTTCACCTCGTCGAAGATGTTCTGCTGGGTCGCGCTCGACCGCGGCGCCCGCCTGGCCCGCATTCGCGAAGACGCCGAGCACGCCGAGCGCTGGCAGAAGATCGCGGATGAGATCCACGACGACATCTGCACCAACGGCGTGGACGAACGCGGCGTGTTCGTCCAGCACTACGGCTCGAAGGCACTGGACGCATCCCTGTTGCTGATGCCCCTGGTGCGCTTTCTGCCCCCGAGCGACGAGCGCATCCGCGCGACAGTGTTCGCGATCGCCGAAGAGCTGACCGAGTACGGGCTGGTGCTGCGCTACCGCACCGACGAGACCGACGACGGGCTCGCCGGACGCGAGGGCACGTTCATGATCTGCTCCTTCTGGCTCGTCTCGGCGCTATGCGAGATCGGCGAGCTCCAGCGTGCGCAAGAGCTGTGTGAGCGCCTGCTCGGCCACGCCAGCCCGCTGGGCCTCTATGCCGAGGAGATGGATCCGCGTACCGGCCGTCATCTCGGCAATTTTCCCCAGGCCTTCACGCACCTGGCGCTGATTAACGCGGTCATGCACGTGATCCGCGGTGAGCAGCAGGAGGCCATCGCCAGTTCGCCGTGGGCGGCTCACTCCCACGGGCCCTGGGAGGAGTCCTCCGAGTAGCGCCCCGGGGCTTGGCTAGCCGGAGCCGAGCGTGACCGGCAGGCGCTTGAGCTGGTTGATGAACGCCGACTCCGCGTAGATCGGCGTACCGCACAGCCCCATCGCGGGGAAGCGCGCGAGCGTCTCCTCGAACAGCATGCGCAGCTCGAGCCTCGCCAGCGCGGCCCCCAGACAGAAGTGGCGGCCGCCGGCGCCGAACGCCTGGTGCTCGGGGTTGCGGCGCACGTCGAAGCGGTTGGGCTCCTCGTACACCGACCCGTCGCGGTTGGAGGAGACGTACCACATCACGACCTTGTCGCCCTCGGCGATGCGCTGCCCGCCGAGCTCGGTGTCCGCGGTCGCCGTGCGCCGGAAGTGGGCGAACGCCGGGAACATCCTCAGCGACTCCTCGACCGCCGAGGGGACCAGCGAAGGATCCGCAAGCAGCAACTCGCGCTGGGCAGGATCCTCCAGCAACCCCCGCATGCCGCTGCAGTAGGTGGCCTTGGTGGAGTCGTTGCCGGCGGCCACCAGCAGGAAGAAGCCCATCACGATCTCGTGCTCCTGAAGTCGCTCGCCGTCCACGGACGCGTGCACGAGCACGCTCGTCAAGTCGTCGGTGGGGTGCTCGCGACGCGCCGCGATCATCCGCTGGCAGCGGGCGAAGATCTCCGGGATGTCGTTGGTGGCGATGCTCTCGAAACCGAGCGGATTGAGATCGGGGTCGCTGGCTCCAAGCGTCGAATTCATCAGCCCCGCCCAGACCGCGTCGTCCTCGGGCGGGATGCCCATGAAGCTGCCGATCACGCGTGAGACCGCGGGTTGCGCAACCTCGGTGACGAGGTCGCACTCAGCTCGCCCCTGCAAACGATCGAGCACGCCGCAGACGATCTCCCGGATCGCCGCTTCGTGGGCGGCGATGCGCGTGGGCGTGAACGCCATTTGGAAGAGCTTCTTGATGCGGTCGTGCTTGGGAGGGTCCATGCCGATGAACATGGCCCGCATCAGCTCGAGCGGGAATGGCTCGGTGATAGCGGTGATGCCGCCGCGCTCGGATGAGTAGGTGCGCCAGTCGCGGCTGACGGTCTGGATGTCCTGCGCGCGCGTCACCGACCAGAACCCTGCCTCGTTGGGGAACTCGCTCACCCCCGAGGTCCAGTGCACCGGGCACTCCGAGCGCAGCTGGGCGAACAGCTCGTGCGGCGGGCCGTCGACCCACAGCTCGCGCTCGATCACGCACGCCCCGGCGAGCTCCGCCGCGGAGGTCACCGACGGCGCGCGTCAGGCTTCAGTGCCGGGTTGTCGTAGCCCCCGTCCGCGGGGTTCAGATTGACTCCTGGCGGGACGATCTTGTCGATCGCGTCGAGCACGTCCACGCCCAGTTCGAGCTCAGCGCCGGGCAGCTGTGACTCGAGTTGCTCCATCGTGCGCGGCCCGACAATCGCCGCCGTCACCGCGGGGTGCCGGATCACGAACGCGAGCGCCATCTCCACCAGCGACATGCCGGCCTCCTCGGCGAGCGTGGCGAGCCGGTCGGCGGCCTCGAGCTTGCGCTGATTGCCGGGCAGCGACATGTCGTAGCGGGCGGGGATCCGCTGCGCCCGGTGCGAGGTGGGAAGCTCGGATCCGAGCCGGTAGCGGCCCGATAGCCAACCGCCCGCGAGCGGGCTCCACGGGATCACGCCCATCCCGTAGCGCCGGCAGGTCGGCAGCACATCAGTCTCGATCGCCCGCACCAGCATCGAGTACGGCGGCTGCTCGCGCCGCCCAAGCCCTCCGGCAACGAGACCTGGCCTCGCTCGCCAGGTTCACGGCCACGCTCCGGTTCATCGGCCCAC
>JAVKSP010000027.1:0-31250 GCA_039583645.1 Solirubrobacteraceae bacterium
AAACCTGCCCATATGCAGGGAAGTTTCCGGGGTGAGCCGGACGGAACGGGCTACTTTATCCGGGGCAAGTAGCTAGAAGCCGCTCACCGGACAGTCAGGCCGATCCTGACTGACCGTCCGCTGCGACCCGGACGAGGTGATCTCTTGGACGCGGAGGGTGTGGTCGCCGGTGCCGGGAAAGCCGGGTATCGAGAGCAAGCGTGGCAGCGGCGCGGCGCGGGTCGTCACGAGGCGGCCGTCGAGATACAGCTTGATCTTCCTAATGGGCTGCCCGCGTATCGGCGCGAGTGGGATCGCGGCCGCACGGGTGGCGGGACAGGCATAAAGGCTGCTCGAGTGCCTGAAGCTCGCTCCGGTCCCGGCGACCGCGTCGGGAGCCGTATCGACCTTGAGGTAGGAGTAGATGCCCTTGTAGCCGTCCTCGCTCACCATCCCCGGGCAACCGGCGCGGAGGTTCTCGCAATCGAAGACACGGCCGTTTGTCAGGTGGAAGTCAAGCCTCGAGCGGTAGTAGAACGAGAACGCGTTTCCGTCGCCACCCGGATCGACCTTGGCGGAGATCGGATCGTGGCGCCAGCGGGTGGTGAGCAGCATCTTGTCGGCGGCCGGGTCGTGCTTCAGGTACTTGTCGAACCAGGCCACCGTGTACCACGTGATCATGTCGATGCCGCGCAACGACGCCCCGAAGGCTGGGTTGGGAATAAAGCTGAAGTCCAGGTGCGAACCGCCCTTGACGATGATCTCTCCCGTGTCGACGTGGGCGCGGCTGTAGGCCAAAGACCAGGTGGACTTGGCCTCCGGACTGGGTAGCGACGTGTTGGGAAGGGGTGGAAGGCCATAGTCAGCCGACATCCCCAGTGCCGGCTTTCGAATCGGGACGACCTTACGGTCGGCCGGATCAGCGGGGCAGCCAGCTTCGCCCAGCTTGCCGCCCTTCATGCCGGGGATCGCCCCCTCGTTCGGCCCCGGCCCACCGAGATCGTCCCAGGCGACTATCGCTTTGACGCGCCGGTCCCACTGCCCGATGTAGGAGACACCGGCGGCCCCGTAGGAATGGCCGACCAGGCCAATCTCGCCCGGATCGAGCAGCTTCCAGAAGGGGTTGTACGGGCTGTCGAACCCCGCCTTGACGCGAGCGTCCTGCTTTCCAGCGTGGCTTGTACCCGTGCTGCAGCTCGGCACGGGCTCATACGGATGGCTCGGCGTCGAGAGAAAGAAGTTGAGCGCGTCCTCGGTGCCGTCGTAGAACGGACGTCCGTCCGTCTGGGCCGGGACGCCTTCGAGTTTGTCCCGCCCTTGCCCGAATGTGTCGCTCATCCCCTGGCCCTGGGCGTCAAACGTGAGCACCACAAAGCCGGCCTTGGCCAGCGCCTGGGCGGCATACCAGTAGAGCTGCTCGTCGGCCTGCACCGAGCCCGGCGTGAGGACGATCCCAGGGCGCTTGGCGGGTCCGGCCACCGTGGCCCAGACGTGGCCTGAGATGGTCGCCCCGTCGCGAGCCGTGAAGAGCACCGGGCGCACGATGCCGTAGTGGTCCTTGGCCCAGTCGTAGAGGCGCACATCCCCCGCGCAGCCGTTGGCATGGCTCCAGCACAGATCATCGACGTAGAAGCGCGCCGGATCGGCCGCCTCGGTCACGAGCCCGTCGATGAAGCCTTGGGCGCTGTCGGTGGTCAGCTGTCGCTGGTAGGCCGGCGTGTCATACACGCGCTGGCGCTGGAAGGTGATCGAGTAGTTCTTGAGCTCGACTGCTGGGTTAAAGCCCGAGCGCTTTGCGGCCGCCGGCATGGGCACGAGCGCAAGCAGCACGAAGAGCGCCGCCACGGCGGCCGTGAGACAACGGGCGTGTCGACCCTCCCTGCCAGAGGGGCCCGACCGGGGCACAGCGCACAAGATACGAAAGAGGGCGCGGGCAGTTCAAGCGGCAACCCGGCTTACGCGGACAGTCCCGTGGTTCGCAGCGGGGCGAACAGCCGTTCAGACCGCGAGACGGCCGCGGAGCACGCGCGCGAGGTCGAGCGCCTCTTCCTGCGTGGCGAAACTCAGGTGGACGCGGTAGCCGCCGTCTGCAGTCGAGGTGACCTCCACGTCCTGGCCGAGCACCGGCCCCAGCTCGTCGGCGATCCGCTCGATCGCTGCTTCCTGGTCGGGGTGCAGCCGTCTGCGCAGCCGCCGCCGCACGACCGTCGAATGGGAGGACTCGCGAGCGCGCAACTCGAGCTCGCGCACCGACCACCGCCCGGCGGCAGCTTCGCGGGCGAGCCGGCGGCGTTCGTCGTGGTCAGCGGTTAGCAGCAGCGCCCGGCCGTGCCCCTCGCTCAGGTCCTGTCGCTCGATCAGCGCGAGCGCCTCATCGGGTAGCTCGAGCAGACGGATCAAATTCGAGATCGAGACGCGACTTCGACCGACGCGGAGCCCGATCTCTTCGCGGGTGAGCCCGAGCTCTTCGACGAGCGCCTGGCAGCCGCGTGCCTGCTCGACCGGATTGAGGTCCTCTCGGGCCATGTTTTCGATCAGCGCCAGCTCGAGCGAGGCTGCGTCCTCGGCGTGACGCACGACCGCGGGAACCGTTTCGCGCTCTGCGAGCCGGGCCGCACGCCAGCGCCGCTCGCCCGCGATCAACTCGTACCTGCCGCCCGCGAGCGGGCGCACGAGGATCGGCTGGAGCACTCCGCGGCTGCGGATTGACTCAGCCAGCGCCAGCAAGGCCTGCTCTTCGAAGGCGCGCCGCGGCTGCCGGGGGTTGGTCTCGATCAGCTCGACCGGCAGCTCGCGCAGCTCTTCGGCCTCGTCGCGCGGCGCCACCGAGAGGATCGCGGCCAGACCACGGCCGATGCCCCGATCGCGCTCAGCCACGGGCCGCGACCTCCCGCGCGAAATCGAAGTAGGCGTCGGTGCCGGCACATCCGGGATCGTGATGGATCACGGGCCGCCCGAAGCTGGGCGCCTCGCCGATTCTCACGTTGCGCGGAATGATGGTCTCGAAGACGAGCTCAGGGAAGTGCTCGCGGACCTCGCGCTCGACGTCTCGCGCCAGGCGAGTGCGCGCGTCGTGCATGGTCAGCAGCATCCCGGCAACCGTCAGGCGTGGATTGAGCTCGCGTTGGATGATCGAGACCGTCTGCAGCAATCCCGCCAGCCCCTCGAGCGCAAAATATTCGGACTGGACGGGGACGATCACCCGGTCTGCCGCCGCAAGCGCCGCGACGGTCAGCGGCCCTAACGACGGAGGGCAGTCGAGCAGGATGAAGGCATACCGGTCGCGCACCGGCAAAAGCCCGTCGCGCAGGCGGGTTTCGGCGCCATCGATGCGCGGCAACTCCACCGTCGCGCCCGCCAGATCGGGGCCGGACGGGACCAGCCACAACCGCTCGATTCCGGTGGCGACGATCGCCTCGCCGAGCGGCACCTCATCGACCAGCGCGTCGTAGACCGTCGGCGCCAGATCCTTACCCAGACCGAGGCCGACCGTCGCGTTTGCCTGAGGATCGCAGTCGACCAGCAGCGCGTCGTATCCGGCCGCCGCGACGCAGGCAGCGAGGTTCACGGCCGTCGTCGTTTTACCGACGCCGCCCTTCTGGTTGGCGATCGCGTAAACGGTGCCCATCGGCGCCGGACGCTAGCGCTGGGTCCGGTCAGATCAGCTGGCTGACTGCGAGCGCCGTAAGGGTCGCTTGCGCGCCCGCTAGACGCGGCCCAACGGTCGCTTGCGCGCGACTCCCGGTCGACGCGGGAAGCCCGCGGGGGTCGGGCCTTGCTTTTCGAACACGTGCAGGTGGTGCCAGTGGACCCCGCGATACGGCTCAACCGCATGGGCTTCAAGCGCAGACATCGCCAATCGCTCCGCGGCTGCGGCCGCAGCTGCCTCGGCGTCCAGATCGCGCCTGCCTCGCCAGGCAACCAGGTGCCCCCCGACCACGAGCAGCGGAGCCGCGTATTCAACGACGACCGCGAGTGGGGCTACCGCTCGGGCGGTCACGAGGTCAAACCGATCAAGGCCCTCACGCCATGACTCCGCCCGGGCATTGACCACGGACACATTCGCCAGCCGGCAGAGGGCAGCAGCTTGTTCGAGGAAGGCGCACTTACGGCGGCTGCTCTCGACCAGGGCCACGGCAGCAGATGGACGCGCGATTGCGAGCGGCAAACCGGGAATGCCGGCGCCCGAGCCGATGTCTGCGAGGCTGGCTGCGGCGCGCACCGGCTCGAGCTCAATTGCCACCAAAGCGTCGGCGAGGTGGTCGCGGATGATGGCGTCCGGCTCGCGCACCGCCGTCGCCGCGGTGGGGTCCTCGGCGAAGAGGGCAGTCAGTATTTGCAGAGACTCGCCGGCGGCAGGGGGTAGCGCAAAGCGGCTGACCAACTCCCCAACCGCTCGCCGTGCGGCGAGCGGCAGTGCCTCAGTTTGCTTCCGCAGCGCGGGCCCGCTCTCGTTCGATATACGCCGAGTAGCGGCCGCACATCGCGCGTAGGCGGTTTGCCGCGTGGGCGTCGAGGCCTTCGTCGAGCCTCGCTTCCAGAAGCGGCAGCACATCATGCACAAGCGCGGGGCCCCGCGCCATCCACTGAAAGTAGGAGCGCCCGCCGTGGGTGTAGGGCCCATACAGCCGCGTCGACGGGAGCCGTTCCTGGAGCCAGCGGAAGAGTGCCTCATGGCGGACGTGCATGCGCAGCGTGATGTGCGGCTGACGGCCATCGCCACCGAACGAGCCCTCGCCGATCAAGACGCCCACGATGACGCCCCGCTCGAAGTCGCTCAGCGTCGGGATCTGTGAGGCCACCGGCGTGTTTTACTGCGATGTTGTTTCACCGTCAAGAAAAACGTGAAACATCTGCCCCGCCGTCCATGCCGAACTGCGCCTCCGCCCTGCAGCTAATGGCCGCAGGGTGACGCGGGCCCATAGCAGGCCGCCTAGAGCTCCTCGCCGAGCACGGGGGCGACCACCAGATGGCGCTCGGGCTCTTCGCCTTCGCTGTAGGTCTCGATGCCGTGCCTGTCGCGCAGGTGCTCGTGGACCAGCTTTCGCTCGATCGCGTTCATAGCCGTGAGCGCAACCGGCCGGCGCTCGTTCACCGCGGCCTCGACGGCCTGGTCCGCCGCAGCGCGCAACGCATCGGCGCGCCGCGCGCGGTATCCAGCCGCGTCGACCACCACAGCTTTGCGCGGACTGGAGCCCGCAAATGCGCTTCGGTAGGCGAGGTGCTGGATCGCGTCGAGCGTGCGACCGTGGTCTTCGACCAAGAGCCCGGCATCCTCGCCCACGAAGACGCCGGTCACGGCCTGCACGTCCTCCTCCACGACGACGTCTGTCTCGATGCCTGCGGCCGTCGCGACATGGCGCATCAGCTCGCGGACGCGAGCGGCGGGACCCTCGTTTGTGGGGCTGCCAGTAGCCACTCCTGCCTCCTCCTCCAACGTGCCATCTGGCCCATTACGATGGCCTGAGCTCCATTAGATGGCCTGACCCCGTATCGGGTCCGGTCGAACCCACTCTACCGGCGCCGGCCCGAGCGTTTCTTCTTCTTTCGGGGTGGGCGCGGAGGCGGGCCCGACGGCTTGGCGCGCGTTCCTGCGGTCACGGTCTCGCGCTTATCCTCGGCCTTGGGACGCCCGCGCAGCAACCCGGCGAGCCCTCCCCCGGCTCCGTTTCCATCAGCTGCCGCCGGCTTTGGCGCTCGCTCCCGCGAGGGGGTCGTCGCCTTCTTCGGGCTACCCCGAGAGGGCGTTTCCCCGTCTCGAGCGGGTGCTGCTCCATCCCCGTCCACAGGCGGGGCCGTGACCGGGCCAAGCACCCTCTTGACGCCGTACTGCTGGATCACCATTAGCGCATTGGTGGTGATCCAGTACACGATGACCCCCGCGGGCAGCCCGATGATGATGAAGACGAACACCAACGGCAGCAGCAGCATCATCTGGCGCTGACGCTTGTCCATCGTGGGGCTCGACATGAGCAGGCTCGAGCCGAGCTGCGTGCCCACGTAGAGCACGATCAGCACGATCAGCACGATGCCCGTGGCGGGAGCGGTGACGTCGGGGATGAAGAGAAAGCCGGCCCCGCCATGAGTCCCGCACGCTGTCGTTTGTCCCGCCGCTGCGTGGAGGGAAATGTGGTTCGCGGCGGCGTAGTGCGCCTGGAAGGCACGCTGAATCCCCGGACAGATGTCGGTCCGCAAGCTGCTCCTCAGCATGAAGAACAGCGAGTACAGCACCGGGATCTGGACGACGAACGGCAGGCACGAGCTGAGCGGATTGACCCCGTGCTCCTGATAGAGCTTCATCAGCTCCTGCTGCTGGCGCTGTTTGTCCTGCTTGTACTTTGCCTGGACGCGCTTGATCTCGGGCGTCAGCCGCTGCAGCTTCTGCATGGAATGAAACTGCTTGATGGTCAGCGGCACCAGCACCAGCCGGATGGCGACCGTGAGCAGGATGATCGACCATCCCCAGGAGGCGCCGATCTCGCTGTGGAAGAACTTGATCACCTCCTCGAAGACGGTGATCAGCGGCTGGAGAATGTTGGCGTCTAGGAACATTGATCAGGAGCTCTCAGCCGGCGCGTGAGGGCCGGAACAACCGCTGGTTCTCAACCGGATCGAACCCCCCGCTGCTGAAGGGATTGCAGCGCAGCAACCGCCAGGCCGCTAGGACCAGTCCTCGGAGTATGCCGAATCGCTGAATCGCCTGCACCGCGTAGTGGGAGCACGACGGGTAGTACTTGCAGCGCTGCCCAAGCGCCGGCGAGATCAGGACCTGATAGAGCCTGATCGGGGCGACGGCCACGCGGCGCGCGAAGGTCATCCGCGTTCGTTCCCGTCGTTGGACGCGTCCTCGCCGCGGGACGTGCCAGGGCCCGAGATGCGAGAGATCAGCTCAGCCAGCCGGTTGGCCACCCCGCTCAGCCCTTCGCGCTCCGCGAGCTCGCGGAGATCGCGCCGCGCCACCAGCACGATGTCGACTCCGGCCGGCACCCCGTCGCTCTCGCGCATATATGCCTCGCGCAGCAGTCGTTTGACCCGGTTGCGCTCAACTGCGCCGCCCACCTTGCGCGACACGGATAAGCCGAGCCGAGCGGGTCCGCCGTCGCCCCGCGGGAACGCGTGTAGGACGAGTTCCCGGCCCCCATGCGACCGTCCGTAACGCATGACCCGGTCGAAATCCGCACTATGAGACAGGCGCGCGCGGCGGGGGCGCGGGCGCGACCCAGCCGAGCCGGTCATCACACGGTGAGCCGCTTGCGACCCTTTGCGCGACGCCGTTTGAGCGTCAGCCGACCACCCCGGGTGCGCATCCGCGCGCGGAATCCGTGGGTTCTCGACCGTTTGCGCTTCTTCGGCTGGTAGGTGCGCTTCATAGCTCACGTGGCACAGGCTGGGCATCGAGTATAGCCGTGCTCAGAGCGCTCCCCGAGGCAGCTGGCCCACTACCCGCAAGGTCGTCCACGCTCCGCAAGCGCGCCATCTGCCAGGCGACGGCACCCGTCAATCCCTCGGTGCGGTTTTTGTCGCGCTTTGCGCTCACCCCCGTCTCGCTCTTTGGCGCTCGCTGGTATATATGCGGCACTGAGGTCGTTGGCCTCGGAACCTCCTCGATCGTCCCTCTCTGCTCCAAAGGGAGCCGCTTGGACCTGCCCGCACAATCCCAGCCCCCGGAAGCTTGGCGAGAGGTCAAAGCCGGGCTGCGCAGCGCCGCGGGCGAGTCAGCCTACGAGCTGTGGTTGGCGGCGCTGGAACCGGCCAGCTGGGACGGGGGGGTTCTCCGCATCCGGGCCCCGGAGACCACCCACCAGTGGGTGGCCAGGCGCTTCGGGCGACTGATCGAGCGCGAAGCGCAGCGCGCGATCGGCGGGCAGGTGCGGATCGAGTTCGTCCGGGAACGCCGAGGCGACGCGCCCGCCGGACGACGGGGCGCTGAAACGCCGGCCGGGGTCTACGACAACTTCAACCCGCGCTATAGCTTCGATCAGTTCGTAATCGGCGAGAGCAACCGTCTCGCCCACGCCGCCGCGCTCGCGGTGGCCGAGATGCCGGGCCAGACCTACAACCCGCTCTTCCTGTTCGCCTCCCCGGGGCTCGGCAAGACGCATCTACTTCACGCGATCGGCAACTACCTGGTCGCGTTCGGCGGCGACGCAACCGTGCGCTACGCGACTGCCGAGGCCTTCACCAACCACTTTCTCGCCGCGCTGGGCACCCGTACGATCGAGCGTTTCAAGCAGACCTATCGGACCGTCGACGTGCTCCTGATCGACGACATCCAATTTTTGGCGAGCAAGGCGCGGACCGAGGAGGAGTTCTTCCACACGTTTAACGCCCTGTATGAGGCCGGCCGCCAGCTGGTGGTGACCTGCGATCGCCTACCGAAGGACCTGACCGCGGTCGAGGACCGGCTGCGCGAACGCTTCGAGGCCGGTCTGGTCGCCGAGATCGGTCGGCCCGATTTCCCAACCCGGCGAACCATCTTGCGCAAGCGAGCTGCGCTCGACGGCATCGATCTCGCCGATTCCGGGGTGCTCGACGTGATCGCCGAGCGGATCACCACCAACGTGCGCGCCCTTGAGGGTGCCCTGATTCGCATCGTGGCTTCGAACTCGCTCACCCCGCGTCCCATCGACCAACAGTTCGCACGGTCTGTGCTCGAAACCATCCAACCCCGCCCTCCCAGCCGAACACCCTCGGTTGCGGCCGTTCAACAGGCTGTCGCCGGCTGGTTTGGAATCGGGACGACCGAACTCCTGTCGTCTTCCCGCTCGGCGCGGCTGGCTTGGCCACGCCAGGTTGCGATGTATCTGGCGCGCGAGCTCACGCGGCAGCCACTCGAGCGCATCGGCTCCGCTTTCGGCGGCCGTAACCACACTACGGTTGTGCACGCCTGTGCACAGGTCAAGCGGCGCCTCGTGGCCGAACCGCAGCTGCAGGAGCAACTTGCATCACTGCGCACTGCCATCGCGGCAGGCCAAACTGACCGGCGCGGGTGACAGACTGCGCAACGGCCAGGGCAAAGGTGATCCTGCGCATCTCGACCTCGCGACTTATCGACATCTCAACATCCCCTATGACTCCTACATCTATCTGAGGTATTCGCAGTGAAGATCACGGTTGATCGAGACGCATTGCTCGCACAGCTCCAGACAGCTGCGCGCGTCGCCTCTGCCAGGACGGCTATCCAGGCTCTCTCGGGCGTTCAACTGTCGGTCGCCGACCACTGTGAGCTGCGCGCGACCGACATGGAGATCGGATTGCGCATCCCGGTCGAGGCGGAGACCGTCCGGGAAGGCGTCGTCGTGTTGCCGGCTCGCCTGCTGCTTGACATCGTCCGGTCGCTGCCTGGACCCGGTGTCTCGCTTGAGCTGCGCTCGGCGGAGCGCGACGTCGAGTTGATCTCAGGGTCAGCGGTGTTCCATATTCGTACGCTCCGCAGTGAGGACTTTCCGCCGTTTCCCGAGGCGGAGAGCGCGAGCAGCGTTGCAGTGCCGGCCGGGGCGTTCATTTCCACGGCGCTGAAAGTGGCCGGGTCAGCCTCACGGGACGAGACGCGCCCCGTGCTCACCGGAATACTCATCTCGGCAAGCGATGGTCGCCTCGAGATGGTCGCCACGGACTCGTACCGGCTGAGCGTCAAGCGAACCACGCTGGACGAGGCGCTCGAACGCGACTTTGAGGTCAATGTACCCGCTCGCGCTCTGCAGGAGTTGGCGCGGATCGCGGGCCAAGTCCAGGAGAGCGAGCTTGAGATCTCCGTGCAGCGCAACCAGATCATCTTCGCGCTTGGGGGAGTGACGCTCTCTTCGCGGCTGATCGAGGGTCAGTTCCCCAACTACCGCCAGTTGCTGCCGGAGTCCTTCGAGCACGAGTTGCGCATGGACTCGGCCGAGCTGACGGGCATCGTCCGGCGCATCAGCCTGCTGGCGCAGAAGAACCGGCCACTGCGGCTGGCGTTCTCCACCGGCGAGCTGAGCGTGTCGGCGGAAACGCCCGATGTGGGCGAGGCGCGCGAGGCGCTTCCCGTTCCGTTCGAGGGTGAGCCGCTCGAGATCGGCTTCAATCCCGAGTTCCTGCGCGAGGGACTCGAGGCCGTCGAGGAGGGAGACGTGCTCGTAAGGCTGATCAGTCCCATCCGCCCGGGCCTGATCGAGGCGGCCGACGGGAGCGGCTTTCAATATCTGATCATGCCGATTCGGCTGAATGTGTAGGTGGATGCAGCTGCTGAACCGGCGGTCCTGACGCCGCGGGCGAACCCGGCTGGCGCAGGCACTCAGATCACCGCAATCGCGGCGAGAGACTTTCGCTCATACGAACGGGTGCGCCTTGCGCTCGGGCGGCAGCTGACTGTGATTGTCGGGCCCAACGGGGTCGGCAAGACCAACCTGCTCGAGGCGATCTACTGTGGATGCACCGGGCGTTCGTGCCGCGCCGCGCACGAGCGCGAGATCGTCCGCTTCGGCGCCGGTGCGACGCGGGTCGAGGTCTCGGTTCTGACGACGGACGGAGCACACGAGCTGTCGGTCGCCTTTGCTCCCGGCGAACCGAAGCGCGTCTTGATCGACGGCGCGCCGGTCGACAGCTTGATCGAGGCAGCAGTGCGGCCACTGATGACGGTGTTCCTCCCTGACCGCCTTGAGCTCGTGAAGGGTCCTCCCGCTGTGAGGCGCGCCCATTTGGACCAGCTGGTCGCCGCGCTGTGGCCGGCCCGGGTGGCCACAAGACGGGCGTACGCGCAGTCACTCGCGCAACGCAATGCGCTCATCGCGCGCATCCGCAATGGTGGATCGAGCCGCGAGCCGCTCGGCGCGTGGGACCTCAAGCTGGCGCTGCACGCAATTGACCTGATGCGCGATCGCGCCGCGGCTGTCGACGCGCTGAGCGGGGCGTTTGTCCGGCTGGCTGCCGAGCTCGGCCTCGAGGGCGAGCTCGAGATTGCGTATCGGCCGCGATCGCGCGCCGAGTCGGCGGAGCAGCTGGCCGCCGAGCTCGCGACGCGCGCCGAGTCCGATCTCGAGCGTGGATTCACCGGCCATGGCCCCCACCGCGACGAGCTCGCGCTGCTCCGAGATGGGCGCGAGCTGCGCGTCTACGGCTCACAGGGTCAACAACGACTCGCGCTGCTCTCACTACTGCTGGCTGAGCGCGAAGCGATCGGCGAGCAGCGTGGGGCGCTCCCGGTGGCGCTCCTGGACGACGTGATGAGCGAGCTCGATCAGGGCCGCCGCCGGGCGCTGACCACGCTGCTGCACAGCCACGGCGGGCAGGCCGTAATCACCGCCTCGGAGGCCGATCACGTGCCGGGCGCCACCGCGGCCGACACGACAGTGGTCGCGGTCTCGCGAGAGGGCGTGGTGGAGCCGTATGCCCCACTCCCGGCGTAGTCCGCG
This sequence comes from Solirubrobacteraceae bacterium, assembly GCA_039583645.1. Taxonomy (GTDB): domain Bacteria; phylum Actinomycetota; class Thermoleophilia; order Solirubrobacterales; family Solirubrobacteraceae; genus Palsa-465. The sequence goes on from JAVKSP010000027.1 coordinate 11,367, forward strand.
GCCCCTCGCGGGCTCCTTGTCCGCGCTCGCCGACCGCCTGGCGCCCGACACCCTCCTGGGCGAAGCCCAGAGCGCTTGGCGTGCGGCGGTTGGCCCGTCGATCTCAGAGCGCGCCTGGCCCGTGTCTGAGCGCGCGGGAACCCTGACGGTGTCGTGTGAGTCGTCTGTGTGGGCCCAGGAGCTCGACCTGATGAGCGAAGCGATGCTCGAGCGGCTCAATGGCCGGCTCGCGCGGGGCCGGATCACAAAGCTCCGCTGCGTCGCCACGCCCTCGGATGGGTTTGGCCCCGCGGCCGCCAAGTCGTGGTGACAGGCGTTCCGCAAGCAGGTTTCTCGCGCCGTTCGTGGAACACGTCAGTGGTGGCCGGACGACCGCCGATAATCCCGCAGTTTTGCTCCAAAGCGGGGACTGCAAGCGTGTCAGTTTTGTGGCTATTTGCAGGTAAAAAGTCACCGGCTCAGGAGCCTTTTACGAGGTTCCTTGTGCTATTCTTCTGTACACCAGCTCCTGACGCCCCGGCGCGCAGTCCGTAGCGCGGTTTCCGGGGCGTTCCAATGTAACCGGAGGACTGTTGGCAGACAGCAAAGGACGAGACGGGCGCAAGCGCAGTCAGGCGAGCTACGACGCGCAGGACATCACCGTTCTAGAGGGACTCGAGGCCGTGCGCAGGCGGCCCGGCATGTACATCGGCTCGACTGGCCCACGCGGCCTTCACCACCTCGTCTACGAGGTCGTGGACAACTCCGTCGATGAGGCATTAGCGGGCCGCTGCGACAACGTCGAGATCACAATCCATCCCGATAACTCGGTCACCGTGGCCGACGACGGCGCTGGCATCCCTGTCGCGACCATGGCGAAGGAAAAGCGCCCCGCCGTCGAGGTCGTGCTCACCGTCCTCCACGCCGGCGGCAAGTTCGGCGACGGCGGCGGCTACAAAGTATCGGGCGGTCTGCACGGGGTCGGAGTGTCGGTCGTCAACGCCCTCTCGGAGCGGCTCGAGGTGGTGATCTCTCGCGACGGCTACACCTGGACGCAGGAGTACGAGCGTGGCAAGCCGCTGACCGACCTCAAACGCGGCGCCCCAGTCAAGGAGACCGGCACGACCATCACATTTCTCCCCGACGCCGACATCTTTGAGGCGGTCGACTTCGACTTCACCACGCTCGAGGAGAGAATGCGCGAGACCGCATTTCTGACGCGTGGGCTGCGCATCCTCCTCGTCGACGAGCGCGGCGAAGGTCACCGCTCGGAGTTCCGGTACGAGGGCGGGATCATCGATTTCGTCAAATATCTGAACGAGAACAAGGAGCCCATTCACAAGAAGGTCATGTCGTTCTCAGGCGAGAGCGACGAAGGGGCGGTCGAGGTGGCGATGCAGTGGAACGGCTCCTACCAGGAGTCGGTGTTCTCCTTCGCCAACAACATCAACACGCACGAAGGTGGCTCCCATCTCAGCGGCTTTCGCTCTGCACTCACCAGCGCGCTCAACAAGTACGCCCGTGAGAAGGGAGAGCTGAAGGAGAAGGACGAGAACCTCACCGGCGAGGACGTGCGCGAAGGGCTGACCGCGGTGATCTCGGCCAAGCTGTCGGATCCGCAGTTCGAGGGCCAGACCAAGACGAAGCTCGGAAACCCTGGCATGCAGAGTTTCGTCCAGTCGGTCGTGTACGCGAGGCTGTCGGAGTTTCTCGAGGAGAACCCGCAGGACGCCCGCTCCGTTATCCGCAAGGCGGTGCAGGCTGCTCAGGCCCGCGCGGCGGCGCGCAAGGCCCGCGACCTCACGCGGCGCAAGTCCGCGCTTGAGAACTCCACGCTGCCCGGCAAGCTCGCCGACTGCTCGGTGAAAGATCCCTCGCTCGCGGAGCTCTTCGTAGTCGAAGGAGACTCCGCCGGCGGCTCGGCGGTGAGCGCGCGGGACCGCAACACCCAGGCCGTGCTCCCCTTGCGCGGCAAGATCCTGAATGTCGAGAAGAGCCGCATCGACAAGGTATTGGCCAACACCGAGGTCCAGGCACTGATCACCGCGGTCGGGACCGGGGTGCGCGACGAATTCGATCTCGACAGGGCGCGGTACCACAAGCTGGTGCTGCTCACCGACGCTGATGTCGACGGGGCGCATATCCGGACGCTCGCGCTGACGCTGCTCTTCCGCGAGATGCAGCCCCTGATCGAGGCGGGTTATGTGTACATCGCCAAGCCCCCGTTGTACCGCCTTACCCGCGGCCAGAAGCACCGCTACCTGGAACGGGAGACCGAGCTCGAGGAGATCCTGCTCGGAGACAAGTTCGACAAGCTCGAGATCTACGATCGTTACAACAAGGCCTTCAAGCTCACCGAGGCGCGGTGGAAACGCTTCACGCGGGTGCTCAAGCAGTACGAGGGATGGGCCTCCGCGCTGCGGGCTGCACATGGCCACGGCGTGGTGGCGCTGATGCAGCAGGCGCGGCTGCTCGAGGAGGAGATCACGAGCGCCGACGAGCTGCTCCGCCATATCGCGAAGAACGGCCAGAACGGCGATGCCTACGAGGTCAAGCTTGCCTCCGAGGACGAGCACGAGATTGTGATCCGCACCATCGAGGCCAAGACCGGACTCGCGAGCACGCATCGCGTCCCCCGGGCGACGCTCGAGGCGAGCGAGTATCACCGGCTGACCGGACTCCACCGCGAGCTCGCCGATCTCGCCGGAACGGCGCCGTTCCAGGTGCGGCTCGGGGAGACCACCAAGGACGCGACGACCTTCGAGGAACTGCGCGACGCGGTGCTCTCGATCGCCCAGCGGGGTGTCGACTACTACCGCTTCAAGGGTCTCGGCGAGATGGACGCCGACGAGCTCCGTGAGACGACGATGGATCCCGAGACACGGACGCTGGTGCAGGTCACCATGGAGGATGCCTCCGCCGCCGACAAGGTGTTCTCGATGCTGATGGGGGACCAGGTAGAGCCGCGCCGAGCGTTCATCGAAGAGAACGCGCGGCTCGTGACCAACCTCGACGTCTAGGCCGAGATGTCTGCAGTAGACACGATCTCGGGCGGCAACATCGAGCCGCGAGGGCTCGAGGAGGAGATGCGCTCTGCGTATCTCGACTACGCCATGTCGGTCATCGTCGGGCGTGCCCTGCCCGACGTTCGCGACGGTCTGAAGCCGGTCCACCGCCGGGTGCTGTACGTGATGAACGAGCTCGGCCTACGCCCCGACCGTAAGCACGTCAAGTGCGCCCAGATCGTGGGCGAGGTGATGGGCAAGTACCACCCCCACGGCGACGCGGCGATCTACGACACGCTCGTGCGGCTGGCCCAGGACTTCTCGATGCGCTACCCGCTCGTCGACGGCCATGGGAACTTCGGCAACATCGACGGATACTCGGCAGCCGCGATGCGCTACACCGAGGCCCGCCTCGACCGTCTCGCGACCGAGATGTTGCGCGACCTCGACGCCGACACCGTTGACTTCGCGCCCACCTACGACGGCAGCCGGCAGGAGCCGCTGGTGCTGCCGGCCCGCTTCCCCAATCTATTGGTCAACGGCGGCGCCGGGATCGCCGTAGGGATGGCGACCAACATCCCGCCGCACAATCTCAGAGAGGTGATCGGGGCCACGATCGCCTACATCGACAACCCCGAGATCACCGTCGAGGGCCTGATGAAGCACATCAAGGGCCCCGATTTTCCGACCGCGGGCACGATCCTGGGCCGCGAAGGGATCCGGGAGGCCTACGCCACCGGCCGCGGCCGGATCCGCGTCCAGGCCAAGGCCCACATCGAACCTACCGGCCAGGGCAAGGAGGCGATCATCGTCACCGAGCTGCCCTACCAGGTGCGCAAGGGCGGCGACGGCGGGCTGATTATGAAGATCGCCGACCTGCACGCCGACAAGAAGCTGCCGGAGATCACGGACATCAACGACGAGTCGGACCGGCACGGGATGCGGATCGTGATCGAGCTCAAGCGCGGCGCGATTCCCAAGGTGGTGCTCAACAAGCTTTACAAGCACACGCCGATGCAGACCACGTTCGGGGTAAACGTGGTCGCGCTGGTCGACAACGTTCCGCGCACGCTCTCGCTGCGCGAGGTCATCGGCCATTACGTGGACCACCAGCGCGAGGTGATCATCCGCCGCACGAAGTACGAGCTGCGGCGGGCGGAGGACCGCGCCCATGTCCTCGAGGGTTACCTGGTCGCGCTCGACAACCTCGACGAGGTCATCGCACTGATTCGAGGCTCGCGCGACGTGGAGACCGCCCGCCGGGGACTGGTCGAGCGCTTCGAGCTGTCGGTGGTCCAGGCGCAAGCGATCCTGCAACTCACGCTCAGTCGCCTGACCGCGCTTGAGGTCGACAAGATCAGGAAGGAGCACGCGGACCTGCTCGAGCGGATCAAGGAGTTGCGCGAGATCCTCGGCGACGAAGATCGCGTCAACAGCCTGATCAAGGATGAGCTCGGCGAGATCGCCGAAGCCTACGGCGATGAGCGCCGCACGGAGATCACGCATGCCGAGGGTGAGATCGACATCGAGGACCTGATCGCCGACCAGCAAATGGTGATCTCGATCACGCGCTCGGGTTATGTCAAGTCCCTTCCGCTGTCGACCTACCGGCAGCAGCGGCGGGGTGGCATCGGGATCTCCGGCGGGGAGATCAAAGAAGACGACTACATCGAGCACCTCTTCGTCTCCTCGACCCACGACTACCTGCTCTTCTTCACCAACCGCGGCAAGGTCTATCGGCTCAAGGTCTACGAGCTGCCCGAGGCCTCGCGCACCGCGAGGGGGCGCGCGCTCGTCAACCTGCTGCCGCTGCGGGAGGGAGAGCGGGTCCAGTCGGTGCTGTCAACGCGCGATTTCGGGGAGGGCAAATACCTCGTCTTCGCCACACGTAAGGGGATCGTCAAAAAGACCGAGTTCGGCGCCTACAACACGCCGATCAAAGCCGACGGGATCATCGCGATCAACATCCGCGACGACGACGAGCTGGTCGCGGTGCGGCGCACCAGCGGCCACGACGACATCATCATGGTCTCGCGCTCCGGACAGGCCGCCCGCTTCTCCGAGCAGCAGGTGCGGTCGATGGGTCGCGATACCAGCGGCGTGCGCGGCATGAACGTCTCCCAAAAGGGCAATGCGGTGATAGCGATGGACGTCGCCCGCGACGACCAGGAACTGCTGGTGGTGACCGAGAACGGCTACGGCAAGCGCACCCCGATCCCCGAATACCCGGTCAAGGGCCGCGGCACGATGGGCGTCAAGACGATCACGCTGACCAGGGACAAGGGCCAGCTCGCCGGCGCGCTGGTGGTGCGCGAGCACCAGGAGCTCGTCTTCATCTCCCAGAACGGGAAGGTGCAGCGGACCTCCGTGCGCGGGATCAACCGCTACGGGCGGGCCTCACAGGGTGTGCGGGTGATGAATCCGCGCGACGACGACCAGGTTTCGGCAGTGGCGTTGGTGGCCGAGTCCGAGGCCAACACCGCCGCACAGGTCGTGGACGACGGCACTGTTCTCGACGACGGCGACTGACGCTAACCCACGCCCGCTGCCTGCAGCGCGTCCTGCGGGTCCGGGTAGTGGACCATTTCGACCACCTTGCCGTTGCGAAACGTGGTGACGTTGGCCGTCGGTGGCGCCGGCTCGTCTCCCTCGGAGGCGGGCTGCATGATCACCGCGACCTTGTCGCCGGCGTCGATCACATCGATTAGCTCCCCCGGCGGGCGCCGCTCCGGCCTGCGCATGTACTGGGGCCGATGTCGAATGCGCGAAGGGCGCCGTCGACCAACGGCGCCCTTCGCAAGTAATTGGCTGCCATGAGCCGTGGTGAACACGACTGCCGGAGGGACGAGTCCCGGCGTCCTCCACGGCGGTGTCTCGGGGGGACTCCGCTAAGCGGGGTCAGCCTCCGTCCTAACGGCCGGACACCTCCAGGGTCCCGGTATGACTGTCAGACAGGCGGACCACCTCCTTTCTCTGGTAGCTCCAGCTTACCGGGTCCGCGCGACGCGATCGGGTCGCGCCCCGGGATCGCCCCAGAGGACCAGCGATCGCCGCGCAACGCCGCCTGCGTGCCGCTACGCCGCGAGGTACGCGCGCCAGGCCATGGGGATGGTTGGGCTTGAGACCTGGATGAACACGTGCGGGGCTGGCGTGCGGGGCTGGCGCATCAGCCGCATGCCGACCTGGCGAGGCAGCGCATTGCCCTTGCGCCGGTTGCAGGGAGCGCACGAGGCGACGATGTTCTCCCAGCTGGAGGGTCCTCCCTTGGAGCGTGGGACCACATGATCGACCGTGAGGTTGGCCCGCGCGCCGCAGTACTGGCAGGTCCAGTTGTCGCGCGCGAACACCGCGCGCCGGGTGATCTTGCGGCGGTGGGTGTCACGCGGTATGCGCACGTACGTCACAAGCCGAATCACCACCGGGCGCGCGATCGATTGGGTGGCTGAGCGCAGTTCCCACTCCGCGTGCTCGATCACCTCTGCCTTCTCCTTCAGCAGCAGCACGATCGCTCGCTTGACCGTGCAGACGTTGATCGGCTCGTAGGTCGCGTTCAGTACAAGCACCCGCCCAGTCGCACGTCCGCTTCGCTGGTGCCCGGGGGGCGAAGCGGACGCGATTGGCTCGCTTGGTGCGGAGGTGCTCACGCCAGCGCCAGTGTAGCGACCGCCGCCCCCCCAATCGCAGGGCTAAAGAGGCGCAAACGCTAGACGCCGCAGGGGATCGCCGCAGTTCACGACCTCGCACGCAAACGTGGGAAACGGCCTCGGCCCGGCCGCCTCACGCGCCGGCAAACGCGGGGAAGGAGCCGATCACGCGCAGCTCCTCGACGTGCTTCGCCAGCGCGGCGAGAGCCTCCGCCACGTGTGGTTCGGTATCGCGCCCCTCGAGGTCGACAAAGAACATGTAGCGCCCGAGTCCTTGCTTGCGCGGCCGCGACTCGATCCGCGTGAGGTTGACCTCACGCGCTGACAGCTCCGACAGGCACCGCACGAGCCAGCCGGGCGACTCCGCGCCCACTCCCCAGAAGACGATCGCCGTCTTCCACGGCCCGAGAGATGCCGAGACACCGCTCAGGCTCCCAGGCTCAGCGGCCGAGGGTGTTTTGCGCGCGAGCCACACGAAGCGGGTCTCGTTTCCCGGTACGTCTTCGACTCCCGAACGGATGATCTGGCAGCCGTAGCGCTCTGCCGCCAGCCTATTGCCCAGCGCCGCCCAGCGCCCGTCGTGCTCGGCGACCATGCGGACCGCATCCGCGGTGGAGCTGCCGACCAGCACGCGCGCGCCGGGCAAGCGGGAGCGCAGGAAGCGTGCACACTGAGCCGTGGCCTGCGGATGGGAGATCACGGCCTCGACCTCGGTCAGCTCCAGGGGTGAGCGCGCGATCAGGCAGTGGCGGATCGGATGAACCACCTCGCCCACGATCGCCACGTCTTCGGTCTCCATCGCCAAGGCGTCGAGCGTGGCGTTGACAGACCCCTCCAGCGAGTTCTCGATCGGGACCAGCGCTCGTTCCACGCGTCCGTCGTGGACGGCCATCACCGTGTCGTAGATCGTCGGCAGCGCGACAAGGTCGAGCTCACGCATGACGATTGAGGCAAGCAGTGCCTCCTGGGTGAAGGTGCCCTCGGGTCCGAGGTAGCCGGTACGCATCGCGCTCTGGCGCGCTCGGCGGCGCTTACGCGGTCCGCGACTGCTGGGACGTGCGCCCCAGGGCGAGGTCGATCGCCTCGTTCTCCTCGGGCGAGAGCTCGTGCTCGGGCCGGCCCTGCTGGATCTGCTGTGCATAGAGGCGGGCCTGATCGCGGTGGTGAATCGAGGACAGGACGACTCCCGAGCCGGTCTCGTCGAGCAGCGCGATCGATGTCGACTGACGCCCGGACATCTCTCCGTAGGCGTCGTAGCGGACGAGCGCGTGGCGGGCGAGCGCACCGTCGAGCCGGCTCTCCGCGGTCGCCACCCGGCCATCGAGCGCGGCCGCTGCGTCCTCGACATACCGCTGAAGCGCCACAAAGTGGTTCTGGAGCTCGGCGGCGTGACCGACGAGGTCCTGGTGCCGGTCGCCGAGCACCACTCGCTGCTCGGCGCGCAGTCGCCGGAGCCTGAGCGCCAGAGCCGCGCTCCAGAGCACGGCCACGATCGCCACCGCGCCGGCGGCGATGGCGACGATGCCTGTGGTGGTGTGGAGGATGCCCGTGGTTGCCAGTGGCTGCATTGGCTAGAGGATATGGCGGCGGCTCAGTAAGCGCAGCGAAGCCGGCGCTCAGTGGAATGCGACCGTAAACGTCTGCGTGTTGTGCGTAAAAACGGTCTCGCCCGGGACATGCTCGATCGTGGCTTTGACCGTGTAGCTGCCCTTCGGCGGCGAGGAGGAAAGCGTGACCTGGGCGGTGTAGGTATGGCCCGGCACTGTCTCGGGCTCGATCGCCTGGCCACTGACCGAGGTGCCGACGACCGTCACCTTCACGACGACCTCGTGCTCGGTGTTCTGGCCATCGTTTTCAAATGTGCACGAGAACGTCGGCGGCGGATTCGCGGTCACTGAGTTGGTGACTCCTGCTTGAAGGGCGACGCCGTTCGCACTGACCGAGACCATGCGGTGCCCGTGGATCCCGGGTGCCGCGTTGCCGCTCGTGCCGGTGCTGCTGGTGGTCGTGGCGCTCCCGAGCTTGGCGGCGACGAAAGTTGCGTCGAGCCACTGCGAGCTGGGAACGAAGGCGCTCTTGCTGATCGGCTGGCCATTGGCCCCCGCCACTGGAATCGAGGCGCTGCGCAGCGCGCTCGCAATCGCCGGCGACACGTAGCCGTTGTAGAGCACGTCGGAGGCGTACAGAAACGACATCTGCCTGGCGATCGCGGCGACCGCGGCGCCGGCGGTCGACTTGCCGAGCGCCGGCTGGATCTGTTGCGCAATGCGGGAGACCGCGTCGCTGCGCATGCGCAGGGTCAGCAAGAGGTTCTGCTGAGCTGTCTGCATCTGGCTTGGCACGCTCAGCTTGCGGGCCTGGGAAAGCTGTCCGAGTGCTTGGGCGCGGGTCTGGTTGATCTGGGTCTGGAGACCGGTCTGGTTGCTCGAGCCGCTTGCGCCCGAAAGCTCAGAGAACAGGGCATGCCCGGTCTGGTTCGAGCGCTGGATGAGCGAGGCGACGCTGTTGTCGTAGTCGCGCAAGGCGCTGTTACGAGCGGAGACCTGGCAGCTACGCACTCCCACCACGATCAAAATCAGAGCCACCAGCACGATCACCGCAAGGACCGCGCGGCGAACGAGGAACTTCCGGTCCGCCCCGGGCGGCCGGCGACGTCCGGGGGGCGGTCGCCTACCGGCAGGGCGGGCCCGCGGAGCTTCCTCTACCTCATCGAAGAACGACACGACGGCGGCTCGACGTAGACGGCGACCACGAACGCCCAGTATGACCGTCGTGGCGGCGGGACGCACATGTCGCTAACAGCCCTTGGGCGCAGGGAGAAAGGCGCTTATGTGGAACAGTCATCCATGCGTTCGGCCCAGGTCTCGCGCGGCGCTGCCCGCACTCGGCACACGCTGCGCGCGCCCGCGAAGGCTCCCGCGCGGCGGTCATCACGAAACGTCTCTCCGTTCGGCGTAGACGGGGTCGTGCTCGGCCGCTACCGGCTGGTCGCGCCGTTGGGGACGGGGGCGTTCGCGAGCGTCTGGGTGGCGCTAGATGAACGGTTGGAGCGCGAGGTGGCGGTCAAGATCATCCCGGAACGCCGCGTCATCCAGGCTCGCTTCGAGCGCGAAGCGTGGGCCGCCGCGCGGCTCTCGCATCCCGCGATCGTCACCCTCTACGAGGCTGTCGCGCAGGAGGACGCCGCCTACCTTGTCAGCGAGCTGGTCAAGGGATTCACGCTCGAGGAAGCCTTGGCTGGCGGCCGGTTGTCGGACCGAGACGTGGCAGAGATCGGCATCGTCCTCTGCGACGCGCTGTCCTATGCCCATTCCGAGCACATCGTGCACCGGGACGTGAAGCCCTCCAACATTCTCGTGCCGGCGGCTCCCCCCGCCGCCACGCCGCCGGCCAAGCTGACCGATTTCGGCGTCGCCCACGCAATCGGCGGCGATTCGCTGACGGCGACCGGGGATGTGATCGGCACACCGGTGTACATGGCCCCCGAGCAGGCGGCAGGCCGACCGCCCGGCGCGGCCGCCGACCTGTACTCGCTCGCGCTGGTGCTGTACGAGGGGCTCACCGGCGTCAACCCGCTGGCCGCCGCCACCTCGGCGCAGAGAGTGAGCCGACTGGGGCTGTATCTGCCTCCGCTCCGCCGCCAGCGGCGCGATCTCCCCCGCGACCTTGGCCGCGGCGTCGACCTCGCCCTCCGCCCGCGGCCGGGTGAGCGCGGCTCGATGCAAGAGCTGCGCGAGGCGCTCGAGCTGTCACTGCCGGGCCTGGCCGACGAACGGGGCACGGTGGCCGCGCCGTGGCGCCCGCACCTTACCCGCCACTCGAGCGAGGAACCCTCGGCGGTCGCGCGTCCATCACCACCAGCGTTGACGGCCGCCACGCAGGCCGCCAGCCAGTTCCCGAGTGCGTCCCCTCCCTGGACCGGCCGTTCGCGCCCACGAAAACAGCGGTTCCCGCTGCCCGCGGCGCACAAGCGAGCGGCCGCCGCGGCCATCGGAGCCGTGCTGGCTGGCTGGCTCGCGGCACACGTGCTGGCGCCCTCGCCGTTGGCTCCCGCCGCGGCCGCGCTCATCGCCGCCGGCCTCATGCTCGTCCTGCCGCGGGCCGGCTTCTTGCTCGTGGTGGCCGCCCTCACCATCCTCGCGGCGATCCAGGGCCACACCGGCGAGGCCCTCGTGATCGCGGTTGCGGCACTGATCCCGTTCGCAGTGGCTCCGCGCGGAGAGCCGATGTGGGGGCTCGCGGGAGGTGCGCCGCTGCTCGGTGCCGTGACATTGGGCGGAGCCTGGCCGGCACTCGCGGCCCGAGCGGCCACGGCACAAAGCCGGGGCGTCCTGGGAATCGTAGGCTGGCTGTGGCTGGCGATCGCGACTCCGCTGACCGGCGGCTCGATGTACGTCGCGCTGCCGGCGGGAGCCCCACCGCGGGCGCTGTGGAGTACGTCCGCCTACGAGGCCCTACACCACGTGCTGGGCGCGCTTCTGAGCTCGGGTGCCGTCGCCGCGGCGCCGGTTTGGGGGTTGGCCGCGGTGGTGCTGCCAATGCTTGTGACGAGAAGATCGTTGCTCCTCGACGCAGGCCGGGTCGCGCTGTGGGCGGTGCTCTTACTCGCCTGCACTGAGCTTGCGATCGCGGTGACGCACTTCGGCTCCGAGCACGCCACGATCCACGGCGCGCTCATCGGTGCGCTCGGTGCTGCCCTGGTGGCGCTGGGGCCTTCGGCCGCCTCCGCCTGGCGGCAAAACCACTCGGGGTATGCGAAGGCGGGAGTCCCGTAGCATCTCACTCCCGGAGCGGCATCGATCGCTCCACTGCCATGAGTTTCCTGCGCAATCTCGAGAGCAAGATCTCCAACCTCGTCGAAGGCACGTTCAGCCGTGCCTTCAGCTCGGAGGTGCGCCCGATCGAGATCGCGCGCAAGCTCGCGCGCGAGATGGAGGAGCACAAGTCTTTCTCGGTCTCGCGAACGTACGTGCCGAACGAATACCGCGTGTTCCTATCGCCGCGGGACCGCGCCCGCCTGTCCGAGTACGAGGATGCGCTGATCGGCGAGCTCTCCGGCTACCTGCTCGAACATGCCCGCCGCGAGCGCCTGGCGCTGGTCTCGCGACCCGTGATCGAGTTTCACACCGACGACCGTCTCCGGCTCGGCGAGTTCGGCATTCAGACCAGCGTCACACAGCCTGACGAGCCTGCCGGCCCGGCCGAGGGCCAGCTTCCTGCCGAGGAGGCCTCCGCCCCGCAGCCGAGCCTCCCGCTTCCGCCCCCTGCGGTTGCCGGTCCGCCCCCCGGCGGCCGCACCATGGTCTACAGCACGGCGGAGCGCATGGCCGAACCGCTCGAGCAGAGTGCCCGCGTTCGGCACGAGACGGCCGTCCTCGTGGTCGACGGCAAGCGTATGGCCGTGGGGGAAGGCGGAGCCACCGTCGGGCGCAGCCGCCAGTGCGACATCGTCGTCGATGACCCCAATGTTTCCCGCCGCCACGCCGAGCTACGGCCGCGCGGCGGCTCGTGGGTGCTGACCGACCTTGGCTCGACCAATGGCTCGCGCGTCAATGGGCGCGCGGCGTCGAGTCCCACCGTCGTCAAGCCGGGAGACGAGATCGAGCTTGGCACCGCGGTGATGCGGTTCGAACTCGACTAGCCGGCCGCCGCGCGCGATGCTCCAGCCCGTATCGGTCGGATTGAAGTTCGCGTTCCTGGTGGTCCTCTACGTGTTCCTGGTGTGGGTGGCGTGGAGCGCCTTCCGCGACCTGCGGCGCGGCCGCGGCGGGATCGCGCAGCAGCAGCCGGAAATCACGCCCGATGCGACCGGAATGCATGCGGCCGCCGATGGGCTCGTCGGCTCGCCGCTCGATGGCTCCGACCCCCGTTTGCTCGTCAAGCGCGCTCCCGGGCACAGGACCGGGGCGGAATACGAGATTTCGGACCGCGGCGCTACTCTCGGTCGGGGAGAAGTCGAGATCAGGCTCGAAGATCCCTTCGCCTCTTCGCGCCACGCGCGCATCTTCCGGGAGGGACCAGTGGTCGTAATCGAGGACCTCGGATCCACGAACGGCACCTACCTCAACGGCGAGTTGCTCACAGGCCCGCAGCCGCTGCACGACGGCGACCGCATCCGCATCGGCGACTCCGAGTTCTCCTACCTACAGTGAACGACGATGTTGCGTGCAGCCGACACCATCGCCAAGACTGACACCGGACGCCAGCGCCGCGACAATGAAGATCGCGTGTTCGCGCGACCGCCCGTGTTCGTGGTCGCCGACGGCATGGGCGGGGCACAGGCCGGCGAGGTTGCGGCCCGAATCGCCGTCGAAGCCTTCAAGGACGGGCTCTCCGGCTCCGGAACGACGGAACAGCGACTCGCCACCCGGGCGCGGGAGGCGAACCGACAGATCTTCGACGTGGCGAGCACCCAGCAGGATCGTGCGGGCATGGGGACCACACTCACCGCGGCCTACCTCGACGGATCCGAGCTGGCAATCGCACATGTCGGCGACAGTCGCGCCTACATGTTCCGTGATGGCTCCCTGAGGCGGCTGACGCAGGACCACTCGCTGGTCGACGAGTTGGTTCGCCGCGGCAAGCTGTCCGAAGAGGAAGCCGCGGAGCACCCCCAGCGATCGATCATCACGCGGGCGCTGGGACCGGAGCCGAGCGTAGAGGTCGACACCTGGACCTATCCGGTCCGCGCCGGCGATGTGCTGCTGCTGTGCAGCGACGGCCTCACCTCGATGGTGTCCGAGGAGCACGTCGAGGAGATTCTCGCTGGGTCGCGCCCGCTCGAGGACGCGGCCCAGGCCCTGATCGACGAAGCAAACAGAGCCGGAGGACGCGACAACATCACGGTGGTCCTAGTCCGCCTCGAAGAGGTCGAGACCGCCGCGGATGGGACAGGCGAGCAGCCCACCTCGGTGACCGCGCCCGCCACCGGCCCTGCAGTGGCCGATGCGCCAGCCGGCGCTACGGGCGAGCCCGACGGCGGTCGGGATGGCGCTTCCCGACCCGCCGAGAAGCGACGAGCGCCCGCGGCCGCGCCGGCTGCAGCAGCCGGGGTGGCGACGCTGGACCGACCTTCGCCCGAGGCCGCCGCCGCACCAAAACACCGCCGCCGCTACAGCAAGCCTCTGGCGGTGCTGCTCGCCGTACTGATCGTGCTGTGCCTGATCGCCGCCGGCGGCTATCTCGCTAGCCGTCAGCTGTACTTCATCGGCACCAACTCGCAGGGGATTGTCACCGTTTACCGAGGTCTGCCCTACGACCTCCCCGCAGGCATTCAGCTCTACGAGACCTTCTACGTCTCCGGGGTGCCCGCCAGCATGATCCCGTCGGATCGCCGATCCGCCCTGCTCAACAACTCACTTCGCTCGGAATCGAGCGCCACAAACACGGTGCGGCAACTCGAGCTGGGCCGGATCACGAAATGAGCGCGAAGCGAGGGCCACAACCGAGGTGAGCGCCCGCAATCGGGAACTCCTGGGGCTGATCCCCGCGTCGCTGCTCGTGACGGCCGGCTTCGCTGGGGTGTTCATCCAGCGCTCAAACGTCGTCTCGAACGTCTCCCTGATCTACGGGGCGGTCTTTCTCGGACTGTGCGTGTGCGCCCACGTCTTCATTCGCCGAAAGCTGCCACACGCCGATCCCTATCTGTTCCCGCTGATCGCGGCGCTGGCCAGCTTCGGGATCGTGATGGTCTACCGGATCGACCCGAGCGAGGCCCGCCTACAGGCTCAGTGGTTCGTGATCGGGCTGATCCTGTTCGTCGCCACGATCGTGTTCCTGCGCGATTACCGCAAGCTCGAGCGCTACCGCTACGTGATCATGGCCGCCTCACTGGTGCTGCTGGTGCTGCCGCGGCTGCCGGTGCTCGGCTACCAGGCCAACGGCGCCTACCTCGGCGTGCGCATCCCTGGCCTGTTTGTCTTCCAGCCCGAGGAGTTCGCGAAGATCGGGCTGGTCATCTTCCTCGCCAGCTACCTGCGCGACACCCGCCAGGTGATGGTGACCGGAGCGCGGCGGATCCTGGGGGTGACGATCCCGCCGATCAAGCATTTCGGGCCGGTGCTCGTGATCTGGGGGATCGCGATGCTGATCCTGATCCTTCTGCACGACATCGGCTCCTCGCTGATGTTCTACGGCGGTCTGCTGACGATCCTCTACGTGGCCACCAACAGGCTCTCGTTCGTGGTCATCGGCATGATCGCGTTCGCGCTTGGGGCCTGGTATCTCGGCACCCACATCGCGCACGTGCACGCACGCGTGGAGGACTGGCTGCACCCCTTCAACTCGCACCTCTACCACGCGCCTCTCGGCAGCTATCAGATCGCCAACGGCATCTTCGCCCAGGCAGCCGGAGGGATGTTCGGCCAAGGGTTCGGGCAGGCCACCCTGTCCATTCCCGGACCCCATCCCGTGCCCCTTCTCCCCGCCCCGCAGACGGACATGATCTATGCCGTGATCACGGATGAGCTCGGCCTGTTCGGGGCGGCCGCGGTGCTGCTCATCTACCTGCTGGTGGTCTGGAGGGGCTTCAAGACCGCGATGCTGGCCCGGGATTCCTTTTCGACACTGATGGTGGCGGGGCTGACGGCGATGTTCGGGCTGCAGGTGTTCGTGATCGTGGGCGGGGTGACCCGCGTGATCCCGCTGACGGGTGTCACGCTTCCTTTCATCTCCTACGGCGGCAGCTCGATCATCGCCAACTTCGTGCTGCTGGCGCTGGTGCTGCTCGTCTCCGACCGGGCGCGGTCGGCCCTCGGCTCGGCGGGGCGCAGATGAACCGCCCGATCCTGCGCGTCTTCGGTCTGCTGGTCGTGCTGTTCGCGCTGCTGTTGGTCTGGACGACGCGCTGGACGGTGTTCGACGCTCAGAAGCTCAACGACAACCCACTCAACGTCCGCACGTTGATCGACCAGCTCAAGATCAAGCGGGGCCGGATCGTCGCCGACGACGGCACCGTGTTGGCGAAATCCGTTCCCGCGGGCGGCGGGATCTGGCGCCGCCGCTACCCCACCGGGCCGCTGTTCGCCCAGGCCGTGGGCTACGACACCGCCTCTCCCGGCGACAACGCCGGGCTCGAGAAGTTCCGCGCTCCCGAGCTTCGTGGCCTGCAAACCGGACTCTCGTCCATCTTCGGGCAGCTGGGCGGCTCGCCGCGCGTGGGTGACGACGTCTACACCTCTCTGGACCCCAAGGCCCAGCGGGTGGCTGTGGCGCAGCTGGCCGGTCGGGCCGGGTCGGTCGTGGCGCTCGATCCGCGCACAGGCGCGGTCAAGGTGATGTACTCAAACCCCAGCTACAACAACAACTCACCGCACGCGACAGGCCCCGGCATATCCACCTTCAACCGCGCCACGCAGGCCCACTATCCGCCCGGGTCCACGTTCAAAGTCGTGACCGCGACGGCCGCGATCAACAGCGGCAGGTACGCCCCGAGCTCGGTGGTCAACGGCGACTCGCCCAAGCTGATCTCCGGCGTGCCGCTTCACAATGACCTGAACCAGAGCTTCGGTCCCATCGACCTGACGACGGCGCTGACCTACTCGGTCAACACGGTCTGGGCGCAGGTGGCCGAGGCCGTCGGGCGGTCGACCATGACGAAGTACATGCGGCTGTTCGGCTTTTACTCCAAGCCACCCCTCGACTACCCCGCCGGCGAGTTGGGCATCAGCCGTCCCTTTAGCCCGACCGGGCACCCCTACCCTCCCGCCAGCTCCCAGGAGGACATCGGGCGCATCGGCATCGGGGAGGGTGGAATTCTGGTCACGCCGCTGCAGATGGCGATGGTGGCGGCGGCGGTCGCAAACGGGGGTAAGTTGATGGCGCCGCATTTCACCACCCGCGTGGTCGATCCCTCCGGGGTCACCGTCGAGACGATCAAGCCGCGTGTCTATAAGCAGGTTATGAAGCCCGGGGTCGCCGGGCAGATCACGCAGATGATGCGTCGCGTGGTCGAGGAGGGCACTGGAACTCCTGCCCAGCTAGGGGGGATCAGCGTCGCCGGCAAGACCGGTACGGCGTCGATCGGCGCGCCCAACTCGGGGTTGACCGAGCCGTGGTTCATCGGCTTTGCACCCGTAAACAACCCCAAAGTGGCGGTCGCGGTGACGGTCGAGCGCACGCAGGGCGGCTTCGGCGGCACGGTCGCGGCGCCGATCGCCAAGGACGTGATCCAGACGTTGCTTGCGGAGGGTCAGTGACCGAGCTCGACACCGGAACGATCGTGGACGGCCGCTACAAGGTTGTGGGGCGGCTCGGCTCCGGCGGGATGGCGGACGTGTTCTTAGCCGAGGACCAGCAGCTCGGCCGCAAGCTCGCGCTGAAGCTGTTGCACCGCAGGTTCGCCGAGGACGAGGGGTTCGTCGAACGCTTCAGGCGCGAAGCGCAGGCTGCGGCGGGTTTGCAGCATCCCAACGTCGTAGGGGTCTACGACCGCGGCGCGTACGACGGCACCTACTACATCGCCATGGAGTACGTCCCAGGCCGGACGCTCAAGCGCCTGATCGGAGAGGAGGCCCCGCTCGACCCGGTGCGCGCCATCGACCTGACAACCGAGATCCTCAAGGCGGTGCGCTTCGCCCATCGCCATGGCGTGATCCACCGCGATCTCAAGCCGCACAACGTGATCGTTGACGATTCAGATCACGCCAAGGTCACCGACTTCGGTATCGCCCGCGCGGGGGCCTCGGACATGACCGAGACCGGCTCCATCCTGGGCACGGCGCAGTACCTCTCACCCGAGCAGGCACAGGGCCACGCCGTCAGCCCCTCCTCCGATCTCTACTCCGTAGGCGTGATCCTGTACGAGCTGCTCACCGGCCGCGTGCCGTTCGAGGCCGAGGCCGCTGTCACGATCGCGATCAAGCACGTCTCGGAGGCCCCGGTGGCGCCGCGCACGCTCAACCCCGCGATTCCGCCCGAGCTCGAGCAGGTCGTGCTGTGGTCCCTGAACAAGAACCCTGCCGACCGGCCGAGCGATGCGCAGGAGCTGATCGCAGCGCTGAGCCACGCCAAGGCGTCGATCCTGTCGGGGGCGGTGACGGAGCACACGGCGGCGATGGCAGCGGCTCCGATGGTCGTGCCGGTGGTGGCCGGCGACATCTCGCCTCCTCTACCGTACCCGAGTGTCGGGGGCGAGACGTCGCCGGCACCCGCCGTAATGCCCATGGCCGGCGATGGCCACACGACGTTGCAGCCGCCGCCGCCCCCTCCAACACGCCGCAGGCGGGATGTGTGGCTATGGATCGTGCTGGTGGCCTTGTTGCTGGCAGCCGCGGGCGCCGCTGCGTACTACCTGTTGAGCACGACCACGCAGGTCACGGTGCCGCGCGTGGTCGGCAAACAACTGTCGGTCGCGCAGCCCGCTCTCAAGCACGCCGGCTTCAGGGTGAAGGTCAACTACCACCGCAGCCACCGGCACTCCGGGATCGTGCTCGCCGAGAGCCCGGCCGGCGGCACCCAGGCCGACTCTGGCTCGACCGTGACGCTGACCGTCTCTCGTGGCCCCGGCCGGGTCACCGTGCCCCAGGTTCAGGGCCTCACGTTGGCCGCGGCAAAGGCGGCAATTCGCAAAGCAGGCCTGCGTGTCGGCACGGTGCAGTCGGTCAACGACTCGCAGTATCCAGCTGGGCAGGTCTCGAGCAGCTCGCCCTTCGGCGGCCAACCGGAGCCGCCCGGGACGCGTGTCAACCTGTTCGTCTCGGCCGGGCCGGCCAAGAAGACGGTGCCGAACGTGACGGGGCAGACCGAGTCGGCCGCGACCAACACGCTGAAGGCGGCGGGCTTCACGGTCAACCCCGTGACCACGATCTCCAAGCAGACGCCGGGCACCGTGGTCTCACAGACGCCGGCCGGCGGCACCCAGGCCACGCCAGGCTCGGCCGTCACGATCGTCGTGGCCAAGGCGGCCCCCCCCAAGCCGGCCGCCGTGACGGTGCCCACCGTGACTGGGCAGACTCAGTCGGCCGCCACCAGCGCGCTGAAAGCGGCGGGCTTCCAGGTCGTGGTCACGCAGCAGACGGTCACGAACAAGTCGCAAGACGGGACCGTGCTCTCGCAGAGTCCCGCCGCTGGTACCAGCGCCAAGAAGGGCTCGACCGTGACGATCGTCGTCGGCAAGTACAAGAAGCAGACGCACACCACCGGCACCAACCCACCGCCGCCGACGGTCCCGGGGGGATGACGAGCGCGCGACTGCGGGTGGCCGTGCTCGGCGGCGGCCGCTCCTCCGAGCACGAGGTCTCGCTCGCCTCGGCGGCATCGGTCCGGCGGGGACTGCAAGCGGCCGGCCACGAGCCGGTTGCGATCGAGATCGCCCGCGACGGCACGTGGCGGATTGAGGGCCAGGGGATCGAGCTCCACCCCGGTCGCGGAATCGGGGGCGTGGACGTCGTCTTCCCGGTGCTGCACGGGCCGTTCGGCGAAGACGGAACCGTCCAGGGACTGCTCGAGTGCCTCGATGTGCCCTACGTGGGCGCCGGCGTGCTGGCGTCCGCGCTCTGCATGGACAAGGTGCTGTTCAAGTCGGTCATGGCCCACGCCGGCATTCCCCAGGTGGAGTACCGCGCCGTCGAGCTCGCGCACTTTGAAGCCGAACCCGAGGCGACCCTGGCGGAGGTGGCGGCGCTCGGTCTGCCGCTGTTCGTCAAGCCCGCGCGACTCGGGTCGTCTGTCGGCATCGGGCGCGTCGCACGCGCGGAGGAGCTCGAGGCCGCGCTGAAGACCGCCTTCGACCACGACCCCCTGGCGATCGCGGAAGCCGCGGCCGGCGGGATCGAGGTCGAGTGCTCGGTGATCGGCAACGGCGAGCCGATCGCTTCCGAGCCCGGGGAGATCCTGCTCGGCGCGGGCGAGGACGGCTGGTACGACTACGAAGCCAAGTACACCCCGGGCGGAATGCAGCTAATCGTCCCGGCGCGCATCCCGGCACGGGTGCGCGAGCGGGTGCGTGAGCTCGCCATCGAGGCTTTCACGCTAACCGGTTGCTGCGGTCTGGCGCGCGTCGACTTCTTCATCGACGGGGAGCGGGTGCTGCTGAACGAGCTCAACACGATCCCGGGATTCACCGAGACGAGCGTCTTCGGGACCCTGTTCGAGGCCAGCGGAATCCCCTATCCGGACTTGCTTGACCGCCTGGTCGAACTGGCCCTCGAGCGGCACGCCGAGGCGCGCTCGTACAGGCATTAGACCGAAGTTCCCTGGGTTGGTGAGGTGAGATCGCGCACGGGGGCTGGGTTTGAGCGGCGTGGTGGGTGGATTGT
>JAVKSP010000028.1:0-30407 GCA_039583645.1 Solirubrobacteraceae bacterium
CCGCCGCGCCGGCGCCAGGCGCGGGGGTTACCCGAGATGCGGCCGAGCACCCAGCCGCCGTTGCGGCCCGAGGCCCCGAAGCCAGTCTGCTCGGCTTCCAGCACGATGAGCTTGAGCTCGGGGGCTGCGCGGCGCAGCTCGTAGGCAGTCCACAGCCCGGTGAATCCGCCGCCGACGATGCACGCGTCGGCCTCGTGGGCGCCGGTCAGTTGCGGGCGAGCCGGGCGTTCGCCCAGCTGATCCAGCCAGAAGGAAGGCGTCAAGCGCTAGGGGCCCGTTCCCACGATCGCGGGCTCATCGTCTGGCGTGATCGTTGCGTGTGCGTTCACAATCATCCGGCAGCGCCGAGGCCCATCCGACCCTGGCTCAGACCTTTCTGCGCTGGATCACGATGCTCAGGATCGCGAGCATAAACCCGACCGCGAAGAGGAAGGTCCCGAACACCAGGACCTGCGGTGGAATCGCGATTCGCGTCGCACCGTAAACCCACAGAGGGAACGTGGGGTTAACGCCGGCGACGAAGTTCGAGGTCACAAAATCATCGATCGACAGCGCGAACGCCATCAGCGCGCCTGCGAGGACACCAGGAAAAATTAAGGGCAAGGTCACCTTTTGGAAGGTGACCCAGGCATTCGCGCCGAGGTCGCTCGCGGCCTCCTCCAGGGACCGGTCGAACCCCGCCAGCCGCGCCCGAACGGTAATCGCCACGTAGGCGATGCTGAAGCTCACGTGCGCGAGCACGAGGGTGAGGAATCCGCGCGCCAGATTGATCGTCACAAATAACCCCAGCAGTGAAGCCCCTAAAACGATTTCTGGCGCCGCGATGTTCACGAACATCACCTGTTCCAATATGAGCCTGCCCCGGAAGCGGTACCGCACCAGCGCGAGCGCAACCATCGTGCCCAGGACCGTGGCGAGCGCGGTCGTCGCCGCGGCGAGCTTGAGCGACAGCACGAAGGCTGGGGTGAGGCCGGGAATCTGGTTCCACTGGCTGTACCACTTCGTGGTGACCCCTTGCCACGCGAAGCTCACATTTGGGATCGGGGTGTGCGACTGGTTGAGGCTGTACACGATCATGGCGATGATCGGAATCACCAGGTAGAAGATCACCAGCCACGAGTAGGTGGGCAGGACGAACCGGGTCCACCTTCGACGGCGACGTCGAGGGGCGGGTCCGGGGGCCAGCACCGGTTCCTTGGGTGCGGGCGCCGCGATCACGCTCATCTATACGTACTCCTCGATTGTGCGTGCGCCGAGCACCCTCGCATACAAGAAGATCCCCACCAGCGCAATCGCCAGCAACACCACGGACAGGGCCGATCCACCCGCGTAGTCGAGGTAGGTCAGGAACTCGTTCTGGATCACCGTTCCGATCATCGTCTGGCTCGCTCCGCCGAGAATCTGCTGGTTGATGTAGTCACCGAAAGCGGGTACGAACGTGAGCAGGAAGGCGGCGAACACACCGGGGATGGCGAGTGGCATGACCACGCGCAGGAAGGACTCGCGCTTACTCGCGTAGAGATCTTGTGCCGCCTCGATCACGCGGTGATCAATTCGCTCGAGCGCGACATACAGCGGCAGGGCGGTGAACGGTAGATAGTTGTAGGCGAGCCCGATAATCACCGCCCACGGGGTGGCGAGAACGTGGAAGCTCTGGGGAAGGATGCCCGCGGACTTGAGGCTCCCCAGGACGATTCCGTGGTCGGAGAGGATGAACTGCCACATGATCGTGCGGATCACAAACGACACAAAGAACGGCACCAGCAGCATCAGCAGGAAGAAGTTCTTCTTGTTGCCGCCGTGGAACGCGATCCAGTAGGAGATTGGGAAGGAGACGACCAGGTCTATGAGCGTGGCTGCGCCCGCGAAGTAGAGCGAGGTCAGCATCTGCGTGTGATACAGGCTCAGCTGATTGGGAATCTCGCTCCAGTGCCAAGTCATGGTGCATGACCCCGTCCCCAAGTTGCACGTCTGTAGCGAGAGCGACAGCATCGTGACCAGGGGAACCACGAACAGCACGATCAGCCAGATGCCCCCCGGCATGATCAGGAGGTAGGGCGACAGGACCTTCAAGGGCCGCCGCCGCCGGCGAGGCCGGGCTATGCCTACCGCGCTAGCGGCTTCCATTGCTCGCGACGGCGATCAGGAGCTATGCCTGCGTGATCGGCACGAATAGGTTGTTCCACGCAGTCAGTTGACCCTGGTTCTTGTACGCGTAGTACGGCTTGGAGAGGCCGATGACGTACGCGTTCGGGAAGACGGTCGGCGCGTCGGCCGTGACCGAGGTCGGGAGGCCGATGGAAGGCCGCATCATCTTCAGTGTCTTCGCCGCCCAGCCCGTCGGATGCAGGAGAACGTGTTTGGCGCTCGGAACCGGGCACACATAGTCCACGTAGTACTCCACCACGGCTTGCGTATCGGGCAAGTAGTAGTAATCCATCAGCTTCATCGCGTCCTTGGGGTTTTGCACGCCCTTCGGAATGCACATGTTGTCGGTCCAGAACATCGCGCCTTCCTTGGGGAAGACGAACTTAAGGTCTCTGTACTGGGAGTTCAGATTGGCCTGGAAGATGTCCCCGGACCAGGCCATGGAGATCACCGTGTCGCCGTTCTTGAGCGCGGTGATGTAGTCCTGATCGTAATAGTGGCGGACATGCGGCTGCTGCGCCTTGAGCTTCGCCTGCGCCTTCGCCCAGTCGGAGGGCGTCGACTTCGCTGGCTCGATACCGAGCGCCAAGAGCGCGTTGCTGCCGAGCTCCTGCGGGTCGGCCATCATCCCGATCTTGCCGCTGTACTTGGGGTCGTATAGAGCCTGCACCGAGTCGATGGGCTCCTTGATGACCGAAGAGTTGTAGGCGAGTGCGGTCCACCCTGACTGCCAGGCCATGGTGAACTTGTTCCCGCGGTCCCAGGAGGGATTCTTGACCAGCGGGCCGGCGTACTTGTCGAAGTTGGGCATCATGCTGTGGTCGAGCGGCACGAGCCAGTTGGCATTCATCAGGAAGCCCAGCGCCGGGCTGTTGTTGGTCATCACGATGATGTCGTAGCCGGTGTACTGGCCCGCTTGGAGCGCGGGACGGATCTTCGTATAGAAGGGGATGTTGTCCTGGATCGGCTCGGTATAGGTGACCTGGATTCCGGTTTCCTGAGTGAACCGCTGGAGCGTGGGGTGATTGCCCTTGAACACGTCCACGTACAGAGGCCAGTTCCCGAAGTTCACCTTGTGATGGAGCTTCTGCTTGGCCCACCAGGACGCACTTCCCACCCCGCTCGAGCCAGACGTATTCGAGCTCCCCGACACGCCACAGGCGGCGAGGAACGCGGAGAGGCCCGCCATTCCCCCATAGCGGATCATGTCCCGACGCGACAGGCGCCCTTCGGTAAGGCCTCGCAAGATGGCCGGGTCAACGTCAAAGTGCTCTTCGTCCATTACTTCTTCTCCTTCTCGGCTACTTCACCACCCTCGGGATCCGCTGCGCGCGTCTCCGAGGCTTCAGCGGCGACCACGAAGGTGTGTTCGGGCCGCCACAACAGTCGGACTCGCTCCCCAGGGTGCGGCGCTGCCTCGCCGCCATCGTTCTGGGCGTAGACCGTGAGCTCCTTGCCCCCGGGGCCCTCGATCGTGTACTGGTGGCTCACCCCCACAAACGAGGCCATGCGCAGCAGCCCCTTGACCGCATTCCAGTCGGCCGGTACGGGCCCGTCGTCCTTTTCGAGCCGGATCTTCTCCGGCCGCACTCCTACCTTGACGGTGGCATCGCTGCCGTTGAGCCTCTCGAGCGGCACACGGATCACGGATCCACCCTGGACCACGACAGTGGCGGCGGCCCCTTCCCGGGTCTCGACCCGACCGTCCAGGAGGTTTGAGGCACCAAGAAATCCCGCGACGTATTCCGTGCGCGGGCGTTCGTAGACGTCCTCGGGCTCCCCGATCTGTTTGATGCGGCCATCCTCCATAACGGCGATGCGGTCGGACATCGTCATGGCCTCCTCCTGGTCGTGCGTCACGTAGACAAAGGTGATGCCGACCTCGCTCTGGATGCGCTTGAGCTCGAGCTGCATCTGCTTGCGAAGCTTGAGGTCGAGCGCCCCCAGAGGCTCGTCCAGGAGCAGGACCTGAGGCTCGTTGACCAACGCGCGCGCCAGCGCCACCCGCTGCTGCTGGCCGCCTGACAGCTGGCTGGGCTTGCGAGTCTCCAAATGCGAGAGCCCGACGAGACGCAGCGACTCACGGACCCGGCGCTCGACGTCCCCCCGCCCCACCTTGCGGCGCCTGAGGCCGAAAGCGACATTGTCGAAGACGTTGAGGTGCGGGAACAGCGCATAGGACTGAAAGACCGTGTTCACGTTGCGCCGGTAGGACGGCAGATCGGTGACGTCGCGTCCGCGCAGGTATACGGTGCCGGCGGTGGGATCCTCAAATCCGCCGATCATCCGCAGCGTGGTGGTCTTGCCGCAGCCCGAGGGTCCCAGCAGGCTGAAGAACTCCCCCTGGCCGATCTGGAGCGAGAGATCGTCGACCGCGACAACGTCGTGGAACCGTTTGGTCACGCGGTCCAGGTATACGTCGACTTCGTCCTTCGGGATGCCGACGTCGTCCAATTCGGGTCTCCTCGCGTGGCTTGAGCCAGGCGAGAATGTACTCCCTCCGGAGCCACCCTCGCTGCTGCTGGCGGTCGCTAACCGCACCTTCACACCGCGGGGTCAGCGCCGATGTGGGCAGGGTTCATCGCTGACGGTCCATGTGCCGCCGCTGAACATAGGCTTGCGTCAGGAGTGGCGCAACACACAATGCATCAGGCAGTGGCGTGATCTCTGGACACAGTGTCAACTCTCGGCAGCGCTCACAATCGCTCGTCGGGCGACAGCGCCTGAGTCAAGCGCAGCGCCCGCAGCGCGAGGTGCAGCGACAGCAGCACATCGGGGTCGTCGAGGTCGACGCCCAACAGCCGTTTCAGGCGGTCCAGTCGCAGATACAGCGATTGACGAGTGAGGTGCAACGCCCGCGCTGTCTCGGCCTTGCGACCCGAGCTCGCCAGATAGGCCTCTAGGGTCCGCAACAGCTCGCGGCTGCGCTCGTCACGCTCCTCGAATAGGGGGCCGAGCTGGTCGCGCGCGAACGCCAGCAGTTCCGGCGAGCGCCGCAGCGTGTACAGCAGATCGAGTAGCGAGCCGTGGCGGGCATCCCTCCACAGGGTCGGCGCGGTGGCGCGCGCGGCGAGGACCGCGTTTGCTGCCCGATCGAGCTTGCGGCCCGCGCCAATCCAGGTGGGATCACTGCCACCGAAGGCGATCGCCACGTCGTCCTCGGAGAGTCCGCGCCGGCGCAGGGGGACGCGCAGCTCGTTAGCGAGTGAGGTGAGTTGCTCGTCGTCGGGCTCGGTGTCGGACACGGCGAGCACGGTCAGCAGGCTGGCGCCGTGCAGCCCGAGCAATGTCGGCCGGCCGTCGTTTGCGCCTCCGCGCACAGCGTGCATCAGAACGGCCGAGGCTTCCTCCGGGGTGTCCGCGAGCGACGACCACCGCTCTGAGCGCCACCCCAGCGCGCCGGCGAGCAGGTGCTTTCGGCGCGGGCGGAAGTCGAGTGCGGCCGCGCGACGGGCCGCATCGCCCTCCTGCATGCGACCGCGCATCAGCTCAACCAGAAAGCTGCCCCGCGCGCGGGCGCGCAGTTGCTCGTCATGGTGCTCCTGCAGCAGCGCGAGGGCCAGCACCTGAGCGCCGCTCTCGAGCACCATGCGGTCCTCTGCAACCAGGGCCGAGTCGATTTCCAGCACCGTCACCCGCCCCCACGGCCGACCGCGCGAGCTGATCTCCACCGCCAGCCAACCCGGTCCCTTCAGCTGCTCCGGCTCGCGCGCACGAAGATATTCGAGATGAGCCTCGAGCAGCTCCTGTTCACCCGATCGGAACGGCGCGAACCCGACCAGCTGGCCCACGATGTTCTCCAGCGTGACTGGGTTCTCGAGCGTACGAGCGAGCTCGGCCAGCAGAGCGTCGAGGTCGTTGCGCTCTAGCACGATCGCGGTCAGCCGGTCACCGGCGTCCTGCGCACGTCTCAGCACGGCGAGCCGGCGGTCGACGAGGGCGCCGTGGATCGCCTCCGTGATGTCCACAAAGCGGGTCGGACGATGTGTCGAGATCAGCGGCAGGCCGCACCCGCGGGCCTCCCCGATGAGGGTGCTCGGTAGCGACTGCTTGTAGGTGTAACCGACCTCGATCAGCAGCCCCGCGGCGTCCTGGGCGGCGAGACTGCGGATAAAGCGCCGCTGCGCGATGCGGTCCTGGCCGGGGCCGAGACCTGTCGAGAGCACGAGCTCGCCGCCGCGCAGCAACTCGTCGGGCTCGGGCACATCGACCACGTGCACCCAGCGCACAACTCGGTCCAGGTTCTCCTTGCCGGCGAGCACCTGCGGCAGCGCCCTGCGCAGGACGGGCAGCGCGAGCGCGTCCGCGACGCTCAGCGGACCGATCGTGATGGCATCCTCCCTGTTGACGATGTGTCCAGATTAGCTCCGCGTTCCCCGCTCGGCGACGTCTTCGATCGCCACCGCGGCTTCCAGAGTTCCCGGGTGCGCTTGAAGGGACTGAGACACCTCGCCGAGCCGGGCGCGGATGGAGTGGTCCCCGACAAGTTGTCGCACGGCCGCTGTCAGCGCGACGGGCTCGTGGCCATAGGTGTCGAGGCGGAGGCCGAGGCCGCGCTCGTGCACGCGCTGAGCGTTGTCGTACTGGTCCCAGAACAGCGGCAGCACCACCATGGGGCAGCCCAAATGGACACATTCGGTCACGGTGTTGTTGCCGCCGTGGGTGATCGCGACGTCGGCGTGGCGCAGAACCTCCGGCTGGGGGAGGTACTCGGCGCCGCTGAAGTGCTCCGGGAGACGCAGCTGGTCGTGCTGGGGACCGAGCGAGACGGTCACACGCAGGTCCCTGTGTGGCGCCAGCGAATCGATCAGGTGTTGCATCAGCTCGACGTCGGCTGCGCCCAGCGAGCCGAGGCTGAGATACACGAGCGGGCCCTCGCCGGGGGGCGGAGACCAGGACTCGTGTTCCGCGCGCACGCACGACTGAAGCGCCAGCCATCGCCCCGGCGGCGGTGTTGACCGCCGGTAGTCGAGCGCCTGCGGGTAGATGTAGGCGTTCAGCCAGGGCGAGACGCCGATCATCTCCAGCTCGGGTAACGCAGGCGCCCCGCGCGAGCGGCAGAACTCGTCGTGCGCGGCCGCGAGCGAGCCGACCTGACGCCGGTACTCCTCCCAGTACTCAGGCCATCCGCTGCGGTCGTCGGCCGCGTAGCCAGAGAACACCGGCGGCACCAACTGGTCCTTGATCTCGGCCGGGTTGCAGGAGACGATCCGTACCCAGGGGACGCCGCTCGCGGCCAGCGCCGGGAAGGCCACGACGTTGTCCTGCACCACCACGTCGGGTGCAAGCTCATCGATTACCTCGAGCAGACGGTCGTCGACATACCGGGCGCCGTCCGCGAGGGCTTGGAAGGTCGGCGCGATGAAGTGCTCGAGCTGCTCGATGGTGGGGCGACGGAAGACGGGGGCGGTGTCGCGCACGAAGTCCTTCCAGAACTGCCCGGGAGCTTCTTCGCGCTCGGGCGGCGGTCCCAGACGTACCAGGCGCTCTTCGAACCCGCGAGCCTCGAGCGTGCCGGCAAACGACTCCTCGACGACGAACACCACCCGGTGGCCCCGCTCGCGCAGCACTGCGCCGATGCCGGCGCAATTGTTGGTCGGTCCGTAGGCGCCCTCGGGGAAGAACGCGATCGTGCGCGCGCTCACGGCAGGACGGCTACCAGCGCGAGGTCACGACCTTCTTACGCGTATAGAACTCAAACGCGTCGCGGCCGTTGGCGTGCAGGTCACCCTCGAACGAGTCCTTGAAGCCGGCGAACGGGAACCAGGCGACGGGAGCGGCGACGCCGATGTTGACGCCCAGCATTCCAGCCTGGATTGAATATCTAAACGTACGCGCCGCCTTCCCCGAGGTTGTGAAAAGCACGGCCGCATTGCCATAGCGGCTGCGGTTGCACCACTCGATCGCGGCCCCGATATCGGGCGCACGATGGATGGAGAGCAGCGGTCCGAACAGCTCCTCGCGCAGCCAGCGGCTCTCCGGCTCGAGCTGGTCGAGGATGGTCGGACCGAGCAGGGTCCCAGCGGGTCCCGGGTCGGCGCGGCGGCCGTCAAGCACCAGTTCGGCTCCCGCCTGCACCGCGCCGTCGATCTCGTTCAGCAGCCGCTCGCGGCTGGACGGCGTGACCAGCGGACACACATCCGTCTCCGCGCTCAAGCCGGGGCCCAGGCGCAGCTCGCCCGCCCGTGTGGCGATTGCTTCAAGCGTCTCGTCCTGCTGCTCGCGGGAGCCCACCAATACCGCCACCGAGCCGGCCAGGCAGCGCTGTCCCGCTGCGCCATAGGCCGAGCGGATTACGCCCTCGACCATGACCGAGCGATCCGCATCGGGCATCACGATCATCGCGTTCTTGGCTCCGCCCAGCGCCTGCACGCGCTTGCCGGCGGTCGCTCCGCGGGAGGCGATCAGGCGTGCGGTCGCGGCCGAGCCGACGAACGAGATCGCATCGACACCGGGGTGATCGAGCAGCGCGCTGACCGCGTCGCGACCTCCGTGCACGAGGTTCACCACCCCCGGGGGCAGGTCGGGCAGCGCGTCGATCAGCTGCATCATCCGCTGGCCGGCCAGGGGGTCCTGTTCGGAGGGCTTGAGGATGAAGGTGTTGCCGGTGGCGATCGCGTAGGGGAGGAACCACAGCGGGATCATCGCCGGGAAGTTGAACGGGGTGATCGCGGCCACCACCCCCACGGGTTGGCGGACCAGTTCGACGTCGACGCCGCGTGCGACCCCCTCGAGGTTCTCGCCCTTCATCAGGTGCGGCACCGCCGCTGCCGCTTCGACCGACTCGATGCCGCGCCCCACCTCGGCGTCCGCGTCCGGAAGCGTCTTGCCCATGTCGGAGGCCACCAGTCGCGCGAGCTCGGCACGGTGCTCGATCAGGGTCTCGCGCAGCGAGAGCACCAGGCGCGCCCTCGCCTGCACCGGAACCGCCCGCCATGCCGGCGCAGCCGCGCGGGCCGCTTGCACCGCGCCATCGACCTCGTTCTCGCCGCTCAGCGGAACACGGGCGAGCAACTCACCCGAGGCCGGGTCGTGGTCCTCGAGCACATCGACACCGGAGGCATCGCGCCAATGGCCGCCGATGTAGTTGGGCAGAGTTACCGCGGTGGAGGTGCTCTCGAGGGTTGCCACGCTGTAAAGGATCCTCCCGCGCGAGCGCGCTCGCAAGCGCCGCTCCGTCAGCGACTGACCGCCCTGCCTGACACTGCGTCAGGCTCGCCGCCCGCTGGCTAGCTTGTAGGTTCGGCGTCCCCGAGCGTCTCGCGCAAGCGCTCATGGAGCGTCGGGTCCTGCTGGCGCACGAACTCCTCGAGCCGCGCGTACAGCTGAGGATCGCGCTCCCGCGCGAGCTCGGCGAGCGCGCGCTGGCGGTCGGGGCCGACGTGGGCCAGCACATCGAGCACCTCCGGCCAGAGGTCCTCGTCCCCGGCCGCCTCGACCAGCCCCTCGAACCGCTGCTCTCCGAGCTGGTCGATCAGCTCGTCCAGGCGGTCCTTGCGCTCCAGCACGAAGGCGATCCGCAGCAGCCCCGGGTCATCGATCTCATCGAGCGCCGCGTCCAGCGAGGCGTCGGGGAGGCGGCCCACGAAGCGACCCATCGTCACGTATTCCTCTCGCCCCACCAGCACGCGCGTGACTGCGCGGATCTGGGACGGGGGAATCGCGGTGATCACCTTGCTGGCGCGGCGGGGGGTCGAGCTCGATTGCCACGTCGGCGAGAAAATCCGGCGGCAGCTTCGCGGCGACATCGACCGCCCGGCCAGGGTCGAGCAGGCCGGCCACGCGGGCGGCGAGCAGGGGGCCGAAGGCACGCTGCGCGATCGTCGCCACGACGCCCGTGGGGAGCAGCTTGCTCGCCACCGCCAGCCGAATCAGCGTTTTGCTGCTGGAGGCGAACAGCACCTCGGTCAGCTGCTCCCGAAACGCTTTCAGGTCGTCCGCCGCGACGACTTCGAGGTAGGAGAGCTGGTCTGGATCGCGGTTCAGCAGTCGCGCGAGCTTGAGTAGCTCAGCGCGCGCCGCCAGCGCATGCCGGCCGTCGCCGGTACTCATCGGAAGACCGCGCGCACCGGTCCCCGCAGCAGCCTGGGGATGTGACCGAGGGCTCGGTCGGCGGCCTGCGCGAGCGCGGCCGCCTGCTGGCGTTTGGCACCGCGGACCGCTGCCGCAAGATCCGCCAGGTCCGAGTCGTCCAGCTCCTCCAAGCCCGCCGGGGCGCTGCTTCCGAGCTCATGCTGGAGCAGCTTGCGGCCGTCCCCCGCCATCAGACGCTGCCGCCGCTAGCGTTCGCCCGGCTGCTTGCGCGGGTACTGGGACACCGGGTGCCCCAGGTCGAGAGCGGTGGAGACGATCCGGTTCTGCTCGTTGGCGTGGGCGATCGGGTAGCCCTCGCCTGAGGCGGCGCGCTCGGGGCGACCCACGTACCCGAAGTGCAGGTGCGCGGGCAGAATTTGCAGCAGACGCGGCGACATGAACGCGCGTGCGCCCATGTTGCGGGGCTCCTCCTGCACCCAAACCACCTCGTGCAGGCGGGGGTAGCTCGTGACCAGTCGCAGGATCTCGGCCTGCGGAAACGGGTACAGCAACTCGACCCGGCCCACCGCGATCTGCGGGTCTTCGCCGCGGCTCTCGTGGCCTACGAGGTCGTAGTAGATCTTCCCGCTGCAGAGGATCAGCCGGGTTACCTGGGCCGCGTCGACTCCCGGCTCGGCCAGCACCGGCTCGAAGCGGCCGTCAGCCAGGTCTTCGGCCCGGCTCGACGCCTGCGCCAGCCTCAGCAGGCTCTTGGGCGTCATCACCACCAGCGGGCGCTGCTTGGCCACGCGCGCCTGGCGACGCAAAAGGTGGAAGTACTGCGCCGCAGTGGTGGGGTTGGCAACGCGGATGTTGCCCTCGGCCGCGAGCTGCAGGTAGCGCTCGAGCCGCGCCGATGAGTGCTCGGGCCCTGAGCCCTCGTACCCGTGGGGAAGCAGGAGCACCAGGCGCGAGGTCTGGCCCCACTTGGCCATTCCGGAGGAGATGAACTGGTCGATGATCACCTGCGCCGCGTTGGCGAAGTCCCCGAACTGGGCCTCCCACAAGACCAGCGTCTCGGGCGCCTCCTGCGAGTAGCCGTACTCGAAGCCCACGCAGGCCATCTCCGACAGCGGCGAGTTGTGCAGCTCCATGGGCGCCTTCGCCCCGGGCAGGTGCTGCAAGGGGCAGTACTCCTGCCCTGTCTTGGGGTCATGCAGAACCAGGTGGCGCTGGCTGAAGGTGCCACGCTCGGTGTCCTGACCGGTGAGCCTGACGGGGATCCCCTCCGTTAGCAGCGAGGCGAACGCAAGCGCCTCGCCGTGAGCCCATCCGATCATTGGTTTCTCGGCTGCCTTTGAGACCGCGGCGCGGCGCTGCTCGATCTGCTTCAGCAGCTTCGGATGGACCGTGAAGTCGTCCGGCACCGACCAAAGCTCCTCGTTGAGCATCTGCAGCCGGTCCACTGGCACGGCGGTGTTGACCTCGGGCGAGGCGCTGCGGTCGAGCTGGTACTCGCCGGTGCCGTGCTCGATCTCCTTGGCCTGCTCGATGCGGGCCTTGAGGTTCTGGTGCGCTTCGCTCAGTACCGACCACACGCTGTCGGTCAGCTCGGTCGACTCGGGCTCTGAGACGACGCCCTGGTCGATCAGCTGGCGCGCGAACAACTCGCGCACGGACGGGTGCTTCTTGATCGCCTGGTACATCTCCGGTTGCGTGTAGGCGGGCTCGTCGGCCTCGTTGTGTCCGAAGCGCCGGTAGCCGATCAGGTCGATCAGGACGTCGTGGCCGAACTGCTCGCGGAAGGCGAAAGCGAGTCGCAGCGCCGAGATGCAAGCCTCCACGTCGTCGGAGTTCACGTGGATGATGGGCACGTCGAAGCCCTTGGCCATGTCGGACGCCCAGGTGGTGGAGCGGGCGTCCTCCGGGTCGGTGGTGAAGCCGACCTGGTTGTTCTGGATGATGTGGACCGTGCCGCCCACGGTGTAGCCGTCCAGCGCCTGCAGGTTGAGCGTCTCGGCCACCACGCCCTGCGCCGGGAAGGCAGCGTCGCCGTGGAGGATCACCGGGATCGCGGCGTTCACATCCTGCGTGGCGTGGGCGCCCTGGCGGGTGGTCTGTGCGGCGCGGGTTGCGCCGACCACCACCGGATCGACGAACTCGAGGTGGCTGGGGTTCGACTCGAGCCGCACCGTGATCGACTCCCCGCTCGGCAGCTGGTAGGAGCCCTGCGCACCGTGGTGGTACTTGACATCCCCGGTCCCCCCATGTGGCAGCGAGGTGATGGGGGCGAGCGTCGAGGTTCCTTCGAACTCGGCGAAGATCGAGTCGTAGGAGCGTCCCAGGTTGTGGGCAAGCACGTTCAGGCGGCCGCGATGGGCCATGCCGATCACGACCTCGCGCGCTCCGTTGCCGGCCGCGAGCCTGATCAACTCGTCGAGCATCGGCACGGTCATGTCGAGCCCTTCGATCGAGAACTGCTTCTGGCCGAGGTAGGACTTGTGCATAAAGCGCTCGAGCGCGTCGACCTCGGTCAGCCGTCGCAGCAGCCACTTCTGCTCCTGCGCGCTCAGCGGCTTGCGGAACGCCCCGGACTCGATCTTCTCCCGCAGCCACAGCCGCTGCTCGTGAGAGGAGATGTGTTCGATCTCGTAGGCGATCGGACCGCAGTAGGTCTCGCGCAGGTGCGGAAGCGCGTCGGCCAGCGAGTCCCCCGGGACATACATGCGCAGGATGCGCGACGGGATCTGGGCCATGATCTCTGGTGTTAAGCCGAGCGGCTCGGGATCGAGCGCCGGATCGCCCTCCGGCTGGCGGCCCAACGGATCGAGCCGCGCCGCCAGGTGCCCGTGCGTGCGGTGTGCTTTGAGC
Organism: Solirubrobacteraceae bacterium; assembly: GCA_039583645.1. Lineage (GTDB taxonomy): Bacteria > Actinomycetota > Thermoleophilia > Solirubrobacterales > Solirubrobacteraceae > Palsa-465. The sequence goes on from JAVKSP010000028.1 coordinate 13,033, forward strand.
AGCGAAGTCGCGGCCTGCACGGCCTGCAGCATCGCCTCGTCAGGCGGAGCACCTGGCGCCGCGGCTGCTTCCCGCATGGGTGCGGGAGGCGCCGCGGTGGTCGCGCCGGCGGCACCATCGGGCTGCTGCGCGGGCGCGAAGCCTGGCGCCGGTGGAGTCGGCACGGTCGGACCTGGCGCGGGCCTGGCCTGCGCACTCGTGGGCTCCAGCGCCGGCAGCTCGAGGCCGAGATCGCCGAAGACGCGCTCGTAGAAGCCGGCTTCGCCCTGCAGGTAGGCGTCGATCACGGCGAGGAAGCGGCCCGACTCCGCGCCCTGGATGATGCGGTGGTCGTAGGTGGAGGTCATCGTCATGACCTTCTCTGCGCCGATCTGTGCCCCCACCGCGCCGAGGCCGGGGGGATATCCGATCGCGCCGGTGGCGACGATCGTCCCCTGTCCCACCATCAAGCGCGGCACGGAAGCCACCGTGCCGATGCCGCCGGGATTGGTCAGCGTCACGTTGGCGCCGGTCAGGTCATCGACGGTCAGGGCGTTGGCGCGAGCCTTCTCCACGAGCGCGTCGTAGGCCTCGACGAACCGGTCGAAGCCCATCCGCCCGGCGTCGCGGATCACCGGGACCATCAACGTGCGGCTGCCGTCCTTCTTCTCCACGTCGACGGCCAGGCCGAGGTGACACGCGGCGTCGTCGACGCGCTGCGGCTTGCCGTCGATCTCGGCGAAGTGGTTCGCCATGACTGGCATCTCGCCGGTCGCCGCACGGGCGATCGCGTACGCGATCAGGTGCGTGAACGAGATGCGCCGACCGGCCTCCTTGAGCTGGGCGCGGCGCCGCGCGAGCGCCTCCACGGCCACCGTGCGAAAGGAGGTCGCGGTGGGAATTGAGCGGCTCTGGTCCATGTAGCGCGCTAGAGCGGCCGCGCCGCCGCGCAGGGGTTGGGTGGCCGGCTCGCGCTGGGCAGGCGCAGCGGCGGTGGTCGCGGGAGGCGCTCCGGCGGCCTGCGTCTCGGGCGCCGCCTGCTTCCCCGCGCCGTCGCCGTCGCCGGCGGCCGCAAGCACGTCGGCCTTGGTGATCCGGCCGCCGCGGGCCGAGCCCGCGATGGTCGAGAGATCAACGCCCTGCTGGGCAGCGATCCGTCGCGCGACTGGAGAGGCATTCCCGGCGCTCTCTTCATCGCGCTCGGCGGGAGCCTCGGGCGCGGACCGCGCCTCAGGCTCGTCGGGGACTTCGGGCTCGGCGTGTGCACGCGCAGGCGCCTCGCCGGCCGCACCGACGGTCATGCGCGCGATCACCTGGCCCACGGTGACGGTGGCGCCCTCCTCGAACAGGATCTCGCTGACCGTGCCCGACGCTGGCGCCGGGAGCTCCATGTCGACCTTGTCGGTTGAGATCACGACCACCGTGTCGCCGTCTTTGACGCGGTCGCCGGCCTTGACCGTCCATTCGAGGATCGTGCCCTCGGTAACCGACTCGCCACCGGTGGGCGTGACAATGTCGATGCTCTTGCCGCCGGGCTCGGGCGGCGCAGACTCCTCCTCGTGTTCCGCGGTTTGCACCGCCGTGGGGGCCTCCGCGCCGTCCTCGGCGGCGCTTGGCTGGGCGCCCCCGTCGCTCTGGGCGGCGCTCGGCTGGGAGCCGCCCCCGTTGCCGGTCGCGATCTCCGCGAGCACCGCGCCGACCGGGATCGTCTGTCCCTCCGGGGCGTGGATCTTGGCGAGGCGGCCCGCCACGGGCGCGGGCACCTCCGCGTCCACCTTGTCGGTCGAGATCTCGACGATCGTCTCTTCGGCGTCGACGGGGTCGCCCTCGTGTTTGCGCCATTCGAGCACGGTGCCCTCGGCAACGGAGTCACCCATCGCCGGCATCACCACTTCGACCGTACCCGCCTGTGCCGCCATCCCGCCTTTGCACTCTAACGCGTGACCAGAGGGGTCGAGATACCGTCTCCCCGGCGTCGGCGCCGCTCTATCACTGCAAATCCCAGCGATCCCAAAAACGGCCCAAGACCACCGAGCACGGCGATCGTGACCGCAAGCCAGAAAGGGATGATGCGTGCCCGCGCGGCGGCGATGCAGACCAGCGACATCCCGATCCACATCAGGCCGTGAGCCATCCCCAGCACGAACGTCTCCGGTTCGGGCTTGGACAGCGCGAAGGCGCAGATCAAGAGCGCCAGGAACACCGTCGAGTGGATAAACGAGGCGATCTCCAGGCGGCGGAAGGTGAAGGCACGCATCGGCTCTACGGCTGACCCGCCGCGAGCAGCGTCGCCAGCCGCCGAAGCGGCTCGTGAGCCTCCCCGGGCCACTGGGACACGTCGGCCGGCCACCACGCGAACTGGTCATGCTCGGGGTCCGGCGCCACCGAGGCCCCATCCTCGAGCCAAGCCAGCCCGACCAGCAGCACCATCGCGCTCGGCAGCCGTACCAGTGCCTCGATCGACAGGCGTTCCGGGGCGACCGACCACTCTTCCTGTAGCTCGCGGGTCATCGTGTGGGTCGGGTTCTCCTCGACCTCGACCGAGCCGCCCGCGCCCAGCGCCCAGCGCCCCGCCCACGACGCCAGCCAGCCGGCGCGCCGTCCCGCGAGCCAGCGACCGTCGGCCGCCCGCACCACGCACAGGATCGAAAGGCTCTCGGCGGCCTGCTCGGGGATCAGCCGCAGGGCCCAGCGCGCGGGCTGCAATTCGAGCTTCAGCCCCCCGTCGCAGGCGTCAAACGAGGCCAGCCTGGCGGCGAGACCGTCGTGGGAAGGAGACCCCCGCGCGCGTAGCGCGTCAAGCGCCGCATCGGCGGCGCGCAGAGCTGCCGTGTCGGCCTCGTAGGAGTCCTTGCGCCACGCGACTGTGACCTGTGATGGGGCCCACGGACCACGCGCAAGAAGACCCGTCGCTGGGGACATCGCGATACACCGTAGCGGCGCCTGTGGCCCGTCGCCCCCGTGAACAAACCGGGGCCGAAGTAGGCTCCCCGCCCGTGCTGCGGCGTCTGAAGCATTGGGGCTGGGGATTCGAGGACGAGCAGCTCTCGCCCGAACAGACCCAAGCCACGGCTGCCGCGATCGTCGAGCGGCTCGGCTTCGGCTCGCTGGAGCCGGAGCTGCCCGTGGTGCTCGAGCAGGTCTCGCTGCCCGAACCGCGACTCAAGCCTCCCGAACGCCTGGCCGCCATCTGCGCGAGCGACACGTACGAGCGCTGTCTCCATTGCCACGGCCGCTCGTACGCCGACGTGTTGCGGGGCTTTCGCGGCCGGTTCGAGCACCCGCCCGACGTCGTGGCGCGGCCTCGTGCGGATGATGAACTCGAGGAGGTGCTCGAATGGGCCCTGTCCGCCAATGCCGCGGTGGTCCCCTTCGGCGGCGGCACTAGCGTGGTGGGCGGGGTGCAGGCGCCTGTGGACGCCCGCTACGCGGGCGTGGTCACGATCGACCTCAAGTCCATGGACCGAGCGCTCGAGATCGACACCACGTCGCTGGCGGCGCGAATCCAGGCGGGCGCCACCGGGCCAGGACTCGAGCAGCAGCTGGCGACCCATGGCCTGACGCTGCGGCACTTCCCCCAGTCATTTGAGTTCTCCACACTGGGCGGCTGGGTCGCCACCCGCGCCGGCGGCCACTTCGCGACGCTGTACACGCACATCGACGACCTGGTCGAATCGCTCCGCGCGCTGACGCCCAAGGGCTGGTGGGAGTCGCGCCGGCTGCCGGGCTCGGGAGCAGGCGTCTCCCCTGACCGGCTGCTGCTCGGGTCAGAAGGGACGCTCGGAATCATCAGCGAGGCCTGGGTCAGGGTGCGCCCCAAACCGGTCCACCGCGCATCGGCGGCGGTCAAGTTCGGTGCTTTTGGCGCCGGCGCAGAGGCGGTGCGGGCGCTGTCCCAATCGGGGCTGCAGCCCTCGAACTGCCGCCTGATCGATGCTCGCGAGGCGGCGCTCACGGGCGCCGGCGACGGCTCCTCCGCCTTGCTCGTGCTCGGCTTCGAGTCTGCCGCGCATGACGTCGAGCCGTGGCTTTCGCTGGCGCTGGAGTGCTGCGGCGACCACGGGGGCAGTTGGGAGCACGACCCCGCTCAGCGCCCCCAGGCGAGTTCCCAGTGGCGCGAGGCGTTTCTGCGCGCGCCCTACCTGCGCGACACCTTCGTGGCGATCGGGGTGCTGTCGGAGACCTTCGAGACCGCGATCACCTGGGACCGTTTCGCGGGCTTCAACGAGTCCGTGCTCGAGCGTGCCACGAGCGCCGTCCAGGACGTGTGCGGCGCGGGCTCGGTTACCTGCCGCTTCACGCACGTGTATCCGGACGGGCCGGCGCCCTACTACACGATCCTCGCTCCGGTCAACCGCGGCGCCGAGCTCGAGCAGTGGGCGGCGATCAAGCAGGCCGCCTCGGACGCGGTGCTCGCCGCCGGCGGCACGATCACCCACCACCACGCGATCGGCCGCGAGCACCGTCCCTGGTATGACCGTCAGCGGCCCCCGCCGTTCGCCGACGCGCTGAGGGCCGCCAAGGCCGAGCTCGACCCGGGAGGCGCGCTCAACCCGGGGGTGTTGATAGACCCGGCGCGCTAGAGCGGCCGGCTAGACCCCGAGCCGAGCGGCCACCGTCGCCGCGGTCGGTGCCATCTCGGACGGAAGCCGCGCCAGAAACTCCCCCCACCGAGGCTCCTCTTGGATCAGTTCGCGCAGGCGCGCGGCACCCGCCTCGATGTCGCCCTGGGCGATTCCCAGTCCGGCCCAGAAGCGCAGTTCGTGGTTGCCGGGGGCGAGTTCGCTGGCCCGCTCGTACAGCGCCGCCGCCTCCCCGTGGCGGCCCGCGCCCACGAGGGCGTCCGCTTCGTCGGCGAGCGCGTAGGCCTCGTGCAGCGCCAGCAGTCGCCGCAGCTCGACCAGCGGCGCGCTGTGGTCCTCGACCCGCAGCGACACCAGGGTCTCCCACGGCTCACCCTGAGCAGGGACCACGAGCAGCGCAGCCGACTGTCGGCCGCGCGCGTCGCCGCCCGCGCGCTCGGCGGCATCGAGCGCCTCCAGCAGCCTCTGCGCCAGTGGCCCCGAAGCGTTGGAGAAGGCCTCGAGCATGGCCGGCCACACCTGATCCGAGGCAAGCATGTTGCCCTGGCAGGAGACCGTCGCGCCGGTCAAGTGGCCCGCGTACCGGACGCATGTCTCGCCCGTATGCGCAGCTGGCACACCATTCGCATCGACGATCGCCACCTGTCGGGTGTGGGCGGCCGGATCGGCGGCGGTGAGCTCGGCGAGCGCATCCGAAGCGCTCGCGCCGGCCGCCATGAGATCCAGCGCCCGCGGCCCGTAGGAGACCTCGACGGTCGCCTGCGTGGCGACGGCCCCGACACCCGGGCGCGCCCACGGGACCAGCGGACCGACCGAGAACCAATGGGACTGAACACCGACACCGAACTCGCCGGTCTGGGCATCGCGTGCGACGATCGAATAGGTGCCGACCCTGGACACGAGCAGGGACCCTATACCCGGATTTGAGACGCTTACAGCCAGTGCCTTCGATCGCGGTCTTGGGGCCCGGCGGTGTGGGCGGCTTCCTCGCCGCCGCGCTTGCCCGTGCGGGTCAGGAGGTCACCGTGGTCGCCCGCCCCGAGACCGCAGCCGTGATCGAGCGCAGCGGGATCTCGGTGCAAAGCGTGCGATTGGGCGACTTCATGGCCTGGCCACGTGCCGTGGCCGAGCTGCAATCTCCCGTCGACTTCCTGTTCGTGGCCACCAAGGCGACCACGCTCGAGGCCGCGCTCGAGCGGATCAAAGCCGAGCCGCGGCTGGTGGTGCCACTCCTGAACGGGCTCGACCATGTGAGCGCGCTGCGCGCTCGCTTCGGCCCCGCACACGTAGCGGCGGCGTCGATCCGCATCGAGGCCGACCGCCCGGCGCCGGGACGCATCGTGCAAACGAGCCCGTCCGTGCGCATCGACCTGGCAGTGGATGACCCAGCGCTCCATCCGGCGCTCGAAGAGGTCAGAGAAGTGCTCGTAGCCGCCGAGATCCCGGCCACGATCGGCGTGAGCGAGGCCCAAGTGATGTGGGGGAAGCTGGTGCGCCTGGAGCCCCTCGCGCTGACGACGAGCGCCAGCGGACAGTCGATCGGCTACATCCGCAGCGACCCGCAGTGGCGCTCGCTGCTGGAAGCGGCGATTGCCGAGACGGTCGCCGTGGCCAACGCCGACGGCGCCACCATCGATCCGGCGCAGACGCTGGCCGAGCTCGACGACGCCCACCCCACGCTGTCATCCTCGATGCACCGCGACCTCCTCGCCGGGCGCCCGCCCGAGCTCGATGCGATCCCCGGAGCCGTGCTACGAGCCGCGCAGCGCCACGGGCTCGCATGTCCCACGGTGGAGCGACTCGTCGCGCAGATCCCGGAGCAGGCGGCAGCGACCCGCCGCTAGAGCGGCGGCTTGACCGGCGGCGGCACCGCCTCGACGGTCTGCGAGGAAACCGCCTCCACCACCTCTTCCTCCTGCTCGGCGGCGCCCTCGTCGTGCTCGCCGTCGCACAGGATGCGGAACTGGCCGGTCACGCCGCCGTCGGCCTGAAGCACGATCCCGGGAAGGATCTCCTCCCCCTCCTCGAGGCCCAGTCGCTCGATGTCGAAGCCGGCCATCCCGATGCCCCAGGTGTGGTGGGTGGGGTTCTCGCGGTCGTGCGCCGCGACGCCCTGGGTGAGGCGTTCGAGCAGATAGCCGATCTTGCTGGGCGCGACCATCAGCGACGCTCGATCAGCTCGATCCGATAACCGTCGGGATCGCGCACGAAGCAAAGCCGCGACCCACCCTCGCGCACGGTGTAGGGCGGGCGCTCGGGTTCGATCCCCTGCTCCTTGAGCCTCGCAAGCGTCCCATCAAGGTCGTCCGTAGTGATCGCGACGTGGCCGTATCCGGTCCCGATCTCGTACGGCTCGGCGCGGCCGACGTTGTACGTCAGCTCGAGCCGCGGCTCGTCACCGTCGTCGGGAAGGCCCATGAAGACATTGATCGCCTCGTCCCTGATCGGCAGGCGTCCCTTCTCTTCGAACCCGAGGGCTCGGTAGAACGCAACCGAGCGCTCGATCTCGAGGATGCGATAGCAGGTATGGACGAGGCTCACGCCTAGAGCGTAATGGCCGCCTTCGTTGGGCGAAGTCCCCCGGTACGCTCAGAGCCATGCTCGTCGAGCGCTCCATGAACGAGCAGTGGCTCTCAAACACGTACCTGGTGGCGGACGAACTCGGCCTGCAGGCCGCCATGATCGACGCCGGAGGTCCCGTCGAGCCCCTGCTCGAGGTACTGCGGCGGATGCGCTTCGAACTGACCCACGTGCTGCTGACCCACCACCACCACGACCACATTGCCGAGCTCGACCGCGTGCTCGAGCTCCACCCCGACGCCGCCGTCTTGATCCACCCGCTCGAGCGCGAGAGCGTTCCCCGAGCTTCCGGCACGCTCACCCCGGACGAGGGATTCGACTGCGGTGCGCTCCACATCGAGCCGCTGCACACGCCGGGCCACACCGGGGGGATGGTCTCGCTGCTCGTCAACGGCACGGATGTGTTCACCGGGGACACGCTGTTCAAGGGCTCGGTCGGCGGGGTGCGCGCCCCCGGTCACACCACCTACGCGGACATCAAGCGCTCGATCATGGACACGCTGCTGAAGCTGCCGCCCGCGACTCGCATCCACCCCGGACACTCCGACCCCACGACCGTCGCCGATGAGCTCGAGCGCAACCCGTTCGTACGCATCTGGCGGGGGCTCGACACCGAGGGCACCGAGTCCTGCACGGCGCTCGGGCAGCCCGCCACGCTGGTGTTGATGGCAGAGGATTACGACGGCGGCGCCAAGGCGTGGGTGCGCTGGGAGGACGGCTCGGATGACATCGTCCCGGGCTCTCAGGTGGAGCGCACGGGCGAATGACGGGAGCGTAGTGGCGAACAACCGTATCCCCACCTCCCGCGTGGGGCGGACGGCCAAGATCGGGGGGCTCGCAGCCTCTCAGGCGATCCGCCAGGCCGGCACCGTCGCGAGCAACGTGGGCCGCTCCAAGGAAGGGCGCCAGGCCGCGCTCGAGCGCCGCCATATCGAGGCGGCCGAGCAGATCGTGGCCGCGCTCGGGACGATGAAGGGCGCGGCGATGAAGGTGGGGCAGGTGATGTCGTTCCTCGACATCGGGCTGGTCCCGCCGGAGTACCGGGACGAGTTCCAGCGCAAGCTCGCCGCGCTGCGCGACGCCGCGCCCACGGTCACCTTCAAGGACATGCGCACCGTGATCGAGGAGGAGCTCGACGGCCCGATCGACGAGGTCTTCGAAGAGTTCGACGAGCAGCCCATCGCGGCGGCCTCGATCGGCCAGGTGTACCGCGGCGTGCTGCCTGGCGGCCGCGCCGTCGCGGTCAAGGTGCAGTATCCGGGCGTGGCGGCTGCCGTCCGGGCCGACATGCAGAACCTTGGGATGATCCTGCGCGTCGCCAAGCGCATCGCCCCCGGCATGGACCCGAAGGCGATCGGCAAGGAGATCCGCGACCGCATCGAGGACGAGCTCGACTATGAGCTCGAGGCCCAGAACCAGCGGGCGCTCGCCCGCATCTTCCGCGGCCACCCGTTCATCGTCGTGCCCGACGTGCTCACCTCCATGTCGCGCGAGCGCGTGCTTGTGACCGAGTACGTGCGGGGCACCGGCTTCGAGGAGCTGAAGACCGGATCGCAGGAGGAACGTGATCGCGTGGGCGAGATTCTGTTCCGCTTCTACTTCGGCTGCCTGTACCGGCACCGCCAGTTCTCCGGCGACCCCCATCCGGGCAACTCGATGCTGCTGGACGACGGCCGCATGGCATTCCTCGACTTCGGCCTGTTCAAGCGCATGCCCCCCGGCACGGTCGAGCGCGAGATCGCCGTGGCGCGCGCGGTGATCGAGAGTGATAGCGAGACCATCATGCGCATCGGCGAGGAGACCGGCTTTTTCCCCCAGCCCGAGAAGTTCAACCCTGAGCGCGTGCTGGAGCACTTCCGCGCCGCCACCTCGTGGTACACGGACGACGCTTACATTGAGCTCACGCCCGAGTGGGCCACGCGCGTGCTGATCGACATGGGCGATCCACGCTCGGAGTATTTCGGCCAGCTGCGTCACGAGAACGCGCCCCCCGACCACATCTTTGGGCGGCGCATGGAGGTGTTGACGCTGGCCGTGATCGCGCAGCTGCACGCCCGCGGTAACTTCCACCGCATCGCCCGCGAATGGTTCTACGGCGACGAGCCGGCGACCGAGCTGGGCCGCCAGGAGGCCGAGTTCTACAACGGCGCTCCGGCGCGTCGATGAGCGCCACGCGTGAAGAGCTGGCGTTCGTCGGCCCGAAGGCGATGGCGGCACTGGTGCGCTCCGGCGAGGTCAGCCCGGGCGAGCTCGTAGAGCTGTGCCTGCGGCGGATCGAAGCGCTCGATCCCCGCCTGAACGCCTTCCGCACGGTGCTGGCCGAGGAGGCGCTTCAGGCCGCGCAGGCGATGAAGAACTTCGATCGACCCCTGGCGGGGGTGCCGGTCGCGATCAAGGACTACCTCGGCGTGGCCGGACAGCCGACCACGCGCGGGTCGCGAAGCTACGGGCCGCCCGAGAAGGAGGACGCCGAAGCGGTCAGGCGCCTGCGCGAGGCGGGCGCGATCCCGCTCGGCATCACCAACGCGCCCGAGCTGATGATCTGGCCCTGGACCGCGAGCGAAGCCAACGGCGTCACCCGCAACCCCTGGGATCCCTCGCGCACCACCGGCGGGTCAAGCGGAGGCTCAGCCGCGGCCGTGGCCGCCGGAATGGTGCCCGCCGCCACGGGATCCGACGGCGGTGGCTCGATCCGCATCCCCTCCGCGTGTTGCGGCCTCGTCGGCATGAAGCCCAGCCGCGGCCGCGTGCCGGCGAACAAGGGTTGGGTCGATCTGAGCGTGGTCGGAGCCCTGGCCCGAACGGTCGCCGACAGCGCGCTCCTGCTGGACGTCCTCGCGCGGCCCGAGGCCCCCTTCTCGGAGGCCGCCGCCACCGACCCCGGCGCACTGAGGATCGCCGCCTCGCGCAAGATCCCGCTGGGCGTCATGGGGCGGCTCTCGAGCGCTCAGCGGCGGGCGTGGGAAAGAGTCCGTGACCTGCTGCCACAGCTCGGCCACAGGGTGGAGCAACGCGACCCTGACTACGGCTTGAAGATGTTCGAGTTCGCCCAGACCTGGCTGCGCGGGATCCACCAGGACTCGCTGCTCGAGCCCGACCCCGGTCTGCTCGAGCGCTCCACCAGGGGGATGGCGGCGGCGGCGGAGCGGTTCGTGCCCGAGCGCCGGCGCGACGCCCTGATCGCGAAGCGCCCGCAGACCATCGCCCGGCTCCTCAAGCTGTGGGATGAATTCGACGTGCTGCTCACGCCCACGCTGGCCTCGACCCCGATCGCCGCCGAGGGCGCTCTGGGCAAACCGGCCTTGATCGCCTTCGACAAAGCGGGGCGCTTCACGCCGTTCACGCCGATCTGGAACCTCACCGGCCAGCCCGCGGTCGCGATTCCGGCCGGACTGAGCGAAGACGGGCTGCCCCTGAGCGTGCAATTAGTGGGCCGGCCCGGCGCCGAAGCCACGCTCTACTCGCTCGCGGCTCAGCTAGAGCAGGCCATGCCCTGGGCTGAGCGCAGACCGCCGATCTCCTAGTCGATGGCGATTTGGTTTCGGTTTCCGAAACCTGAGCGCCATCGACCGGACCCGGTGGGGCCGCAAGGCGCTCACACCCGCTGTATCTGGATCAGTGACGTCGTCCCCGGGCGCCCTGACGGCAACCCGGCCGTGATCCCGATGCGCGCGCCCGGCTTGACCCAGCCGAGCTCCACCACCCGATGCGCCGCGTCCGCGATCAGCGCCTCGGTGATCTCGTGGCGTCGCATCGACCCCGCCACAACCCCCCACATCAGCCCGCAGCGGCGCACCGTCTCGCGTCCCGGCGATAAGGCATAGATCGGGACTCGGGGACGGTGGGCGGAGACCAGACGAGCGGAGCGGCCGGACAGGGTGGGGACCACGAGCGCGTCCAGGTGCAGATCATGCGCGGCTGCGCAGGCCATGTAGGCGACGGTGTAGGCGGGATCGCGGGCATCGCGGCGCACGCGCGACTCGTTCCACTCCCTGTAGGGCACGCCGTGCTCGGTGCGCTCCGCTACAGACGCCATCATCTCGATCGCCTCCGCCGGATAGCTGCCCACGGCCGTCTCCTGCGAGAGCATCACTGCGTCCGTGCCGTCGAGGATCGCGTTGGCCACGTCCGCCACCTCGGCGCGCGTCGGACGCGGCGAATTGACCATTGAGTCGAGCATCTGCGTGGCTGTGATGGAGGGCCGCGCCAAACGGCCCGCGATCCGCAGCAGCTGCTTCTGCATCATCGGCACCTCGGCGATCGGCAGCTCGATGCCAAGGTCGCCGCGTGCGACCATCACGCAGTCGGCGGCCCGGATGATCTCCTCGGCCGCGCCGACCGCCTGCGCCTTTTCGATCTTGGCGATCAGCGGCAGGCGGGTGTGACGCCTGACGGCCGTCACATCCTCGGCGGTGCGCACGAACGACAGCGCGACGAGATCGACTCCGATCGACTCGCCGAACTTCAGCATGTCGAGGTCCTCCTCCGGCACCGCTGTCAGACCTCGCGTGGAGCCGGGAATGTTCAGCCCCTGGCGCGAGGAGACCGCGCCGCCGATCTCCACCACCGTCTCGACCTCGCCGTTGCCCTGCTGCACGCTCTTGACCCGAAGCCGGATGGCGCCGTCGGCCAGGTAGATCACGTCGCCTGGATCGACCGCCTCGACGAGGCCGCTCCAGCTGACGGAGACACACTCGGCGTTGCCCACCTCGGTCGAGCCGCAGGCCAGCCGCAGCCGGTCGCCCGGCTTCAGCTCGATGACGTCATCCACCAGCGCGCCGATGCGGATCTTCGGCCCGGGGAGATCCTGCAGAATCGCCACCTGGCGGCCCACCGACTCGGCGGCGGCGCGCACCCTTTGCGCGTTCTCGGCGTGCAGCTCGCGGTTTCCGTGCGAGAAGTTCAGCCGCGCCACGTCCATGCCCGCCTGCACCATCCGCGCTAGCGTCTCCGGGTCGCGGCTGGCGGGACCAATCGTGGCGACGATCTTGGTGCGGCGCACGGAGGGGCACTCTACGCCGCGCTCACTGGACACCCGGTTACCTTTCTGGTAGGTAGACCTGGTGGCCACCTACGAGGCGGCGACTAGCACGACGGTAGGGCTGCGGCGCGATGCCATCGGGCTGCGAGAGGTGCTGTTTCAGAGCATCACCGACATGGCCCCGGGCGCGGCCATCGCGGCTTCGATCCCGGCCGGCGCCGCCTTCGCCGGCGGCTCGCTGCCGCTCTCCGTGATCTTCGCGCTGGTCGCGTGTCTGCTCTGCGCGTGGTGCGTGGGCGAGATGGCGCGAGAACTGCCCGCTGCCGGCTCGATGGCCACCTACGCGGCGCGGGGACTGCATCCCTCGCTGGGCTTTCTCGTCGCCTGGGCTTACGCCACCGTGGGCGCGCTGATCCCGCCGCTGGTGTTGCTCCAGCTGGGCTTCACGGTGGCCGCCACGATGCACAGCGAGCTCGGTGTGACCGCTTCGCTGTGGTGGCCGTGGACGATCATCGGCGCGCTGCTGGTCGGCGCCGCAGGCTACTTCGGGATCCGGGTCTCAGCCCGGCTGGGGACCATCCTCGGCCTGTTCGAGATCCTGGTCTTCCTCGTGCTGGGGGTGTTCTTCGTCGTGCACGCGGGCTCCGCGAACAGCGGCGAGGTCTTCACCACTCACTACACGCCGAAGAGCTATGCCGGGCTCACCGGGGTGATCGCCGGGTCCGTGTACACCGTGCTGGCGTTCGGAGGCTTCGAAGGGGCCGCGCCGCTGGCCGAGGAAGCGCGCGACCCGCGGCGCACGGTGCGCCGCGCGGTGCTGTTGGCGACCCTGCTGATCGGTCTGCTGTACGTCTTCACGACCTACTCGGTCACGGTCGTGTTCGGCCCATCGCGCTTCGGCAGCTTCGCCACGAGCGGCGCCTCCTCCTGGGAGGGACTGGCGCGCTCGCTGTACGGGCTGTTCTGGTTCTTCGTCTTTTTGGCGATCGTCAACTCCACGATCGCGAATTCGAACGCGGGCGTAAACGTCGCCAGCCGAACCGCGTACGCGATGGGGCGCGTGCGAGCGTTCCCCTCAATCTTTGCGGTGGTTTCGCAGCGTCATCGTTCGCCGCTGGTCGCGCTGGGCACGACCATCGCGGTCACGATCGGCGTGGCGCTCGGGCTCGGCTTCGGCTACGGGCCCACCACCGCCTTCGCGATGGTCGGCGCGGGGCTCGTGATCCTGCTCGTGAGCGTGTACATCGTCACCGACGCCGCCTGCATCGCCTACTTCCTGCGCGCGGGGCGGTTCCGTCCCGTCGCGCATGGCGTGATCCCCATCCTGGGGATTCTGGCGTTCATCCCGGCCTGGCTGACCGCCACCGGGATCCACATCTTCTCCTTCATCTCACCGCTAACTCCTCCCATCTCCTACATGGCGTACGGGATCGGTGGGTTCATGGCGCTGGGCTTGGTCTACCTCGCGTTCTTGTGGCGCCGCGATCGCCGGCGCGTGATCGACGTGGGCGTCGTGCACCTCGACCTCCCCGGCGAAGCGGAGCCCCAGGCCCCCACGCGATGACCGCGACCGCCCACCGGGTCACGCGCGACCAGGTGATCTGGTCATTCGGGCCCGCGCTGGAGCCCGTACTCGAAGTCGACCCCGGAGCGGTAGTCACGTTCGAGACCAACGACTGCTTTTCGGGCCAGATCCGCGGCGAGGACGACCTGGTCACCGACATCGATCTCGAGCGCATCAACAGCGCCACGGGACCGGTGGCGGTTCGCGGCGCGATGCCGGGCGACTCGCTGGTGGTCGAGATCCTGGACGTGCGTCCCGTGAGCTGGGGCGTGGCGACCCTGATCCCGGGCTTCGGGCCGCTCATCGACCAGGTCCAAGCGCCACTGACGCGGCGCTTCGAAGTCGTGGACAGCGAGGTCCGCATGAACGAGCGCGTGCGTTTTCCCGCGCGCCCGATGGTCGGCGTGGTCGGGGTGGCGACAGGCGGCGAGACGCTCTCAAACGGCTTCGCGGGTCAGCACGGCGGCAACCTCGACGACCACCTTCACGGGCCGGGAGCACGGATCTTCTTCCCGGTGCGCCAGCCGGGGGGCATGTTCGCGGTCGGCGACATGCATGCCGCCATGGGGGACGGCGAGATCTGCTTCACGGGGGTGGAGATCGCGGGCGAAGTCGACCTCCGCTTCGACCTGCTCAAGGGACAGCAGGCAACCTGGCCGGTCACCGAACTGCGCGACCGATGGGTCCCGCACGCCACGGCCGACACCTTCGAGGAGGCACTCGCGCTGTGCGCGGAGGAGGCCGGGCGCTTGCTGGTGGATCAGTGGGGCTTCACGATGGAGGACGCCTTCGTATTCCTCTCGGTCGCCTGCGACGCGGGCATCGCGCAGGCCTGCAAGCCCGCACCAGGAGGCTTCGGGACGATCGCGCGCTTCGCGATCCCCAAGCTCGCGGCGACGCCAGAGCCGTTTCGGCCCCAGGCCTGAGTCAGATCGCTTCCCGGGACCGGCGCCGCTTACGGATGTCGGCGAGCTGGTCGTCGACCCAGTCGCCCGGATCACGGGCGGTGACGATCTCCTTCAGTCCCTCGAGTCGCCGGCGCCGCTCGTGCATGGGCATGGTCAGCGCCGCGTGGATCGAGTCGGCCAGCTCCTGGATGTCGAAGGGATTGACCGACAGGGCGCACTCGCCCAGCTCCTCGTGGGCGCCGGTGTTCTCCGACAGGATCGAGACCCCGGCGCGCTCGTTGACCATCGGTCCCTCCTTGGCCACCAGGTTCATGCCGTCGAACATGGCGTTGACGATCAATACGTCGTAGTGCTTGTAAGCGGCGACGGCCTCCTCGAGGTCGTCGCGCAGCTTGAGCTGGATCGGCATCCAGTCGGGAGAGCCGTGGCGATGGTTGACGACCGCGACGACAGCCTCGATCCGCTCGAGGTACTCGGCGTACTCGGCCACGTCGGTGCGCGAGGGCATCAGCTGGGCGATGAACGTGACCTTCTCGCGAAACTCCGGATGCTGCTCTAAGAACACGTCGAAAGCACTGAAGCCGCGCAGTACGTTCTTTGACAAATCAGCGCGGTCTACGCGCAGGATCAGGTGCTCGCGCCGGCGCCTGAGCAACTCCTCTTCGAACTCCTTCACGCGCGGCCGCGCGCCGACCTCCTGGACCGCGGTCGAGTCGATCGGCAGCGGGTAGGCGCGCACCCACACATCGCGCTCGCCCACGCACACGATGCCGCGCTCGTGGTCGACCTCGCACTCCATCAGGTCCTCGCAGCACTGAAGGAAGTTGCGCCGGTAGGAGCGCGTGTGAAAGCCGATGATGTCGTTGGAAAGGATGCCGTTGTAGATGTCCCGCCGGATCATCACCGGCAGCACTCGCCACGAGTCAGACTGGCTCCAGGGGATGTGGACGAAGTGGTGCAGCAGCGCGTCGGGCCGCTCGCGGCGGACCAACCCCGGCAGCGTGTAGAGGTGGTAGTCATGGACCATCACCACGGGGTTGTCGAGACCCTCGATCTCCTCCAGCACCGCCCGCGCGAGGTCCTCGTTGACGACGTTGTAGCCGAACTCATATGCCTCGGTCTCGTGTCGGCGGATGTCGGGCGCGTTGGACAGATCCCACAGGTAGTGCTGGATGAACCACAGCATCGGGTTGGCGATCACGTTGTAGAAGCGGTCGTATGCATCGGCGCTCGAGGCGACCAGCTTGACCAGGTACTCGCCTCCGTCCGGGGTGGTGACCGGGAATGGGCGCCCCTCGTGGCGCTCGGCCATCATCACGTCCTCGTCGGTCATGGCCGAGGCGACCCAGGTCACGGGGCGGTGACTGGCGAGCCCGATCAGCGCCGTCACCAGCCCGCCCGTCCCCCGGCGCACCTCGTTGTCGGGACCGTAGGTAACCGGCCCGCGATTCGACACCAGCACGAGCGGCTGGTCCGAGGTCATGCGCCGTACTCCTCGATCACCTCGAGCCAGTCGCGCAACAGCCGCGGCATCAAGAACCGCTGGCGCACCGTCTCCTTGCCGGCACGGCCGAGCCGCTTGCCCAGCTGAGGGTTGGCCAGGATCTCGAGCGAGCGCTCCGCGCAGGCCCCGACGCCGTCGACGAGGAAGCCCGACTCGCCGTCGGTGACCTGCAGCGGGATGCCGCCAACCGAGCCGGCGACCAGCGGCCGGCCCTTCCAGATCGCCTCAGTGACTGTGAGCCCGAACCCCTCGCGGGTCGACTTCTGGATCACCACATCAGAGTAGGACTGGAAGGCATTGACCTCGATCGCGCCGACGTTGTTGTAATTGTTGAGGATGTGGATGTCAGGGTCACCGTCGGCGTGGGCGACCGTGGCGTTGAAGTAGTCCCAGCCCTCGGGATCGTCGGTCGCCATCGAGCCGACCAGCGCGAGCTGCACCTCGGGCGCCTGCTCCTTGACGATGCGGTAGGCGTCGATCACCCCCAGGGGGTCCTTCCAGGGGTCAAAGCGCGACACCTGGCACAGCAGCGGGCGGTCCACATCGATCCCGAACTGGCCGCAGATGTAGACCGCGTCCTCGGGCGAGAAGGCCATGTTCTTCGGCGCCAGCGGATCGATCGCCGGCGCGATGATGTGGGCGCGGCCGTCCATGCCGCCGGGCACGTACTGGTGCAGATGGAAAACGCTCGCGGTGTAGGGCTCGAGGTAGGGCAGCAGTCGCTCGAGCGTGAGCGGGTTGGGGGTCGACAGATCGATGTGGCAGCGCCACACCCACAGCCGCGCCTTCTCCGGCACCAGCGAGCACACCGCGGCCGGCTGAGGATCGTGGACGATGCACACGTCCCATCCGTCGCTCAGCTGCGAGGCATTGATCTCGTTGTAGCGCAGCCACGTTTGCCACTGCTCCTCCGACAGCGTCGTGGGGTTGCCCTGGAGCGAGTTGTGCAGCACCTTGGTGGCGTTGAAGAACTCCTCGCGGCCGTAGATCACCTGCCACTCGCATTCGAGCCCGACATCGACCATCAGCGGCACCAGCGTGTTGAGTATTTCCGACACGCCGCCGCCGAACGCGGTCGCCGAGACGTGCAGGACCCGCTTGCCGCGCAGCCGCTCGGCGCGGGCACGGATCTCTTCGATCAGGCCACGGGCGGAGATGCTCGCGTAGTCCGCGAGGTGTTTGGAGGCGACGGCGACTGGTTGCAGCATTTTTTCTTCTCCGGGCGCGCGCATGCGCGCGCCCGCCGGTCGGCGCATGCGCCGACCGGGGCCGGCGC
>JAVKSP010000029.1:0-30018 GCA_039583645.1 Solirubrobacteraceae bacterium
GATCGATAGAAACGGCCGCGCCACCTGTCCGGCGCGGCCGTTTCACTCCCCGGGGTTTATCCGGGGCAAGTAGCTAGCCTTGCGCCAGCTCGGCCGCTTCGCGCGGTCCAGCCTATATTGGGTTCTGACGCGGCGATAACATCGTCCGTCGCGCCCGATCGTCGCCAAAAGCCGGTGACGGCCGAGTTCAAGGGCGATTAGCTCAGTCGGTTAGAGCGCTTCTCTGATAAGGAAGAGGTCCCAGGTTCGAGTCCTGGATCGCCCACTGGGTCGGTGTGTCGGAGGCCGACTTCTGTAGAAGGCGCTGCTCGATCGCATCCGCCGCGGCTTGTGCCCCACCGGCGGCCGCGAACGCCGCAGCCATGTTCTGGGCTGCCGGCTTCCGCGTGATGGCCTCGCGCACCTTGGCGCGGAGGCGCTCTGGGTTCAGCCGCGACGCTGGGAGGCGCGTGCCCGCGCCTGAGACCTCTAGGCGTCGGGCAACTTCGAGCTGATCGCGCCCGAATGGGACCGCAACCGCTGGCACGCCATGGGCGAGTGATTTTTGGGTGGCGCCCATGCCACCGTGGGTGACCGCGCAAACCGCCCGTTCGAGTACCGGGCCGTGGGGGACGAAGCGCACTACGTGCGCGTTCGGTGCCGCCGCCACGTCCTCGGGATCCTGGGCGGGCAACGTAGCCACCACGTGCAGGTCTTCATGGGCCAGCGCTTCAAGCGCGCAGCGTACGAGGCGGGAGTCGTTTTGGAACTCCGAGGAGGTGGTGAGGAGCACGATCGGTCGCTCGATCTGCTCGAGCCAGTCCGGCGGGTCGGCCGGCGGCTCCCAGGCGCACGGCCCGATAAGCACTATGTTCTGCGGCCACTGGGCGCGCCGGTACTCGAACGGCTTGGCGGTCATGTAGAGCACCAGCGGCGCGCTTTCGTAAAGCTCCGTCGGACTGCTGAGCGGCGCCAGCCCGACTCCCGCACGGATCCGATTCACAGCGGGCACGAACGCGCGCGCATAGCCGCGCGTTAGCAGCGGGCGCAAAATCGCATCGCGCAAGCGCCCCACTGGGCCGTGCGCGGGCGACAGCCCCGGTCCGAACGGCGGGACATCAGGTGAAGACAGTGGCAGCGGGAATGGGCACCATGTCGCCCAGGCAAGTCCGGACGCCTCGGCGACGGCCTGCGCTCCCCAGGTATTGACATCGACCAGCAGCGCGTCGGGCGAGGTCGCCTCGATCGCCGAGCGCATCGCGGGCACGTCAAACTCGGCCCGTCGCGCGAATGTGCGCAGCGCTCGCTTGAGCGCTCCCTGCGGCGTGCGCGCCAGGTAGTCGTCGTGGCCGCCCTGCACTGCTGGCTCCAGCGGCGCACAGTCAAAGCCGCGCGCGCGCATCAACCCGACCTCCGACGACAGCGTCCTCAGCGAAATTGTGTGGCCCCGAGCGCGCAGCTCGTCGAGGATCGGCGTCAGCGGATACAGGTGCCCACGAGCGGGTGAGGTGTAGGCGAGGATCTGGGCCATCTTCAGCGCCCCCTTTCGGTCAGTGGTTCGATCAGCTCGCACATCGCGAGCTCGGTTTGCCGGCGGCTGAGGCCGCATCGGCGGCGCAGGAGCATCCAGGTGTAGACATCGCAGACCGCCACCAGCTGCGCGAGGCGGCGCTCACGCTGGGCACCGTTCAGCCTTTCCAACGCCGGCGCGAACATCGCCTCACACCACTCGCGGTGCATCCTTCGGCCACGGTCCGCGGCCTCAGTGAGCGCCGGTGACCGGGCCTCCTCGACCAGCATGCGAAGAACGGTGTCCCCCGTGCGCTCGTAATGGCCCACCAGCGCCCGCACTGAGCCACGGAGATCGCCTGGTTCAGCCTCCCGCTCGCGCCGGACCTTTTCGGTCTCGCGCGCCGCGGCAGCGGCCAGTAGGCCTTCCCGCCCCTCGAAGCGCCGGATCACCGTCTGTACGGTCACCCCGGCGCGCCGCGCCACCTCCTCAAGTGAGATGTTCGCGGTCGGCCGCTCGAAGAACACCTCGGCCGCGGCGTCGAGGATCCGTTCCCCGGTGCGCGCTGCCGACTGCGCTCGCGCGACCATCCGATACGGTCGCCGCTGTGCCGCAGATTTCATATTAGTCAGCCTAATGTCAAAACTACAACATGTCAACACCTCCCCTACG
This sequence comes from Solirubrobacteraceae bacterium, assembly GCA_039583645.1. Lineage (GTDB taxonomy): Bacteria > Actinomycetota > Thermoleophilia > Solirubrobacterales > Solirubrobacteraceae > Palsa-465. The sequence continues at coordinate 2,162 of JAVKSP010000029.1, forward strand.
CTCGATCGTTCGTCCGATGACCCTCGACAGTGACTGCCGTCTGGGTGTGCTCGCCTTCGGTGACTCGATCACCAACGGAGGCGGCGAGCTGCAGTGGGGCGTCGCGCTGCATTCGTGGGCGCTCTGGGTGGCGCGCGGACTCGGGCTGCCCTACAGCGGATATGCCGTGGACGGCGCCCGCGCGTCCGATGTGGTGGCGGTTCAGATTCCCGCCTTCGAGCGGCAAAGCGCCAACCCCGCCGCCCGCTACGAGCTGGGCTGCCTATATATCGGCGCCAACGACGTCCGTTCCCCGGACTGGAACGTCACGAAATTCGAGCACGAGTTTTGCCGCGCGCTTGACTTTTTGAACGTGCGCTGCAGCCGGCTGCTGACGGCCACCGCGCCGCTGGACCTGGGCCGGCCGAGAGCCGGATCGAAGGTACGCGAACTCAATGCGGTCATCGCCGCCGCCGCGGCGCAATCGGGCGCGCTGGTGCTCGAGTTGAGCGCGTTTGGCGCGCGCAACCTGGTCATGCCCGATCATGTCCACCCCACGGCATTTGGCCAGATCGCGATCGCAGAACGCGCTCTGGCCCTGCTGGAACGCAGCGGCGTGCGCGTAACGGCGCATCCGTCTGCATTGGTCTCGCCGCAAAAGACCACATGGAGACGCAGGCTGCGCGGGGACGCGACCTACGCTTACCGCCACGCCAAGGTCACCACGCTGGCCGTGGCTGCGCTCGCGGCATCGAAGACCACCCGCCTCGGTCAGCATTAGCGGGCTGTCAGCCTGCCGGCCTCCTCCGTGATCGCGCGGAGCCGCCGCGCAAGCGCCGGCGTGAGCGCCTTCTCCTCCATCCGCCAGCGCCAGTTGCCGGTGGCTCGACGGGGGTCGTTCATCCGGGCCTGGCTGCCCAGGCCGAGGATGTCTTGAGCCTGGACCATGGCCACCCTGGCCGGAGAGTCGAATGCGAGCCGGATCAGCGCCCACCAAGGCTCCTTGCCGATGTCGATCGTCCGCGCCTGGAGCTCCGCCGTCGCCAACTGGCGCTGCCGCACATCCACCGACTCCCACCATCCGCGGATCGTGTCGTGGTCGTGGGTGCCGGTATAGATGACCCGCTGCTCGGCATGGTTCTCGAATCGGTGAGGGCTGCGCGGTTGACCTGGCTCGAATCCAAACTGCAACACCAAGGTCCCGAGCAACCCGAGCTCGTCACGCAGGCGATGAACCGCCGGCGTGATCATGCCGAGATCCTCGGCGACCAGCGGCAACTGCGATCCCAGCCGAGTTGCGGCTGCGTCGAAGGGCGCCCGCCCCGGGCCGCGTTGCCAGCGGCCGGCCCTCGCGCTCGACGCGCCCGCGGGCACGGCCCAGTAGGCCACGAACCCTCGGAAGTGGTCGATCCGCGCCAGATCGAACAGAGAAGCCGTCCGGCGAAGCCGCTCCACCCACCACCGATACCGTCGCCGCCGCAGCGCCGGCCAGTTATACAGCGGGTTGCCCCACAGCTGTCCGGACGCGGAGAAGGAGTCCGGCGGCGCGCCGGCTACCACGTCGTCGCGAAAAAGTTCCGGGTGAGCCCCGTGGTCGGCGCTCCCTGACGCGACGTAGATCGGCATGTCGCCGAAGACGCGGACTCCGGCCCCGGCGGCGTAGCGTCGCAGGGCTGTCCATTCGTGCTCGAACCGAGCCTGATCGGCAGCGGCTCCGCGGCCGGCAAACCGTGCCCAGTCGCCGATCCAGAATTCCTCCTCAGCACAAAATTCGTGCAGCACGGATGACTGCACCCCGCGCCGGCGGGCGCCGGGGGGCAAGAGCTCTGGCCAGGCTGCAAACGCGGAACGCGCTTTGTAGGGCGAGCGGTAACGGTCGGGTGGTCCTAGCGGCAGGACCTGCCACCACGTTTGACCGGCCGCGGCGAGCCAGTCCACGAATCGGTATGCGTCGGTTCCCAGCCGTCCACCGGGCAGCGAGGTGACGTGCAGCTGGACGCCGCTTGAGCGCGGAAGCACGACCACCGTCACGGGTATACCCGATCAGGCCAGATGGGTATGTTCCGTCTGGATCGAGAATCGCCCCTGGTCCCCGTAAGCCACGAGGACTGCCCTCTCCCGCATGAGCTCTGCGACCGGCGCCCGCCCCCAAACCAAATCCGCCCCCCGGCGCGGCTTCCCCGGGCCCGACAAGCCGCTGCCGCGGATCGTCATCCAATACCCGGCTCCCGCAGTCGACGCCGGTCGCTACCCGGCCAAGCGGTGTGTGGGCGACACCGTGGTCGTCGAGGCCGACGTCTTCGCTGACGGCCACGATCTGCTCCGAGCGGTCGTCCACTACAGGGCACCGGCGGACGACGGTTGGCGCGAGGCGGAGATGCAGCGAATCGACGCTCACCTCGATGGTGTGCGTTGGGCCGGCAGCTTTCAGGTCGATTGCACCGGTCGTTTCGAGTACACGATCGAGGCGTGGATCGACGTCTTCGGTACGTGGCGAGACGAGTTCGAACGCAAACTTGGAGCCGGCCAGCGGGACCTTGCCGGCGAGTTGTCGGAGGGCGAGCTGCTACTCGTCGCCGCAATAGAGGCCGCGCACGCCAGCGGCAGTGCCGATCAGGCACTGATCGAGCACTCATTGCGAACGCTGCGGGATCCAGAGGTACCCGAGATTGCCAAGCACGACGCCATCCTCGGCCCGGAGCTGTTCGGCGCAGTGGAGGCGTTGCAGCCGCGCCATCGCAGCATCACCGTCGAGCCGCCACTGGCCATCGAAGTGGATCGTCGGAGAGCCCGCTTCGGGGCTTGGTACGAGATGTTTCCGCGCTCATGGGGCGGGCTTGAAGGCGTCGCACGCCAGATCCCCCGGTTGGCGGAGCTCGGCTTCGACGTCATCTACCTACCGCCGATCCATCCCATCGGACACAGCAACCGCAAGGGTCGAGACGGCACTCTCACGGCGAGTCCGACCGACCCCGGCTCGCCGTGGGCGATCGGCGATGAGACGGGCGGCCACGGGGCCGTTCATCCCGACCTGGGCACGGTCGACGACCTGCGAGCTCTGACCACCATCGCCAGCGATCACGGCCTTGACATCGCGCTCGACTTTGCGATCCAGGCCTCGGCCGACCATCCTTGGTTAAAAGAGCATCCGGAGTGGTTTCACCGGCGGCCCGATGGAACGCTCAAATTTGCAGAGAACCCGCCCAAGCGCTACCAGGACATCTACAACTTCAACTGGGACTCGCCGGACTGGCGGAACCTCTGGAATGCCTTCAAAGATGTGCTGCTCGGGTGGGTGGACTGTGGGGTCAAGGTCTTCCGGGTCGATAACCCCCACACCAAGCCTTTCCCGTTCTGGGCGTGGCTGATCAACGAGGTTCACAGCCAGGACCGGGGCGTGATCTTCCTGGCGGAGGCATTCACGAAGCGAGCCACCATGCGCCATCTCGCCAAGCTTGGATTCAGCCAGTCCTACACCTACTTCACCTGGAAGAACTCGCGCAACGAGTTGAGCGAGTACGTGTACGAGCTCGCTTACTCGGAAGAGCGGGAGTACTTCCGTCCCAACTTCTTCGCCAACACGCCGGACATCCTGCATGCCTACCTGCAGCACGGCGGCCGCCCCGCCTTCGAGGCGCGGTTCGTGCTGGCCGCGACCCTTAGTCCGAGCTATGGCATCTATTCCGGCTTCGAGCAGTTCGAGAACGTGCCCGTGCGCGAGGGCTCGGAGGAATACCTGCATTCTGAGAAGTACGAGGTCAAGCACCGCGCGCTCGACGGCCCGCTGCTACCGCTGATCCGCCGAATCAACCACATCCGCCGGGACAATCCGGCGCTGCAGCAGTTCTCGAACATCACGTTCCTGGACAGCGCCAACGACGCGCTCGTCGCCTACGCGAAACAGACGGCGGGCAACACCGTGATCGTGGTCGTGAACATCGATCCGTATCAGCCGCAGGAGGGCCTCGCCGTTGTACCGGCGAGCCTCGGGTTGCCGCCCGTCTTCGCGGTCCACGATCTGCTGGCACAGGACCGCTTCCAGTGGCGGATTGGCCCGAACTACGTCCGACTCGAGCCCGGCGTCAGGCAAGCGCACGTGCTTGCAGTCGAGGGCTGAGGGGCAGCCCACGGCCTGTGGCCGGCCCGCCGACCCTGACACACCTGATCAGCGCTGAGCGCCCGCCGCCTGCGGTGCCGTTGCCTGCGCGGCGCAGTCGCGGCACCGCCGCGCAGGCGCAGACCCGCCAGTGGTTCGAGGCGGAGCCGTTGTGGTTCAAGCACGCGGTCTTCTACGAGGTTCACGTGCGCGCTTTCTTCGACGCTAACGGCGACGGGATTGGCGACTTCCGCGGGCTGACCGAGAAGCTCGACTACCTCCAATGGCTCGGCATCGACTGCATCTGGTTGCTGCCCTTCTATGCCTCGCCCTTGCGCGACGGCGGCTATGACATCGGGGATTTCAGGTCGGTGCACCCCGACTACGGCACGGTTGACGACGTCAAGGAGCTGATCGACGCGGCCCACGCGCGGCGCATCAGGGTGATCGCCGACCTCGTGATGAATCACACCTCGAGCGACCACTCGTGGTTTCAGGAATCTCGCTCCAGCCCCGCCTCGCCCAAGCGAGATTGGTATGTGTGGTCCGAGACCGATCAGCGCTATCGCGACGCGCGGATCGTCTTCATCGACACCGAGAGCTCGAACTGGACCTGGGACCCGGTTGCCGGCGCGTACTACTGGCACCGCTTCTTCTCCCACCAGCCGGACCTGAACTACGACAACCCCGAGGTCCAGGACGCCATGCTCGACGTGCTGCGCTTTTGGCTGGACCTGGGGCTCGACGGTTTCCGCCTCGACGCCGTGCCCTACCTGTTCGAGCGGGAGGGGACCGGCTGCGAGAACCTCCCCGAGACCCACGACTACCTCAGGCGCGTCCGTCAGGAGGTCGACGAGCGCTATCCCGATCGCGTGCTGCTGGCGGAAGCCAACCAGTGGCCCGCGGACGTGGTCGCATATTTCGGCTCGGGCGACGAATGCCACATGGCGTTTCAGTTTCCCGTGATGCCGCGGATGTTCATGGCCATCCGGCGCGAGGAAGCAGTACCCATCTACGAAATCCTGGAGCAGACGCCGTCTATTCCGCAGACGTGCCAGTGGGGACTGTTTCTGCGCAACCACGACGAGCTGACGCTGGAGATGGTCACTGACGACGAGCGCGACTACATGTACGCGGAGTACGCCAAGGATCCGCGAATGAAGCTCAACCTGGGCATCCGCCGCCGGCTGGCGCCGCTGCTCGACAACGGCCGCGACGAGATCGAGTTGATGCACGCGATCCTGTTCTCGCTGCCCGGCTCGCCAGTTCTCTATTACGGTGACGAGATCGCGCTTGGCGACAACGTGTTTCTCGGCGACCGCGACGGGGTGCGGACGCCAATGCAGTGGACGGGGGACCGCAACGGCGGCTTCTCCCGCGCGGACTTCGCGCAGCTCTACGCGCCTCCGCTGATGGACCCGGTTTACGGCTTCCAGGCCGTGAACGTGGAGGCCCAGTTGCGCACCGCCACCTCGCTGCTGCGGTGGATACGCCGGTTCATCGCGCTGCGTAAGGAACACCCAGTGCTCGGGTTTGGCACGTATGAGCCGATCGAGCCCTCCAACCCCCGCATCTTCGCTCACCTGCGGCAGTTCGAGGATGACTACGTCCTTTGTGTCCACAACCTCGCCCTCTCGGCGCAGGCCGTGGAGCTCAACCTGCGCCGTTTCGAAGGTCGCCACCCGGTCGAACTCTTCGGTCGCTCCCGCTTCCCGCGGATCGGGGAGCTTCCGTACTTGCTGACGCTGGCGCCGCGCGGGTTTTTCTGGTTCGAGTTGGTGGATGAAGACGAGGCAGCAGGTGGCTGACCCCGTGCAGATCCCGCCGGCCGAAATCCAGCAATGCCTGGACGCAGAGAGTCTGCGTGCGTGGGTCGAACACCAACGCTGGTACGCCTCGAAGTCGCGGACCGTGGCGGGGATCGAGATCGTCGAGGGGGTCGCATTGGGAGGCGATCCGACGCTGTTCTTGGCGCTCGTGCAGGCGCGCTTTGCCACCGGCACACACGAGCTCTACCAACTGCCGCTGTGGCTGCGGCACAGCGACACTGACACCGAGGCGGAGGCGATCGCGCACGCTGGCGACTGGGCCGTCTACGACGCGCTTGCGGCGCCCGAGGGCCTGGTCGAGCTTCTGCGGCGGATCGACGTCGATGAAGAAATCGTGGGCACGCATGGCCATTTCCGCTTCCGCCGCGTGCCAGAGGCCACCGCGGCCGGCGAAGCGGCGGGCGCGCGCGCCATGGGAGTGGAGCAATCCAACAGCTCGGTGGTGTTCGACGAGCGGCTTGTGCTGAAGGTACTGCGCAAGCTCGAGCCGGGCGTAAACCCGGAGATCGAGCTCCTGCGCTTTTTGACGCTGCGCGGCTTCTCGCACATTGCGCCGCTGTACGGCTGGTACGAGTACGACGGACAACCGCTCGCGGCCACGCTCGGCATCGCTCAGGAGTTCGTGCCGGCGGCCATGGGGGGCTGGGAGCTGGGGCTGAGGGAGGTTCGCAGCGATCCTGAGGCGTTCCTCAGCAAGTTGGCCAGTCTCGGCGCTGTGACGGCACAGATGCACACCGTGCTGGCCTCCGACGCCGGCGATCCTGCCTTCTCGCCCGAGGAGCCCAGCCAGGAGGCGCTCGCGCTCTTGACGGCGACCGTGGACGAGGACATCGAGCGGATCTTTCTGCGCCTTCCCGACGACGAGGGCGTAGCCCCGATCCGCGGACGGGGACAGGACGTCCGCGAGCGGCTGGCGGCCCGGGCGCTAGCCGGGGCGGGCGGTCGCGCGATCCGCATACATGGCGATTACCACCTTGGGCAGACGCTTTACGCGCCGCAGGGATGGGTGGTGCTCGACTTCGAGGGAGAGCCCGCGCGCTCGCTGCCCGAGCGTCGGCAGAAACGCTCACCGCTGCGCGACGTCGCCGGCATGCTGCGGTCTTTCGCCTACCTCGCGTCGGCGTCGTCGATATTGGAGGGCTCTCCTCCGCCGGCCGACTTCGAGCGGCGTGCCCGCACCCTGTTCCTCGAGCAATACCTGGCCCACGTCGAGCCGAGCTTGTTGCCGCCCGGGGAGGCCCAGATCGCCAACCTGCTGTCGATCTTCGAGTTGGAGAAGGCGATCTACGAGCTGCGCTATGAGCTCGACAACCGCCCCGACTGGGTCCCGGTGCCAGTTGCCGGAATCCAGCGCCTGGTGGAGGGAGAATGACCGCCGTCGCTCCTCCCGAGCTCGACGCGCTGGTCCGCCGCGAGCACGCCGACCCGCACGCGATCCTGGGCCCGCACGAGGTCCCGGGCGGGTTGGTGGTGCGCGCGCTGCGGCCCGCGGCGTGCACGATCACGGTCAAGCTCGAGGACGGCTCCGCGCAGGAACTCGCGCAGATCCACCCGGGCGGCGTTTTTGAGGGGGTCCTAGAAGGGGCCCAGCTGCCGCTGAGCTACCGGCTCGAGGTCGATTACGGCGAGCCCGGCATGTTCACCATCGAGGATCCATACGCGTTCTCGCCGACCGTGGGCGAGCTTGACCTACATCTGGCCGCCGAGGGCCGTCACGAGCAGCTGTACGAGCGGCTGGGCGCTCATGTACGCGAGCACGAGGGCAGCGTCGGGACTGCGTTCGCGGTCTGGGCACCTGCGGCGCGCGCGATCAGCGTGGTCGGCGACTTCAACTCCTGGGACGGCCGCTTGCACGCGATGCGCTCATTGGGCGCCAGCGGGATCTGGGAGCTGTTCCTTCCTGACGTGGGCCCCGGGTCGCGCTACAAGTACGAAATCGTCGCGGCCGACGGGGAGCTGACCTTGAAAGCGGACCCGTACGCGCAGGAGGCCGAGCAGCCCCCGCGCACGGCCTCGGTGGTCTTTCGCTCGCGCCACCGCTGGGGCAGCGGCGACGCGGCGTGGCTCGAGCGCCGCCGGGTCGAGGAGCCGCTAGAGCGGCCCGTATCGATCTACGAGGTCCATCTCGGCTCCTGGCGCCTGAACAGGCTCCAGGACAACCGGTCGCTGACCTACCTTGAGCTCGCCGACGAACTGGCCGCATATGTCCACGAAATGGGCTTCACCCACGTGGAGTTGCTTCCGGTCATGGCCCATCCATTCGCCGGCTCGTGGGGTTATCAGGTGACCGGCTATTACGCCCCTACGCCACGCTATGGCTCCCCGGATGAGCTGCGGGGGTTCGTCGAGCGCCTTCACGAGAGCGGAATCGGAGTCCTTCTCGACTGGGTCCCCGCCCACTTCCCGCGCGATGAGTTCGCGCTCGCTCGGTTCGATGGCACGGCGCTGTACGAGCACGACGACCCGCGGCGGGGACTGCATCCTGATTGGGGCACGCTCGTCTTCAACTATGGACGCCACGAAGTCCGCAACTTCCTGATCGCAAATGCGCTCTTCTGGCTGCGGGAGTACCACGTCGACGGCATCCGCGTTGACGCCGTAGCGTCAATGCTCTACCTGGACTATTCGCGCGCCGAAGGCCAATGGGTGCCCAACGAATTCGGAGGGCGCGAAGATCTCGACGCGGTCTCGTTTTTGAAGCAGCTCAACGAAGTGCTTTACGGTCGCGAACCGGGGGCGATGACTGTGGCCGAGGAGTCGACCGCGTGGCCGGGGGTGTCCCGTCCGACCTATGTCGGCGGTCTGGGCTTCGGCTTCAAATGGAACATGGGTTGGATGCACGACACGCTGGGGTACTTCCAGCAGGATCCGATCTACCGCCGGTACCACCACCACGAGCTCACCTTCAGTCTGATGTACGCGTTCAGCGAGAATTTCGTGTTGCCGCTGTCCCACGACGAGGTGGTCCACGGCAAGGGATCGCTGTACACGAAGATGAGCGGCGACCGCTGGCAGAAGCTGGCGAACCTGAGGGCGCTGTACGCCTACATGTGGGCGCACCCGGGCAAGAAGCTGCTGTTCATGGGCTCGGAGTTCGCCCAAGAGGCCGAGTGGAGTCACGAGCGCCCGCTCGACTGGGAGCTGCTCGAGCGCCCCGAGCATGCCGGCATCCAGTCTCTGGTGCGTGACCTCAACCGGGCGTACCGCGCCGAGCCCGCGCTCTGGGAACGCGACTCCGACCCGACGGGCTTCCGGTGGCTGGAGCCCAACGACGCGGACGCGAACGTGATCGCATTCGCGCGCGCGTCCAAAGACGGCGAGCGCGTACTGGTCTTCGCCGCCAATCTCTCTCCCGTCCCACGCCCCGGGTACAGGCTCGGCCTGCCCCGGCCCGGACAATGGCGAGAGGCGGTCAACACTGACTCCACCTACTACGGGGGCAGCGACATGGGCAACATGGGCGGTGTCGAGGCCGAGCCGGTCCCCTGGCACGGCCAGCCGGTTTCTGCGGTGGTGACGTTGCCACCGCTGGCGGCAATCTGGCTCGTTCCGGATACCGCATCCCGGGCTGATGCGAGCGTCCGGGCCACCGAAGACGCGTGAAGTTGCAGCCAGGCACGCGGTGAGAGAGCCGCGCTATCCCTGGGAGCGGCCGCTCGGCGCCACTCCCGCCGGCGACGGCTGCGTCGAGTTCCGCGTCTGGGCGCCGCGGCCCCGCGCCGTCTCGCTCCGACTCGGCGACCGAGCGGATGTCGCGCTCGAGCACATCGGCTACGGGATCTACGAGGCAAGCGTGGTGGCGGAACCTGGAGACGACTACCTGTTCGTGGCCGACGGGCGGCCGTTGCCGGATCCGTGTTCGAGGTGGCAGCCAGCGGGGCTGCGCGGCCCCTCGCGGGTGCTGTCACCGCCCGTGACACGACGGATCGAACCCCCGCCGCTCGCGCAGCTTGTGATCTATGAGCTGCACATTGGAACGTGGACGAGCGAAGGCACATTTGAAGCCGCGATTGGCCATCTGCGTGAACTGGCCGACCTGGGCGTAAACGCGATCGAGCTGATGCCGGTCGCCGAGTTCCCCGGTCGGCACGGCTGGGGCTATGACGGTGTCTACCTGTTCGCCGCCCACTCGGCCTACGGGGGCCCGCTCGGGCTGGCGAGGCTTGTCGAGGCAGCGCACGAGCTCGGTGTCGCAGTGATTCTGGACGTTGTCTACAACCACCTGGGTGCCTCCGGAGTGGAGGCGCTCGAGGCGTTCGGGCCGTATTTCACCGACAAGTACAAGACGCCCTGGGGCCGGGCCATCAACTTCGATGACGCCGAGTGCGACGCGGTGCGCGAGTGGGCGCTCCAGAACGCCCTCGGCTGGGTCCGTGACTTCGGGTTCGACGGCCTCCGCCTGGACGCCATCCACGCGATCCGCGATTCGAGTGCCGAGCACATCGTGGCGGCGATCGCGACGCGCGTGCACCAAGCCGTGCCGGAAGCGTTGGTGATCGCCGAGAGCGGCCTGAACGATCCCCGCGTGGTCCGTCCATGTGAACGCGGTGGGTACGGCTGCGATGCCGCGTGGGCAGACGATTTCCACCATGCTCTACGCGCGGTCCTGACCGGGGAGCGTGACGGTTATTACGCGGACTTCGGCGGCATCGACCAGCTGGCGAAGGCCTTCTGGCGGCCCTATGTGCACGACGGCAGCTACTCGGGCTTCCGCCGCCGCCGCTTCGGTGCCCCGGCCGATGATGTGCCACCCGCGCGCTTTGTGACCTTCTCGCAGAACCACGACCAGGTCGGCAACCGGGCGCAGGGGGACCGCATGCCGCAGCCTGCACGGCCGCTGGCGGCTTTCTGCACCCTGCTGGCGCCATTTGTCCCGCTGCTGTTCATGGGTGAGGAATACGGGGAGACCGCGCCCTTTCAGTTCTTCTCCGACCACATCGACAAGGAGATCGCCGAGGCGACCCGAGAAGGCCGCCGCCGCGAATTCCAAGAGTTCGCAGAGTTCGGGGGTGAAGTCCCGGATCCGCAGGATCGGGCCACGTACGAACGGTCCAAGCTGACTCGTGGGCGCGACGAGCGGCTCGCTGGCCTGTACAAGCAGCTGCTTGACGCCCGCAGGGAGCTGCCGCCAGGCGAGGCCAGCGCAATCGAGTTCGACGAAGCGCAGAAGTGGCTGAGGGTCAGGCGGGGTCCCTTTGAGCTCGTGGCCAACTTCAGCGCGGAGCGGCGGCGCCTGCCGTGCGAGGGCGGCCTCCGGGTAACGACCGACGAGGCGGTCGAGGTGCGCGACGGTCACGTGGTGCTCGAGCCACTGTCGGGAGCGCTGCTCAAGTGAGCGAGGTCTGGCCTGGGCGCCCGTTCCCTCTCGGGGCCACCTGGGATGGGGCCGGGACGAACTTCGCCCTGTTCTCAGAACACGCGGAGCGAGTCGAGCTGTGCCTGTTCGATGAGCAGGGCGAGGAACGGCGGATCGAGTTGACCGAGCGCCGGGCTCTGAACTGGCACTGCTACCTGCCTGGGGTGCGCCCCGGCCAGCGCTATGGCTACCGCGTTCATGGGCCATACGCGCCGCAGGAGGGCCACCGGTTCAACCCGTCCAAGCTGCTGATTGATCCCTACGCCAAGGCGATCGACGGCATCGTCGATTGGAAGCACGAGATGCGCGTGCTGCCGTACGTCCCCGACGGCACAGACGACGCCGATTTGAAAGCTGACGGCGCCGACGACGTCGATGCCATGCCGAAATCGGTGGTGATCGATGACGAGTTTCCGTGGGAGGACGATGCGCCGCCCCGGGTTCCCTTCGCACAGACGGTCATCTACGAGACTCACGTCAAGGGGTTCACGATGCGCCACCCCGAGGTGCGCGAGGATCTGCGCGGGACCTACGGCGGCATGGCCTCCGACGCACCGGTCTCCTATCTGCGGGATTTGGGGGTCACCGCGGTGGAGCTGCTGCCTGTCCATCACATCTCGGACGAGTCGTTTCTGCACCAGCGCGGGTTGCGCAACTACTGGGGTTACAGCACGATCGGCTACTTCGCGCCGCATTCGGAATACGCGGCGACGGGCAGCCGTGGCGAGCAGGTACGAGAGTTCAAAGGCATGGTCAAGTCGCTGCACCGCGCCGGGATCGAGGTGATTCTCGACGTCGTCTACAACCACACGGCCGAGGGCAACCACCTCGGGCCGGTGTTGTCGTTCAAAGGCGTCGACAACCGCTCTTACTACCGACTTTCACCCGAGGATCCGCGCTACTACATCGACTTCACCGGGACCGGCAACTCTCTCAACCCGGTCCATCCCAGCGTGCTGCGCCTGATTATGGACTCGCTGCGCTACTGGGTGACCGAGTGCCACGTGGACGGGTTTCGCTTCGACCTCGCCTCGGCGCTTGCACGCGAGTTCTACGACGTCAACCGCCTCTCGGCCTTCTTCGACATCATCCACCAGGACCCGGTGCTCTCGCAGTTGAAGCTGATCGCCGAACCGTGGGACGTCGGCCCCGGGGGCTACCAGGTCGGGAACTTCCCTGTGCTGTGGTCGGAATGGAATGGCGTCTACCGCGACGCCGTCCGCGACTTCTGGCGCGGACACGCCAGCCGGGGAGCGTTTGCCTCACGTCTCTCGGGCTCCTCCGACCTCTACGAGGCCGACGGCCGGGACCCGTTCGCGTCGATCAACTTCGTCACCGCTCACGACGGCTTCACGATGCGCGATCTGGTCTCTTACGACCAGAAGCACAACGAGGCCAACTTGGAAGACAACCGCGACGGCTCCGACGACAACCGCTCCTGGAATTGCGGCGTAGAAGGCGACACCGACGATCCCGCGGTGCTCGAGTTACGCGCGCGCCAGCAGCGAAACTTCCTGACCACGCTGCTGGTCTCCCAGGGCACGCCGATGCTGCTTGGCGGCGACGAGCTCGGACGCACGCAGCACGGCAACAACAATGCTTGGTGCCAGGACAACGAGATCTCGTGGTTTGAGTGGGAGCAGTCGCTGGATGCCGGCGCGCTCAAAGAGTTCACCCGCCGACTGATCGGCCTGCGCCATGGACACCCGGTCCTGCGTCGCCAGAGCTTCCTCCGGGGCAAGCCGCAAAACGGCTCCGGGCTGCCGGACGTGTACTGGTTTCGCCCCGACGGACGCAGGATGGCCAGGCGCGATTGGGACGGCGGCGAGCCGGTGCTCGGGATGTTCCTCAACGGTGCGGAGATCCCGGCGCGCGGCCCGCATGGGGAGGAGATCTCGGATGACTCCTTCCTACTGCTGTTCAATGCCCACGACGCAGATCACGCCTTCATGCTTCCTCGCCGGCGCTTCGGAGCGCGGTGGGACTTGGAGCTGGCGACGGCAGATCCGCAGGCCGCGCCCGCGTCGGCGAGCTACGGAGCCCGCACCGAGGTGCACTTGCCGGCCCACTCGATCACGATCCTCAAGCGGGCGGCGTGAGCCCCCCGGAAGAGGCCCAGGACGAGAGAGCTGCACCCGACGGCAGGAACCTGCGTGCCACCTACCGGCTGCAGCTGAGCGCCGCCTTCGGCTTTGCCTCGGCAGAGGCGCTGATCCCCTACCTGCGCGACCTCGGCGTCTCCCACCTCTATCTCTCTCCCAGCTTTCAAGCCCGGGCCGGGTCTGAGCACGGTTACGACGTGGTGGACCCGCGTCTTCTCTCGGATGCACTTGGCGGCGAGGAGGGCTTTCGACGCCTGGCCCACCGTGCCCAGGCCGCCGGCCTCGGCTTGGTGCTGGACATCGTGCCCAACCACATGGCCGCCGACGACGCCAACCCTTTCTGGGCCGATCAGACCCTGCGCGAGCAGTTCTTCGACATCGATCCCGCGAGCGGCCGGCACAGGCGGTTTTTCGATATCGATCACCTGGCGGGCGTGCGCCAGGAGGATGAGCGCGTATTCGCCGAAACGCACGAGCTGACGCTGCGGCTCGTCGAGGAAGGACTGGTCGACGGCGTACGGATCGATCACATCGACGGTCTGGCCGAGCCACTGGGCTACTTGCGGCGGCTGCGGGATGGTGGCGTCACGCGAGTGTGGGTTGAGAAGATCCTCTCGCCTGGCGAGAAACTGCGAGCTTGGCCGGTCTGCGGCACCGTGGGTTACGAGTTTCTCAACGACGTGTGCGCGCTGTTCGTCGACCCAAGGGGCGGGCAGCGTCTAACGGAGCTCTGGCAGCAGGTCTCGGGCGACGCGCGGTCTTTCGGCGAGGTGGCACTGGAGTCAAAGCTCGAGCAGGTTCGTTCCACGTTTACGCCGGAAGTCGAGCGGCTCGCACGTGAAGCCGAGGGGCTCGAGCCCGACATGCTCCAGCGCGGACTCGCGTCGCTGCCGGTCTACAGGACCTACGTGGACCCGGTCGACCGAAGCGTGGCGGAGGCAGATCGTCGCGCGGTGGCGGCCGCCGCCATGCCTGCCGAACTCGCCGCCGCCCTGTTGCTCGAGCGCCCAGCGCCGCCGGCATTCATCACCCGTTTTCAGCAGACCACACCCCCGATAACGGCGAAGGGAGTGGAGGACACCGCCCTGTACCGCTACGGTCGCCTGCTCGCGCTCAATGAGGTGGGCGGCGACCCGGGCCGTTTCTCGATCGACGTCGAGACCTTCCATGCGGGCTGCCTCGAGCGGGCGCGCCACTTCCCCAGGGGCCTGCTCGCCACCCAGACCCACGACACCAAACGCTCGGCGGACGTGCGGGCTCGGATCGGAGCGTTGGCTTCGGTCGCCGACGAGTGGGCCGCGTACCTGGGCCGCTGGCTGCAACGCAGCGAGCCATGGCGCTCAGACGGTGCGCCGGATGATGTGGAGCGTTACTTCCTCTTCCAGACGCTCGTTGGGGCGTGGCCGCTCTCAACTGAGCGGATCGAGTCCTACATGTCCAAGGCGCTGCGCGAAGCCAAGCGCAACACAAACTGGGTGACGCCCAACTGCGAGTGGGAAGAGGCGGTCGGGCGCTTCTGCCGCGCCCTGTGCGCCGATCAGCAGTTCGTCTCCGAGCTCGAGCGGCTGATCGCGCATCTGGCGCCGGCGGCCGAGCGTGCGGCGCTGGGTCAGGTTGTGTTGAAGCTGACCGCACCGGGGATTCCGGACATCTACCAGGGCGATGAGCTCCCCTTCCGGGCGCTGGTCGATCCCGACAACCGCCGTCCGGTGGATTGGGAGCGGCGCCGCACCGAGCTGCAACGCCTGGCGGCGGGCGCGCACCCGGACGCGGAGACGCACAAGCTGTTCGTGATCCAGCGGCTTCTCGACCTGCGAGCGCGACGCCCGGAGGCGTTCAACGGGGGCGCCTACGAACCGCTCGCGGCGGGCGAGGACGTGTGCGCATTTGTGCGCAGCGACGAGGTGCTCGTCGCCGTGCGGGTGCGTGATGTCGGGGGAGAGAGACCCGTGCGGGATGGGCTCGGCGAGGTCCCGGGCGGGCTGTGGCGCAACGTCCTGACCGAGGAGGTGCGCTCGGGGCATGCGCGCATGGAGCTTGTGGACCTGGTCGCTGACCACAGCATCGCCGTCTTCGAGCGCATCGGGTCGTAAACGAGACTCAGCAAATTCCCAGACTCGTCCGTCAAGCTCTCACAGGTGGAGGCAACATCGTCTAAGCCAGCACGCATTCTCGTCGTCGACGACGAGCCGAACATCCTCGAGGTGATATCGATGGCGCTGCGCTACCACGGCTTCGAGGTACAGACCGCGGCCACCGGCCATGAGGCGATCGCGCAGATCTCATCGTTCGGGCCCGACCTGATGCTGCTTGACATCATGCTGCCCGACATGGAGGGCTTTGAGGTCGCACGTCGGCTGGGCGCACAGCGGATGGAGCTGCCGATCATCTTTCTCACCGCTCGCGACACCACCGAGGACAAGGTGCGCGGCTTGACCATGGGCGGCGACGACTATGTGACCAAGCCCTTCAGTCTCGAGGAGTTGGTCGCTCGCATCGGCGCCATCCTGCGGCGCCTGGGAAGGTCCGAGCGCGACTCGAGCCGGCTCACGTTCGACAGCCTCGAGCTCGACGACGAGACGCACGAGGTCACGCGCAACGCCAGGCCGATCGATCTCACCGTCACCGAATACCGGCTGCTGCGCTTTCTGATGCTCAATCCGCGCCGGGTGCTGACCCGCTCGCAGATCCTCGATCACGTCTGGAACTACGACTTCGGTGGCGACAGCCGCGTCGTCGAGACCTACATCAGCTACCTGCGAAAGAAGATCGACGCCGAGGGCCCGCCGCTGATTCACACCGTGCGCGGGGTCGGCTACGCGCTGCGCCTGCCGAAGGGCTAGCCGTGTCACTGCGTGCCCGTCTGATCCTCGGGCTGCTGGCGTGCGCGGCGGCGGGACTGATCACACTTGCCGCGATCACGTACGTCGAGCAGAGGTCGACGCTGATTCAGCGCGTCGATCAGGAGGCCAGCAACGACGTTGGATTCGTATCGCGCGCGCTCGATTTCTGCGCGCCCGCGGCCGAGCAGGGTACGAGGTGCAGCGGCATGCCCTTTGGTCCCGGCTTCAGCGCAACCGTCCTGACCGGCACCTTTGCGCAGCGGCGCTTCGGCAACGGCAGCCGGCACGAGAGCATTCAATTCGCGAAGCATTTCCCCATCCCACAGCTGCCAGCCGATATTCCGCTACAGCAGCCATTCACTGTCGGCTCTACCGACAACTCGGGCGTTCAGTTTCGTGTGCTGGCGGTGCGTACAGCCGACATCCCCGGCGCCACCACCATCGTCGCCATCCCACTAACCGATGTCGACCACACACTCCACCGCCTGATCGTGATCGAAGCACTGGTGCTTGCCGGTGTGCTCGCGGCCTTGGCGGCGCTCTCCTGGTGGCTGGTGCGCCTCGGCCTGCGCCCGCTTGACCGGATCGCGACCACGGCGGGCGCGATCGCAGAGGGCGACCTGTCACAAAGGGTCACCCCCGCGACCGAACGGACCGAGGTCGGCCGGCTGGGGCTCGCGTTGAACGCGATGCTGGCCCAGATCGAAAAGGCCTTTCGAGCGCGCGAGGCCAGCGAGGACCGGCTGAGGCGCTTCCTCGCGGACGCCTCGCACGAGCTACGCACGCCATTGGCTTCGATTCGCGGCTATGCGGAGCTGTTCAGGTTGGGCGCAGCTGACGACCCCGAAAAGGCGATGAGGCGAATTGAGAGCGAGGCGGCGCGCATGGGTCAGCTGGTGGAGAACCTGCTCCTGCTAGCTCGACTTGACGAGGCGCCCGAGACCACCAGAAAGCGCGTCAACCTCGCCGAACTCATCACCGAAGCGGTCGAGGACGCGCGCGCGGCGGCGCCTGAGCGCCGGATCGGGCTCAAGGCCGACGGATCCGCGACCGTGACAGGCGATCCCTTGCAGCTGAGGCAGGTGATTTCAAACCTGCTGCGCAACGCGCTCGTGCATACGCCCGCGGCCAGCGAGATCGATGTCCGGGTCGCCAGCGAGGGCGAGGACGCGCTGTTCGAGGTGCGCGACCATGGGCGCGGCCTGCCGAGCGGAGACACGGACGCGCTGTTCGAGCGCTTCTGGCGCGCCGAGCCAGGTCGCGGCCGCGGCGCGGCCGGCGCCGGGCTGGGCCTCTCGATCGTAAAGGCCATCGTGGAAGGTCACGGGGGCCGGGTCCAAGCCGCCAACGCTCCCGGAGGAGGCGCGTGTTTCACGGTGCGGCTGCCGCTCGCCGCTGAACGGCGAGCGTCGGCTTCCGTCGCCGGGGGCGCGCCCGCACTCGAGCCCTGATTCGCTCCGCCGCCGCGCGGGTACCGCCTGCCACATGGCACAGAAACTCAACGTCGCAGATCTGAAGGTCTCTTCTTCCGCCTTCGACGGCCATCGCCAGATTCCCGAGCGGCATACCGGCGACGGCGAAGACGTCTCACCGCCGCTCGAGTGGTCGGGCGTCCCCGAGGGAACGCAGGCTTTCGCGGTCGTCTGCCACGATCCGGATGCGCCGCTGGTGGACGGGTTCACCCACTGGGTCGCCTACGGCATCCCGAAAGACGCGACGGGCCTCCCGGAAGGGGCCGACGACATCACCCACGGCACCAACTCCTTCGGCAACGCCGGGTACAACGGCCCCGCCCCGCCGCCCGGTCACGGTCCCCATCATTACTACTTCTGGGTCTATGCGCTCGATTCAGACCTCGATCTCGACCCCGGTCTCGATCGCCGCGGGCTGCACGAGCAGATCGAGGACCACGTGATCGAGCAGGCGCGTGTAATCGGCACCTACGAGCACTAACCCGCGCGGTATTCCCGCAGCTCCTTGGCCAACCGGATGAGCCGCTCCGAAAGCGGCCTTACGCCCCACGCCGATCCGGCCGCCGCGCGTAACGCCAGAGCCAGCGGGGTTCCGAGGCGCTCCTTGGGCAGCTCGATGTCAAGCTCGACGAGATCGCCCTCGAGCGAGCGGCTGGTGGGGCCGATCTCGGCCAGCAACTCCAGCGCGCGGCGGTTGTCGGCCTGCACGAGCGCGGTAAAGCGGGCAATGCCCTCCTCGCGCGCTCGCCTTGTCAGGCTTTCGAGCAGCGCGCGGCCCAGTCCCTGGCGCTGCCAGTCGTCGGCTACCACGACCGCAGCCTCCGCTCGGTCGCTGCCGGGAGCCTGCCGGACGTAGCGGGCGACGCCGACCAGGTCCCCCGAAGCGGGATCGATCGCCACGACCGCTTCATGGTCGTGATGGTCGATGTCGACCAGGTATTCGAGTGAGCCCGCGCTCAACTCTTGCACGGGCGCGAAGAAACGCCGGTAGCGCGACTCCTCGCTGAGGCGATCGAAGGCGTCAAGGAGGCGTTGGCGGTCCTCTGCCACCAGGGGCCGCACGATCGCTTGCTGGCCGGCCCGCAGTTCCATCGTCGAAGGCACCATCCCGAGCCTACACGAGCGCTCACCGAGAGACAGATTGACATCTAGTGTCTATTTGTCTACCGTGCCGCGCGCAATGGCACCGTTGTCGCAAGCCGCGCTGGCCGAGCTTCAGCAGCCGCTGGACCCGATGGCGAGCGCCATCCTCGACGCTGCACGCGCGGCCGTGCTCGACTTTGGCGTCCGCCGGGTGACGCTTTCCGAGATTGCGGGCAGGGCCGGCGTGAGCCGCATGACGGTCTATAACCGCTTCGGCGACCTCGACGCGGTGGTGCGCGCGCTGATGACGCGCGAGTTCGGCTCGCGCATCCAATGGATCGCGCGCGAGCGCGAGTGGCGGCATGGTCGCCAGCGGCTGATCGCGCTGCTGGTGCGCGCAGCGCGCCAGTTGCCGGCCAATCCGCTCTTCCGCAAGGTTCGATCCTCCGAGCCGGAGCTGCTTGCGCCCTATGTCTTCGAGCGACTTGGTGCGACCCAGCGGCTCGCGCTCGAGCTCATCGAAAGCGAGATCGCCGGCGGCCAGCGCGATGGTTCGATCCGGCCTGGCGCAACCGGCGGCATCGCGGCTGCCGCCATGCTGATGGTGCAGTCTTTCGTCTTCTCGGCTGCGACGATCGACACGCTGCCGATCGACGAGCTCCTGCAAGAGCTTCAGCGCGCGCTCGAGGGCCTGCTCGCGCCGCAAGGGGCCTGAAGCGATGCTCTGGTCGGGCTGGGGTGAGCCCGAGCAGGCGGTCGAGCTGTCGGCGCAGACGCAGGGCCTGTTGCGGGCCGCGTTGGGGACCGCCGGTCCTGTCCCGCCCGTCGCGTTCGAGGCGGTGCGCTTGCCGGAGGGGCACCTCCCTGAAGCAGCCCGTGCCCGTCTTGCCTCCGTGGTGGGAGACGTACACGTGCGCACCGACCGACGCGCCCGGATCCTGCATACGCGCGGCAAATCCACTCCCGACCTGCTGCGGATCCGCGCCGGCGACGCCTCAGCCGCCCCCGATGCGGTCATCACCCCCGCCTCCCATGAGGAGGTTCTGGGGCTGCTCGAGATCTGCAGTGAAGAACGTGTGGCGGTTGTGCCTTTCGGCGGCGGGACCTCGGTGGTGGGCGGTCTCGAGCCGCGCCGCGACGACTTCCAGGCCACGCTCGCGCTCGACCTCGGACGCCTCGACCGGCTGCTTGCGCTTGACCGGGTATCGCGCACGGCCACCCTCGAGGCAGGCGTGCGCGGCCCCGCCGCGGAGGCACTGCTGAGCGCGCGTGGCTACACCCTTGGCCACTACCCGCAGTCCTTCGAGTACGCGTCGCTGGGCGGCTTCGCCGCGACCCGCTCAAGCGGCCAGGCCTCCGCGGGGTACGGGCGTTTTGATGAACGCGTGGTCGGCCTCAGCGTGGCCACGCCGCGGGGGACGATCGAGCTTGGCAGGGCGCCCAAATCGGCCACGGGCCCTGATCTGCGTCAGCTCTTCCTCGGCTCGGAGGGAGCCTTCGGCGTGATCACCGCGGTCACGGTGGAGGTGGCGCCGCTGCCCGCGGCGCGGGTGTACGAGGGCTGGTATCTCGATTGCTTCAGCGCAGGTCTCGAAGCGCTGAGGCAACTGGCTCAAGACGGTCCCCTCCCGACCCTGCTGCGCCTTTCCGACGAGGCCGAGACAGCGCTGAACCTCGCGCGGCCCTCGCACCTTGGCGCCGGCGGGCCCGCCGGCTGCCTTGCGATCACCGGCTACGAGGGCAGCGAGCCCGAGGTTGCCGCGCGGCGCCGAGCGACGGGTGCGAAGCTGCGCGCTCTCGGCGCGGTACTCGACCGTGAGGCGGGGGCGCAGTGGGTCGCCGACCGCTACCGCGGCCCCTATCTGCGCGACGCCATGCTGGATGCCGGCGCGCTTGTCGAGACGCTCGAAACGGCCACGTTCTGGTCGCGCCTCGAGCCTCTCTACGCCGCGGTAAAGACCGCCATTACGGACAGGCTGGGCGAACTCGGTACCCCACCGATCGTGCTCTGCCACGTCTCCCACGTCTATCGCTCGGGCGCGTCGCTGTACTTCACAGTGGCGGCAGCGCAACATGCCGACCCGGTGGCGCAGTGGCGCTCGGCGAAGGTGGCCGCGAGCGATGCGATCCTCGCGGCCGGCGGATCAATCAGCCACCATCACGGGGTGGGCACAGATCACCGAGAGCACTACGCCCGCGAGCTCGGCCCGCTGGGAACCGAAATCGTCAAGGCGCTCAAGACGACGTGCGACCCGGCGGGAATCCTCAATCCGGGCGTCCTGACCGGATGACCGCCCACCGGCGCCTGATGGTGCTGTTCAACCCCGCGGCGGGCGCGGGCGCCGGCCTGGGCAAGCTCGACAGCATCAGGCGCAAACTCAAAGACGCCGGCCTCGACGCAGAGATCGCGCCGACCGAGTCGGCCGCGCAGGCCGCCGACAAGGCCCGTGAAGCCGCCAACAGAGGCGAAGAAGTGGTTGCCTTTGGCGGCGACGGCATGGCCCGTATCGCGGCGGCGGCGCTCCACGGGACCGACGCCGTGCTGGCGATTCTGCCCGGGGGGCGCGGCAATGATTTCGCGGCGGTACTGGGGATTCCGCGCGACCCGGTAGCCGCCTGCGAGGTATTGATCGACGGCGCTGTGCGCCAGATCGACCTCGGCCAGGCCAACGGCGAAGTGTTTCTCGGCAACGCTTCCATCGGGCTCGAGTCCGAGGTCACGCCAATCGCAAACGCCGCGCCCCGAGTGGGCGGGCGCGCGGTCTACCTCGCGGCCACGATGTACGGGCTCGCCCGCTGGCGCCCAGCGCGCTTCGAGCTCGAAGTCGACGGCAGCCCCTGCGCCTACACCGGATACATGGCCGCCGCCGCGAACACGGGCCGGTTCGGGGGCGGGATGCGCCTGGCGCCCGACGCCCGGCTCGACGACGGCATGCTCGACGTGGTGGTGATCGAGCACACGTCGCGCGCGAGATTCATCCGCGGCACCCCGAAGGTGTTCCGCGGAACGCATGTTCAGGAGCCGACGGTGCACATCTGGCGCGCCCACCAGGTCCGCCTCGACGCGGACCGCCCGTTTGCCGTCTACGCCGACGGTGATGAGCTTGCGCGCACTCCCGCGCTGGTGAGCGTGCTCCCGGCTGCGCTCAAGGTTCGCGTACCGGCCTGAGCGCGACCGATTACTCCCACCCGATTACCCCCACGAAAGAGGGGTAGCGCGGATTTAGAGGAAGTAGCACAAGGAGGAGGTAGCAGTCATGACAGCTACAACCACATCGCGACGTTCGGCGCTCTCAATTCCGCGTACTCGCGGCCTGATCACGGGTCTCTGCCTCATCGTGCTCGGTGCCTGGGGCGCGATCATCCCGTTCATCGGCCCCTACTTCGGCTACGCCTACATCAATCACCAGACCTGGCACTTCACCTATGGCCGGCTATGGCTCGACATCCTTCCCGGTGTGGCCGTGCTCCTGGCCGGGCTGATCCTGGTCGGTGCCAGCAGCCGGGTGACCGCTGTCTTCGCGGGCTGGCTGGCGGCTGTGGGTGCGGCGTGGTTCGTGATTGGCACCCAGGTCTCAAGGCTCTGGAATCACGGGGTGATCCAGACCGGCCACCCCGTTGGCGGCTACGTGCGCCAGACGTTCGAGTGGCTGGGCTACTACTACCTGCTGGGCGCGGTCGTGCTGTTCTTCGCAGCATTCGCGATCGGACGCGTGTCTATAACCGCAGCACGCGACGTCCTTCCCGCGGAGGGGGGCGGGCGGTGGCGCAGGCGCCGCGCTGCGACAACGACAGCCGATGGCGAAACCGTGGCCACCGAGCGCGCCATGCCGAGCAGGCGGGCGGCAGGGAGCCGGGAGGCTGTGGGTACCGGAGGAGCCGGTACCGCGCCGGCCGATGGCCCCGACGCCACCGCGTAGCTAGCCGCCCAGGCTCAATAGCCCCGAGCGCAGGTACGATCAGGCAGTCATCCCGCCCGTAGCCGGCGGGCGCCGGCCGCCGCCGTAAAAAGGGCGGCGCCGCGACGTCCCGCGATGAACGTGACAGCCACAAACGTCGATCGAGCGGCCGCCCGGCCGCGCCAGCAGGTGGAGCGCGTGGGGCAGGTGCCCCGCGTGGCGTGGGCTGCCTGGCTCTGGCTTGCGCTGGGGCTGGCCGGGTCGATTGTCATGACGCTGGCCGGCACCCACCTGCTGGGGAAGTTCACGGTTCCGCGGTGGTGGTTCTCGGCGCGGCTGGGCCCCGACCACCTGGCGACGGAGCTGATCTTCTACGCGGGCGTGGCGGCGCTCATGGCGGCGTGGCTGGGCCTCGGATACGAGTTGCGCCGCTCGCCCGCCTTGCGGGTCCGTCACCTGCTGGTGATCGGGGCACTGTGGTGCGTGCCGCTGGCGCTCGGGCCGCCGCTCTTCAGCCGCGACGTCTACAGCTACCTGGCGCAGGGCGCGATCCTGCACCTGGGGCGCAACCCCTACCACGTCGCGCCCGCGGTTCTGGCTCATCTCGGCCACGGATACATGCTCCAGGCGATCCCTGGGCTGTGGCACAAGACGACAGCCCCATACGGGCCCCTGTTCCTCACGATCGTCGGCTGGTTGGTGGGCGCGGCGGGCTACAGGCTGGTGCTGGGCGCGATCTTGGTGCGGCTGCTGGCGATCCTCGGCGGAGCGCTGCTGGCCGCTGCGCTGGTGCCGCTGGCGCGCAGGCTTGGGGGCGATCTGCGGCGCGCGGTGTGGCTGATGGCCCTCTCCCCACTGGTCCTCTTCCAGCTGGTCTCGCCGGCTCACAACGATCTGCTCATGGCGGGCGTGATGGCGGTCGGGGTCGCCGCGGCGCTGCGCTGGCCGCTGCTCGGAATCGCGATCTGCGCGCTGGCGACGACGATCAAGGCGCCCGCCGCCGCCGCGGCTGCGTTTATCGCAGTCGCCTGGGCGTGGAATATCGAGGGCAACTGGAATCGCGTTCGCGTGCTGGCGCAGTCGGCGCTGGTGTTCGCCGCGGTGCTGGCGGCGATCAGTGCCGCGACGGGTGTGGGCCTCAGCTGGATCTCCGGCGGGTTGTTTTCGACCCCGGGTCTGGTGCACCTGGCGATCACGCCTGGGACCGCGCTGGGCTATACGGTCGCATCGGTGCTGCGCGCAGCGGGCGTGGCTATCGGCGGACACACACTGGCTCATATCTCGGCACAGGTCACCTTCGCCCTTACCGCGATCTACGGGCTGTGGCTGCTCTACCGCGTGCGCCGGCAGACGCTGGTGCGGTATGTGGGCGTGATCCTGGTTCTGGCGGCCGTCTTCGGTCCGGCGGCCTGGCCGTGGTATTTGATCTGGGGCCTACCGCTGCTTGCCGCCTCGCCGAAGGGCCCGCTGTTCGCCGCAATGCCGGCCGTGCTGGTGATCGGGGCACTCGTCATCAGCGCCAGCGGCCAGCTGCTGCTGCCGATCGCGGCTGCGCCTGAGATGGTGGCGGTATACGCGCTGGCGGCCGCCGCGACGGTGTTGGTAATGCGCAGACGCCGGCTCGCAGCCGGCGCAGACAGCCTCGCGCGGTGACGGGCACGCAGGTCTCGGCTTCGCTTGAGCGCCCGCCGCAGCGCGAGCCAGTGCCACACGGCGCCACGCCATCCGCCCGGCTGCGCAACGCGCTCGCCCTGATCGGTCCCGCCCTGCTCGCGGCGGGATTGTGCCTGTATGACATCACGGACCGCAGCCTCGGCTTCGACGAATCCTCCACCTCCGCGATCGTCACTCAGCACGGCGCCGCTCTGCACCATGCGATCGCCCACGACGGCGGCAACATGGCCGGCTATTACGTGCTGTTGCACGCGCTGGTAGGCCTTTTCGGCGACAGCGAGTTCGTCTTACGGCTGCCTTCGGCGATCGCGATCGGCGTGGCCGTCCTGCTCACGGGTGCGCTCGCGCGGCGCCTGTTCGATTTCAGACGGGCCCTGATCGCCAGCATGCTGACGGCGGTCAGCATGCCGCTCGTCTTCTGGGGCCAGAGCGCGCGCAGCTATGCCTTGCTGGTCGCCTTCGTAGCGGCGTCGTTCCTGGCCTTCGTGGTGCTCGTCGACGGGCGCGAGAGGCCCGCTCCGCGCGGGCGAGCGTTCGTCTGGGCGGCCTACGTACTCGTGAGCGCGCTCGCCATGTACATGAGCCTGATGGCCGCGCTGGCGATCCTCGCGCAACTCGTCACCTCCCCCTTCTGGTGGCGGCGCCGGTGGCGGTCGGTCGGCGCCGGGATCGTGGCGATCGCTGCCCTGTGCGTGCCGCTCGCGCTGCTCGCGTTCGGTCGGGGGTCCTCGCAGTTGGCGTGGGTCTCTAGCCCAACGCTGACCGACTTCAAACAGGTCTTCGAGGCGCTGACCGGCGCAGGACTGGAGCCCAGCATGCGCGCCACCGCCACGACTCCCGTGCTGCTCGGGCTCACTCTGGCCGTCTTGCTCGCGGTCGCGATCGCGGTCGTGCTCGGCCTCAGGGTTAGCGCCAAGCGCCAGCGCCTGTTCGGGCCCGTGCTGCTGTTGTCGTGGCTGATCGTGCCGGTGGTGCTCGCGTGGGCGGAATCACTTGCAGCCCAGCCGCTCTTTTTGCCACGCAACTTGCTGTACTGCGTCCCCGCGGTGGCCCTGCTGGTCGCGTGGGCGCTAACGCGGCCGCGCCTGCCCGCCCTGCTCGGGATCGCGGGAGTCGCGCTCCTGTTGGCGCTGCGCGTGCTTCAACTCGCGCCCAGCTACGGCGTTTCGCCTGAGGACTGGCAGGGAGCCACCGCATACGTGCTTGCGCACGCCGCCGGCGGCGACTGCACGGTGTTTTATCCGGCCGATGGCCGCAACGCGTTCCAGTACTACCTCGCCTCGGGTTCGCGTGCCGGCGCGATCGTGCCGCGGCCGGTGTTGCCGGCCATGCAGTGGAACCGCGTGCACCCGTTCGTGGAGGACTATGCCGTGCCCTCCCCACGTACGCTGGCGACGCTTCCCGCGAGCTGTCCCCGGCTGTGGTTCATCTCTTCCCACCAGGGCAGGCGCGGCGGCTCGAGCGTCGCACGCACCGACTACTACCGCTACGTGCGCCTGCGCGCAGCGCTCGAACACGCATATGCTCGGCACTCGGAGCGGCTATTCGGCTACGCCAGCGCCGTGCACGTGGAGTTGCTCAGCGGCCACTAGGGCCGTAGCCCCCAGCCCACGAAGGTCCACCAGCTGAGGCCCAGCAGCAGCACGCCGTTGGTCACCGCCAGCACCCAGAAGCCTTTTCCCTTCACGTAGCGCGCCAGCACCAAGAGCGCCGGGAAGGCTGTGAAGAGCAGCCGCGGGTTTGGCGGCACGAACTCCGAGGTGACCATGAGGAAGGTGATGCCGAGCGTCCACACCAGCGCTTCGATCGAGACCGTGCGCCAGCTCTTGAGGAGCAGCACCCACAGCACCACCAGCAACAGCGCCCCTGCCAGGCCGACAACGAGATTCATGTCGATCGGCGGGTGGTCGAAATGGGAGAAGGAGATCTGGTGGGCCAGGCGCTGTCCGGTGTGGACGAGCGCCAGGGGGTCGGTCTTCTCGTGCCAGTAGCGGTGCTGGGCGTGATAAGAGGCAAGCGGAGTGCCGGTCCAGGCCCAGAAAAACGCCCCCATTGCGGCCAGCCCCGAGACGGAGAGCAGCGGCGCGAGCAGGCTCCTCCGCGCCTGTACGAGGCTCCACCCTTGGCGCCGCAGCTCCAACAAAGCCGAGACGGCGCAGACGACGATCAGCACGAGCGCGTCGGGCTCCATCGTCGTCGCGAACGCCGCGAGGATGCCCGCCAACACCCAGCGACGTTGCTGCAGTGCGAGGATGCAACCGATCGCCAGGGGGATCATGAGGCCCTCGCTGTAGACCATCGCAAACACGACGGATCCGGGGAAGAGGCAGAACAGGATCACCGCGCGGCGGCCTGCGGAGGGCCCCCACCAGCCCGTGGTCAGCCTGTCGATGAGGACGGTCGCGACCAGGCCCCCGATCCCCGAGATCATGATGCCCGCGAGGCTCATCGCGGTCGGCGCATTGCCGCCGACCGCGCCCAGCGCCATCAGCAGATGCGCGAGCGGCCAGATCACGAGCGGGAAGCCGGGCAGGAAGCCAAGGGTCGACTGGTGGGGGGGCGGGGAGCTGGGATAGCCCTTGTTGGCCAGCTCGCGGTACCACAGCCCGTCCCAGTTCGAGAGCTCGTGCGTGAAGGGGTGGCCGCGGACATGACCTTCGATCACGGCCATGACAATCAGCGCCAAACGCGTCGCCAGGTAGAACAGGACCGGGAAACGGACGCTCGTCCACCAGGTGCTCAGACGCTCCCGATCACGCCAGCCGCGACCTCCGATCCAGGGCACGCCGAGCACGGCCCCGTTGGGGCCGGAGCCGTCTACACGCTCGACGTCCCCGGGTGCAGGACGCCCTCTGACGCGCTCTGGAGCAGCCGCCACGGCCGTTGAGTGTAGGGAGTGCCATGCCGCTTCCGGCCCGACGGGGCTGGCCCGGGTCGCCCCTATACTTGCCCGAGAAGCGACCGAGGAGTGGCGCGTGCAGGAAATGGTGATCTACGGCGTGAGCTTCGACATGGTCGGCAAGCAGCCGATCGTGTTGCTCAAGACGGTCGAGAACAACAAGTTCCTGCCGATCTGGATCGGCCACCCCGAGGCGGCCGCAATCCTGATGAAGCTCCAGGGCGCCTCGACGCCGCGTCCGATGACCCATGATCTGCTCTCCGACATGCTCGGCGAGCTTGAAGTTGAGTGCACACGCGTGGCGGTCACCGAACTGCGGGAGAACACCTTCTACGCGTCCATCAGCCTGCGTGTCAACGGTCGGGAGTTCGAGATCGACTCGCGCCCATCGGACGCCTTGGCGCTGGCGGTTCGTGCCGGGGCCCCCATCTACGCAGCCGACGAGGTGATCTCGGAGTCCGCGATCGAGTTCGAGCACGAGGTCGAGGACACCGAAGAGGTGGTCGAGAAGTTCAAGGACTTCCTCGACCACGTCACGCCTGAGGACTTCGCGTCCGACGAATAGGGGCCCGCGCGCCCGTGGCGCGCGGTCATCCGTGGGGCCAATTGCGCGCGACATCCATGT